>CALRYE020000030.1:0-49976 GCA_943372275.1 Janthinobacterium lividum
TGCTGGCACGCGACCGCATCGGCGGACCGTTTTGCCATGGCGACGCGCCCACGCTGGCCGACTGCTGCCTGGTGCCGCAAGTGTTTAACGCGCGCCGCTTTCGTGTCGACCTGGCGCCCTACCCCACCATCGTGGCCATCGACAGCGCCTGCAACGCCTTGCCCGCATTTCACGCGGCCCATCCGGCGCAGCAGCCCGACGCGCAATAGCCTGGCCCACGGGCTCGTGCACCGCAGAAAGCGCATCCGGCACGAGATTGATACACTGTCAGGCTTGCCGCAGTGGTCAGACGACCATGCGGCCACACAGCTACGATCAAGGAAACTCATATGACACAAGAAACAGCGATCCTCGCCGGCGGATGCTTCTGGGGTATGCAAGACTTAATCCGCAGCTATCCGGGCGTGATTTCCACCCGCGTAGGTTACTCGGGCGGCGACGTGCCGAACGCCACTTACCGCAATCACGGCAGCCATGCCGAGGCCATCGAAATCGTGTTCGACCCGGACACGATCAGCTACCGCAAGCTGCTGGAATTCTTTTTCCAGATTCACGACCCCAGCACGCCTAATCGTCAGGGCAACGATACGGGCGCCAGCTACCGCTCGGCCATCTACACCACCAACGATACCCAGAAAGCGGTCGCGCTGGAAACCATCGCCGACGTGGATGCCAGCGGTATCTGGCCTGGCAAGGTAGCCACCGAACTGGCGCCGGCCGGCCCGTTCTGGCAGGCCGAGCCCGAGCATCAGGATTATCTGGTGCGCAATCCATCGGGTTACACATGCCACTTCGTGCGGCCGAACTGGCGCTTGCCGCGGGCCGGCGCGCAGTAAGTCGACGCTGGCAATCTCAGACGCTGGCAATCGCTGCCCGCTCATGCCGACCCGCATGCTTAGGCATGGGGGGCGGCATGAGCGCCAGACTTGATAGAGCCGGCCTGTACCGTTATGCTTCGGCCATGCCCCGCCTCCGCCACGATCCAAAAAATGTTGCTCAACTCGTCAATACGCGCGATCGACTGATCGACGCGGCGCGGGCCGAATTCAAGGTCACGCCCTATTCCGCGACCGACACCAACAAGATCGCCCGGCGTGCCGGCCTGTCGCCGGGCACCTTCTACAACCATTTCGCCAGCAAACTGGACATCTTCCGCGAGGCATTCCTGAGGGAAGGCCAGCAGGAACAGGCGCGGGTGGGCGCAGCATGTCTCGCGTGCCAGCAGCGTGGCGGCGACCTGGACGCCATCGTGGCCGTGTTCACCGATTGCCTGATCGACGCCCGCCGCGAGCAGGCCTTGCTGCGCGCGCAAGCCGAAATCCTGGTGCGCTCGAATGCCGACATGCTGGCCAGCGAAATGGAATTGCGCCTGCACGCCTTCAGCTTTTTCGAAAGCCACGCCAGGGAACTGGGACTGGGCTGCGCCGGGCGCGAGCAACTATCCATGCGGCTGGTGATCGCCGGCAGCCTGGCCGACGAGATTTCGATGCCGTCCGCGGGGCAATCGGGGCTGAGCGACAGCGCGGTCAGGGCCGAGATCCGCGAACAGGTGAAGCGCTGCTTTGTCACGCCGGATTCCTGATGGATGCGGCCCGCCGACGACCTGCCTATCCACCTTTCCAACAGGAGCAGCATGATTCACCGTGAACGCCTGACCCCCACGATCGACGGCGACTTTGTGGTCTTCCTGATCGGCATGCGCTTTAACCAGCCCTGGAAAGTGCACAGGTGGTGGCCGGTCGCCTCGGCGATGCCGCGCATGATCAGCGAACTGAAACGTCAGCCCGAACTGGGCTTGCTGCACGCGGAAATGTGGTTTTCAAAAACCATCGTCATGGTCCAGTACTGGCGCTCGATGGACCAGCTGATGGCCTACGCGACCAGCAAGCAGGCTGCCCACCTGCCCGCGTGGAAGGCATTCAATCAGTCGGTCGGCACCGACGGCGCGGTCGGCATCTGGCACGAAACCTACGCCATCGCCGCGGGCGGCCACGAAAGCGTGTATGTCAACATGCCGGCGTTCGGTCTGGGCCGGGCCGGCAAGCTGGAACCGGCCACCGGGCGCAAGCAGTCGGCGGCGGACCGGCTGGGGCGGGGCCGCGCGCCTGAATAGATTGCCACGCCGCACCGCGTCCTTCCGCCCTTCAAATCACAGGCCCAAAAACCGTCGTCCCCGCGCAGGCGGGCCAACGCGGGGACGATATATATTAAGGTGGTGGGAGAGTGCTGGCACGACATCGGGTTCGGCTTGTGCCTTGGCTTGAGGTTTGCTTCGGCGTTATGCACCTGCGTTGTTATGCTTCTGCGTTAACTCCCGCAACTGCCTGTCACGGCCGCCACTCCCAACATCGCCGCCATATCGTACAGGCTGCCGATATGCGTCACCTGCGCCTCCAGCTCCGGCGGCAGCTTCTCGGCCGAACACAGGGCGAACACCTGCATACCCGCCGCCAGCCCCGCGCGCACGCCGGGTTCGCTGTCTTCGACCACCGCGCAGTATTCGGGCGCCACGCCGAGCGCGCGTGCCGCGTGCAGGAACAGGCCGGGGTCCGGCTTCCACGAGCCCACATCGAAGGCGCTGTAGATGTGCTCACCCACCAGCGGCAGCAATCCGGTGAGGCTCAGCGCCAGCGCCAGTTTTTCGTGTGGTCCGTTGGAGGCCACGGCGAACGGCAAACGCAACCCGGACAGCAGCTCGCGCGCACCCGGCATAGGCTGCAGATGGCGCCTGAACAGCTCGGCCATGATGGCCCGCGCCCGCACCTCGAAGTCGTGCGGAAACGGCTGCGCCGCCCGTTCGCCCAGTTGCAGGATGCACGACGCCATGCTCTCGCCTTTCATCTGCGCCATCGCCTCGGCCCGGGTCATTTCCACGCCGTAGTCGCGCGCCAGCGTCAGCAGCGCTTCGAAGCCGAGCGTCTCGCTGTCGACCAGCGTGCCGTCACTGTCGAAAATGACGGCGCGGATGGGGGCGCGCCCCAAGGATAAGTGGTGAGAATGTGAGTCCATAACAGCAGTAAAAATAAAGTGAGCAATCACGGTCGAGCGCCGTGCCGGAATCAGGCCATCATACCGCGCACGCGTGCCGCGCGGCGGGCCGCTCAGCGGCGTCGCCGATTCTCGCGTACCCTATCGTTCCCGCAGCCAAGCAACCACCACCGCATGATCATCACCGACCCGCTGTTTTACGCCGTGGCGATACCCGCCGTTCTGCTGACCGGCATCTCCAAGGGCGGCTTCGGCGGCGCGCTGGCCGGCGTGGGCGTGCCGCTGATGGCGCTGGCCATCTCTCCCGTGCACGCCGCAGCGATCCTGCTGCCGGTGCTGTGCTTTATGGATGTGGTGGGCGTGCGCGCCTACCTGGGCAAGTGGGACAGCGCCAACCTGAAGATCATGCTGCCCGGCGCCCTGCTCGGTATCGCCATCGGTACGCTCAGCTTCGGCATGCTGTCGGAAGACACCATCCGCATCCTGATCGGCGCCATCGCCGTCGCCTTTACGCTCAACGCGTGGTTCGGGCTGGGCGCGCGCCAGAGCGCCACCGGCATCTCGGCGGTCAAAGGCAGCTTCTGGTCCGCCCTATCCGGCTGGACCAGTTTTGTGGCGCACGCGGGCGGCCCGCCGGTCATGGTCTACCTGCTGCCGCAACAGCTCGACAAGGTGCGCTACGTGGCCACCATCAGCGTGTTCTTCGCTTTCGTCAACGCGCTGAAACTGGTGCCGTACGCCTGGCTCGGCCAGTTCTCGGCCACGAATCTGGCCACCTCGCTGGTGCTGGCCCCGCTGGTGCCGCTGGGCGTCTGGCTGGGGTTGTGGCTGCAGAACCGCATCAACACGGTCTGGTTCTACCGCATCACGCAGCTGTGTTTATTCGCCACGGGCGTACAGCTGATCTACCAGGGCGCCGCCTGAATCAGCTGGCGCGCTTGAACGTGACCAGCCGGTACAGATAGGTCGCCACCAGCAAGCCGACCATGGTCTTGGCCACCGGGTCCAGATACGTGGCGACCTGCTCGTATTTATCTTCCAGCAGATAGCCCGCCCCCGTCAGCGCGCATACCCAGACCAGCGAGCCGGCCGTCGAATACGCCAGAAAGCGCCCCAGCGGAATGTCGACCACGCCGGCCGGCACCGAAATGAGCGTGCGGATCCCCGGCACCAGGCGGCCGAACAGCAGCGCGATGGTGCCGTGCCGCTCGAACGCGTCCAGCGCTTTATCCAGCTCGGCGGCCGACACGGTCAGCCAGCGCCCGTGGCGTTCGGCCAGGCCGTGCAGGCGCTCCTGTCCCAGCAGCTTGCCGGCGTAGTACCACGGCATGGCCCCGGCCACCGAGCCGGCCGTGCCGGCGACGACCACGCCGAACGCGCCCAATTCGCCCCGCCCCACGCTAAAGCCGGCGAACGGCATGATCAGTTCGGACGGTAGAGGCGGAAACAGGTTTTCCAGCGCCATCAGCGCGAAGATGCCCAGGTAGCCGCTGTCGGCAATCAGATTGGCGATGAATTCAAACACACGAAACCTTTCAATGGTTGCAATTTTTTCATAGGCAAGGCTACACGTGGATGAGTCCGGCACGGTACACTTTGCAATAATTTTTTTTTAAGGAAGCTGCTTTGATGACCTCTCGTTGCACCAGGCTGCGCCTGGCCGTATTGACGTTGGCCGCCGGCTTAGCCAGTCACGCTGTTGCGGCCGATGTGATCATCTCGGCCGACCGCCTGCTCGATGTACGTACCGGCAAACTGGTGGCCAACCCCAAGATCCTGGTGCGCGACGGCCGCGTGGTGGGCGTCAAGCACGGCACCGACAGCTACGCTGCCAGCGCCGGCGCCACCACGATTTCGCTGCCCGGCATGACCTTGTTGCCCGGCCTGATCGACATGCACGTGCACCTCGATGCCGACCCTACCTACGGCGGCTACACGGGCCTGGAATACGGCGACCGTTTCTGGTCGGTGCTCAGCGTGGTGCATGCCCAGCGCACGCTCGACGCGGGTTTCACCACCGTGCGCAATCTCGGTTCGGCCGACTGGAACGACGTGGGCCTGGCCCAGGCGGTCGACGCCGGCAAGGCGCCCGGCCCGCGCGTGATCGCGGCCGCCTACTCGTTCGGCGCCACCGGCGGCCACTGCGACTCGACCTATTTTCCGCCCTCGATGAAGGAAGAAAATCCGTACAACGCCGACGGCCCCGACGCGGTACGCAAAAGCGTGCGCGCCGTGCGCAAGCACGGCGCCAAGGTGATCAAGATCTGCGCCACGGGCGGGGTCTTTTCGCGCAATACCGAGCCGGGCCAGCAGCAGATGTCGCTGTCCGAAATGCGCGCGGCCGTGGAGGAGGCGCGCCAGTGGGGCATGCAGGTCGCCGCCCACGCGCATGGCGCGGCCGGCATCAAGGACGCCATCCGCGCCGGCGTCAATACCATCGAGCACGCCAGCCTGATCGACGACGAAGGCATCGCGCTGGCCAAGAAGCACGGCGCGTGGCTGTCGATGGACATCTACAACACCGACTACACGGCCGCCGAAGGCAAGAAGAACGGCGTACTGGAAGATAACCTGCGCAAGGACCGCGAGATCGGCGAAATACAGCGCCAGAACTTCAAGCGCGCCCATGCCGCCGGCGTCAAGATGGTGTTCGGCACCGACGCCGGCATCTACCCGCACGGACAGAACGCCATGCAATTGGCCACCATGGTCAAATACGGCATGACGCCGGTGCAGGCGATCCAGGCGGCCACCGTCAACGCGGCCGATGCGCTGGCCAGCAAGGATGTCGGCATCATCGAAACGGGGCGCTACGCCGACATGATCGCCGTGGCGGGCGACCCGACCACCAACATCCGCCTGCTGGAAAACGTGCAGGTGGTGATCAAGGACGGCGTCGTCGTCAAGCGCGCCGCGGCGCCGGGTACGCCAGCGCCTTCGGCACAGTAATTGCGCAGCACAGTAACTCGACCATCAACCACCAAGGAGCACGCATGGAACACCGACGACTGGGCAAATCCGGCCTGCACGTGCCGGCACTGAGCTTCGGCACCGCCACCTTCGGCGGCGGCAATGACTTTTTCGCCGCCTGGGGCAGCACCGACGCCAGCGGCGCGGCGCGCCTGATCGACGTTTGCCTCGAGCATGGCGTCAACATGTTCGACAGCGCCGACATCTACTCGGACGGCATGGCGGAGAACCTGCTCGGTTCTGCCATCAAGGGCAAGCGCAGCCAGGTGATCGTATCCACCAAGGCCACCTTCCCCACCAGCGCCGGCCCCAACGACTTCGGCTCGTCGCGCCACCACCTGACCCGCGCCGTCGAGCTGGCCCTGAAGCGCCTGGGCACCGACTACATCGACCTGCTGCAGCTGCACGGCCAGGACAACAACACCCCGGTCGAGGAAACCCTGCACACGCTGGAGCAGTTGGTCGCGTCGGGCAAGGTGCGCTACATCGGCTGCTCCAACTTTTCGGGCTGGCATCTGATGAAGGCGCTGGCCGTGTCCGACAGCCACCGCTACCAGCGCTACGTGGCGCACCAGGTGTATTACTCGCTGCTCAACCGCGACTACGAGTGGGACCTGATGCCGCTGGCCGTCGACCAGGGCGTGGGCGCGGTGGTGTGGAGCCCGCTCGGCTGGGGCAAGCTGACCGGCAAGATCCGCCGCGGCCAGCCGGCGCGGCCCGGCACGCGCGCACACGACATCGCCGGCACCGGCCCCCATTACGACGATGAGCGCCTGTTCCGCATCGTCGACGCGCTCGACGTGGTCGCCGAACAGACCGGCAAGACCATCCCGCAGGTGGCGCTGAACTGGCTGCTGCGGCGTCCCACCGTGTCGAGCGTGATCATCGGCGCGCGCGACGAAGCGCAGCTGGTGGAAAACATCGGCGCGATCGGCTGGGCATTGAGCGCCGAGCAGGTCGCCGCCCTGGACGCGGCCAGCGAGGTGCAACCGGTCTACCCGACCTGGCACCAGCGCGAATTCGCCAGGCTGGGCAAGCGAGACTGGATTGCCAGCTAGTTTTTGCGCGCAAACTGTCGCGCGGGCGGGCGAAAGTGATGCAAGCAGTGCGCTAATGTGAAGTTAGTGATTGTCTCTATCTCGACGCTTCCTGCATACTGTTGCTGCAATACACCGTTTTTTACCTTGCTCGCCGACACACCATGCTGACCACCTTCGCCAGATTCCGCACGCTCAAGTGGCGCATCACCCTCGTCGTGGTGCTCCTGGTCGTGCTGGCGGCAGCGCTGGTCACCTTGGTCTCGCTGCAGCTGGCCGCGCGCCAGATGCGCGCGGTGGTGGGCGACCAGCAATTCGCCATGCTCTCGAGCGCGGCGGCGTACATCGACCAGGATCTGCAAGGCAAGCAGGCCGTGCTCAAGGTGATCGGCGAGCAGGCGGCGCAAGGCGACTATGTCGCGCCGATGGCCTTGCAAACCTTCCTGGAGGGGTATCCCAGCCTGCGTGAACAGTTTTTCAATGTGGTGGCCTTCGATGCCAGGGGCGACCTGATCGTCAACCTGCGGGACCGGCGCCAGATCGGCTCGGCCAACTTCAGCAAGCGCGCCTATTTCAACGACACCATCAACAACCGCGAGGGGCTCATTTCCGCCCCGTTCCGCAGCACCTTGTCGAACAAACCGGTGGTGCTGATCACCGAGCCGGTGTTCGATGCCAGCGGCAAGCTGCTGTACATCATCGGCGGCGCGCTCGACTTGACCCGGCCGCAGTTTTTCGGCCAGCTCGACGCGCTCAAGCTGGGCGCCAGCGGCTACCTGTTCACGCTGACGCGCCAGGGCACCTTGATCCACCATCCCGACAAGTCGCGCCTGCTGCTCAATGTGCGTACCGAAGCGGGCGCCAAGGTGCCGTCGACGCTGGCCGCGCTGGACGGCTTCGAGGGCTGGGTCGAAGGCCGTTCCAAGGCCGGCGTGCCTGCCCTGCTGGCGTACAAGCAGCTGCGCCACGTGGAGTGGATCGTCGGCGCCGTCTATCCGGTCGACGAAGCGTTCGCGCCCCTGATCGACATGCGCCGCCATGCCCTGATCGGCTCGGCGCTGGTGGCCCTGGCCGCGGGCGCCATCGGCTGGCTGGCCATTCTGCGCCTGCTGCGTCCGCTGGGCGCCTTGCGCCGGCATGTGGCGCGGGTGTCGGACGGCAGTTCCGACATCGAGGTGTTCGACGTGGCGCGGCGCGATGAATTCGGTGAACTGAGCCGCGCCTTCTATCTGCTGTCGCAGCAGCGCCGCGACGCCGAGCACACGCTGACGGCGCTCACGCGCACCGACCCGCTGACCGGCATCTACAACCGGCGCATGTTCGAGGAGGTCTTTTCCACCGCGCTGGCGCGGGCGCGCCGCACCGGCCGGCAGCTGGCGCTGGCCTACCTGGATATCGACCGTTTCAAGCGGATCAACGACACGCACGGCCACGGCGTCGGCGACCTGGTGCTGATCGAATTTGCGCGCCGCCTGCAACTGGCCGTGCGCGAGACCGATACGGTGGCCAGGCTGGCCGGCGACGAATTCGTGGTGGTGTTCGAACAGCTGGGGAACGACGCCGAGGTGACCCTGCTGGCGCAGAAGATCATGGGCAGTGTAGCGCCGCCGTTCGAGCTGGGCGAATTGACGCTCACCGTCACGACCAGTATCGGCATCGCCGTCAGCGCCGATGGCGGCGCCAGCGTGGCGGCGCTGATGGAAGCGTCCGACCAGGCCCTTTATGCGGCCAAGAACGCCGGCCGGAATGGCTACGCGGTGCGCGCCGTGGGCCAGGCGGCGCCCCTGTAGCCGGTTGGCGCAGCCATGCCGTGTGGCGGGGGGCGCGTAGCCGAGGCACCCGGCTACGCCACCACCAGCCCCAGTTCGAGCACCAGCTCGGCCGCCTGGCGGCTGGAGATGATCGCGCCCTTAAACATGCTGGCGTTACTCAGCTTGACGCCGGCGATGTCGGCGCCGCGCAGGTCGGCCCCGTCGAAGCGCGTGTCTTTCAGGTGCGCGTTGCGGATCGAGCTGTCTTCGAAGACCGCTTCACGGAAGTCGCAGCCCGATAAGTCGGCATCCTGAAAATCCAGCCCGACCAGCCGCGCTTTTTTGAACGACAGGCGGCGCAGGTCGGCGCCCACCATGCGCGAGTGTTCGAACGTCAGGCCCAGCTGGCCGACGTCGTCGAAGGTGGCGCCGGTCAGCTTGCATTCGGTGAAATGGGCCGAGGCCAGCTTGGTGCGGCGCCACACGCTGTTGTTGAAGTCGCAGGCTTCGAAGCGCGCGTCGACCATGTCGGCCACCTGGAAATCGGCCTGGCCGCCGCGGCAGCGATGCCACGTGGTGCGCGCCAGGGTCGCACCGTAGAACGAGGTGTCGATCAGCGAGCAGTTGCGGAACTGCGCATCGCCCAGCGACAGGCGCGACAGGTCGGCGCCGTTGAAGTCGCAGCGTTCGAATTTGAGCACCCCGCTGGCGCCAGCGAGCAGGCCGGCCACTTCGGCGCGGGTCAGGCTCTGGTCGGAGACGGTGACGGTGACGGGGGATGCTTGCATGACGGGCTTTCGACGGAGGAGATAAATGCATGGGACAGACCAAGGCGGCCAGTCTATCGGTGCCTTTTTGCGAAAGCAAGGGCGCGCGAGCGCGTATCCATGCCGAACCGGCTTTCCAGTACCGCATGCTTAGCAAAGGCGCGCGCCTGCGCACGAAGAAAACGATTTCAGCAACCCTGGCAAGTTGTGTAAAAATAGCGTCAACTACAACAGGAGACGACACCTTGACCCCTCTTTTCAACCGCGGGAACACCCCTTCCATCCGCTGCCTGATCGCCGCCGCATTCGCCCTTGCGGCCCAGGCGCAGGCGCAGGCCGCCGAGCCTGTGTTCGGCAGCTTGTTCACCGACCACGCCGTGCTGCAGCGCGATCAGCCGATCACCATCTGGGGCAAGGCCGCGCCATCGGCCGGCGTGACGGTCAGCCTTGGCCAGGCGACGCTGCAAGGCGCCGCCGACGCCAGCGGCACGTGGCGCCTTACCTTACCGGCCATGCCCGCGGGCGGGCCGTACACGCTGTCGGCGCGTACCAGCGCGGGAACCAGCGCGCTCAAGGACATCATGGTAGGCGACGTGTTCCTGTGCGGCGGCCAGTCCAACATGGCCTATCCGGCCCGGCTGGCTACGGGCGCGTGGGACCCGTTCAGGTCGGAGAACAACATCCGCTTCGTGAACATCCCGAACGTGAGCGCGGCGGCGCCGCAGGCGAGTCTCAACAAGCCAGCCACATGGAAAGTGGCCGGTCCCGACACCACCGGCGAAGCGTCGGCGGTGTGCTACCACATGGCGCGCACGCTGCAGCAGGACTACAAAGTGCCCATGGGGCTGGTGAGCTCGAACTGGGGCGGCACTACCATCCAGGGCTGGATCAGCCCGGCGTCGCTGGCCACCGTGGCCCCCTACGACAAGGGCCTGGCCGCGCTCGCGCTGATGGCGACCGATCCCAAACAGGCCATGGCCGACGAAGCGCGCCGCCATCAGGCATGGTGGGATGCCAACGACCCGGCCAGCAAGGCGCAGGCCGCGTTCATGACGGCCGATTTCGACGACAGCGCCTGGCCGGCCCTGCCCCGTGTCGGCCCATGGAAGCAGGCAGGCATCGCGGAGCTGGCCAACTTCGACGGCGCTGTCTGGCTGCGCACCAGCGTCACCCTGACCGAAGCGCAGGCCGCCAACGCCAACGCGCTGCAACTGGGACCGGTGGACAACAACGACAGCACTTGGGTCAACGGCGTGCGCGTGGGCGGCGGCAGCACGGCCTGGATGTGGCGCGACTATGCGGTGCCGCCGGGTGTGTTCAAGGCGGGCCGCAACGTCATCGCCATGCGCATGATGGGCGGCGCCAACGGCGGCGGGCTGGCCGGATCGGCCGACAACCTGAAAATCGTCATGAAAGAAGGCCAGCCGCTGGCTTTGTCGGGCCCATGGAAATACCAGCGCGGCATGGCCGCCAAAGGCTTGTCGATCCCGTCGGCGCCGTGGGAAGTGCCCACCAGCCTGTCGACGCTGCACAACGCCATGCTCGCGCCGCTGGCCGGCTACAAGTTCAAGCTGGCCACGTGGTATCAGGGCGAATCGAATACCGGCGCGCCCAAGGAATACGCCACCCTGCTGCCGCTGCTGATGGCCGACTGGCGCAAGACCTTCGGCCAGCCCGAGCTGCCGTTCCTGGTGGCGCAGTTGTCGGCCTACGGCAAAGTACCCGTCGCACCAGGCGATTCGGGTTGGGCGCAGCTGCGCCAGGCGCAGGCCGACGCGGTCAAACAGGACCAGCACGCCGCACTGATCGTGACCGTCGACGTGGGCGACCGCTTCGACATCCACCCCAGCCAGAAAGCGGTGGTGGGCGAACGCATGGCGCGCGCCGCGCGCGCGGTGGCGTATGGCCAGGCGGGCCTGACCGGTTCGCCCGAAAGCACCGGGGTGATCCGCTCGGGACGCGACCTGCTGGTCAGCTTCAGGCATGCCGGGGCGGGACTGCGCACCTACAGCGCGGCGCAGGCCATCGGCTTCGAGGCCTGCACGGCCAAGGCATGCCGGTACGTGCCGGCGCTCGCGCAAGGCGGCAAGATCCGGCTGACCGGTGCCAATCAGCCAGGCGTGACGCATGTGCGCTATGCATGGGCCGACGCGCCTTACGTCAACCTGTACAACGCCGATGACTTACCGGCGGTGCCGTTTGAGATGGCGGTCGGCAAACAGTAAGTCAACCCCGAGCGCCCGACCCTGACAGCCGGGCCTGCGTGCACGATGACTTACTGCTTCGGCGTGTCGTCGTCGTGCGATTGCATGGTCAGGCTGATCAGCCGCGCCACCACACCGGCCAGGTACATCAGACCGACGAACATTTCGACGCTGGCGACCGCGCGCGCGTGCGGGGTCAGCGGAATGACGTCGCCGATGCCGGTGCTCGACAGCAGCGCGAAGCTGAGGTAATTCAGTTCGGTCCAGGTCCGCAATTCGTCGGCGTTGACGGCCGCTGCGTAAGTGCCCGGCTGGAGCACCTGGATCAGCAGGAACAGGTGGGTGAAGCCCCAGGCGATCAGCGTGAACGTGGCGCCCGCGGCAAACAGTTCGTCGGTGGTGGCGCGCGTGTCTTCCAGCATGTAGGCAATCAGGCTGGCGGCCGCATAAAAATAGAAGACCGCTTCCAGTCCCGAGCTCCATGGCAGCAGGTGGGGCATCGAGAAGAACGTTTGCAGCACCAGCAGCACGATGATGACGGTGGCCAGGCTGCCGCTGATCCAGGTCAGCCCCGGCGTGCGCCGCACCATGCGGGTCGTGAGCGTCAGCACGGTCACGCCAAACGCGTTGAACACCACCAGCCCGGCCTGCGTGCCCTCCAGGAACGGATAGAGCAGCATGCCCATCAACTGGACCAGCAGCAGAATGGCCGAAGGATGCCGCGTGGTGAGATGCAGAAAGGGACGATGATTCATGGGAGCGTATGGCGTAAGGTGAATGCCGCACATCTTAGCCGAAAACGGCAGCCACTCCGCTGCGGCAGGCGCGACGCCATTCTGTGGTCTCAGCCGCTGCCGCCAGCAGACAACCGCCGAGCCGATGCAACGCCGCTGGCTACCCCTGCGCTTCGGCCATGCGCCGCTGGCGCTCGTCTTCTTCCTCGCGCGCCAGCGCGATCTCGTGGATCACCGCGCCCACGTCGGCTACGCCCTCGGGCGCGGCCACGATGCCGGTCAGCGGCGTGTCCGGCGTCAGCAGGCCGGCTTCGTACAGCGCCCAGATTTCCTTGCCGTACTGGCTGGCCGCCAGTTCGGGCGCGGCGGTGCTGAAGAAATCGGCCAGGTTGCGCACGTCGCGCTCCAGCATCGACGCGGCCACGCTGCTGCCGGCCGCGTCGATCGCCTGCGGCAGGTCGATGATGACCGGCCCCTCGGCGTCGACCAGAATGTTGTATTCGGACAGGTCGCCGTGGATGACGCCCGCGCACAGCATCAGCACCACCTGGCGCAGCAGCGACGCGTGCATGGCCAGCGCCTGCGCCTGGTCCATCGCCACGTCGTTCAGGCGCGGCGCCGCGTTGCCGTCGGCCCCCGTGACCAGTTCCATCAGCAGCACGCCCTCGAAGCAGACGAACGGCGTGGGCACGCGCACCCCGGCCGCGGCCAGCCGGTACAAGGCATCGACTTCGGCGTTTTGCCAGACTTCCTCGGCCATCTTGCGCCCGTAGCGCGTGCCCTTTTCCATGGCGCGCGCCTGGCGGCTGTTCTTGACGCGCCGGCCTTCCTGATACGCCACTGCCTGATGAAAGCTGCGCTGGTTGGCTTCCTTGTACACCTTGGCGCAACGGATGTCGTCGCCGCAGCGCACCACGTAGACGGTCGCTTCCTTGCCGCTCATGAGCTGGCGCATCACCTCGTCGATCAAGCCTTCTTCGACGAGAGGAAGCAGTCGTGGTGGAGTTTTCATTGATTACCTGCTGACGGCTTGCTAAAACGCGCGATTTTACATGGCTGCGACCATGTGCGGCGCAAATGCGGTCGCACCGGCCCAATGAGCAGACTTTCAGTGCGCGCCGGACGGCCGGCCGGTAGCCACGCCGGCAAGGATCCCGGCCAGCGCCACGATGTCGACCGGCTTGATCAGGTGGTGGTCGAATCCGGCCGCCAGGGTGCGCTGCCGGTCCACTTCCTGCCCGTACCCGGTGACGGCGATGAGCAGCGCACCGGCCGTCTCCGGCTGGGCGCGCAGGCGCCGCGCCAGCTGGTTGCCATCCATGTCGGGCAAGCCGATATCGAGCAAAAACACGTCGGGCGGGTCGCCGCGCGAACGCTGCAACGCGCGCCGCGAATCATGTTCGACCATGACCTGATGACCCGACGCTTCCAGCAGCATGGCGAGCATCGCCGCGGCGTCGACGTTGTCGTCCACCACCATCAAGCGCAACGGCTGCGCATGGGCGTGCGGCGCGGCGCGCTGTACGCTGTCGGGCAAGGATTGCTGCGCCTGCACCGCGATGCGTGGCAGACAGATTGAAAAGCGGCTGCCCTTGCCGATGCCGGCGCTGTCGCAGGCCACGGTGCCACCATGCAGCTCGACCAGATTTTTGACCAGCGCCAGGCCCAGCCCCAGCCCTCCGGCCGAGCGGTCCGAGGTACGCTCGGCCTGCGCGAACAGTTCAAAGGCGTGCAATGCCAGGTCGGGCAGCATGCCGATGCCGTTATCGGCCACCTCGATCACGATGTGCGCATCGCGCACCTCGGCGCTCAGTGAAATATGGCCGCCCTCATGGGTGTACTTGGCCGCATTGTTCAGGATGTTGGCCAGTACCTGCACCAGGCGCTTCTTGTCGCCCAGGACAAGCGCCATGTCGGGCGGCAGATGCAGCACCAGCTGGTGGCGTCGGGCTTGCATGAGTGGGGTGACCTGCTCGACCGCGTCGACGACAATGGCGCGCATATCCAGCGGCGCGCGTTCCAGTTCGACCAGGCCGCGCGTTACGCGCGACACATCGAGCAGGTCGTTGATCAGGTGCGTCATGTGCTCGACCTGACGGCCGATGATCTGGCTGGTATGGCGCACCCGCGCCTCGTCGAGCGTGGCGACCTGCAGCAACTGGGCTGCGGCGCCGATGGGCGCCAGCGGATTGCGCAGTTCATGCGCCAGCATCGCCAGGAATTCATCCTTGCGGCGGTCCGCGTCCTGCAGCTTTTTCTCGATGCCTTTGCGCCGGCTGATATCGCGGAAGAACACCGCCAGCTCGTCGCTACCGGCGGGGAAGGCGCGCACTTCGATCCATGCCGAGTGACCATTGCCGAAGGTCTGACAATATTCGAGCGTGTCCGGCATCCTGGTCGCCATCACCCTGGTGTACATCGGTTGCAGCACACCGCCGGCAGTCTCCGGCCAGATCGCCCAATGGTTCTTGCCGATGACTTGCGCGCGGGTGCGCTGGGCTATGCGCAACCCTTCCGCATTCATTTCACGCACCGTCCAGTCGGAGCAGATCAGACTGACGCCCTCGTTCATGCCGTCGAATACCGACTGGCTGCGGTCGCGTTCAATGCGCAGCTTGGTCTGGGCGCGCACGCTCTCGACCGCCGACCAGGTGCGGTCGACCATGTCTTCGGCCAGCGCGATATCGTTGCTGCTCCAGTGCCGCGCGCGCGCGCAATGAATGCTCAGCACGGCACGCAGCCGTCCCTGCTTCATCAGCGCAATGGCCAGCATCGCGGCGATGTCGCGGCTGCGGTAGGCCGCCACATAGGGCGCGGCGCGGGCATCGGTGGCGACGTCGTCGATCGCCACCGCTCGCCCCGCGCGCAGCTCGTCGGCGATCAGCGGACCGAAATCGTCCATGGTCAGCTGCATGCCGTCCATGACGATCAGCGTGCTCTCGGTCCATCCCGGCTGCAGCACGACGCGCTCGCCGGCGTCGTCGACTTCGCAAAAAATCACCCGCTGCGCTTCCAGGTGGCGCCCCAGCAGCTCGCAGGCCGCGGCGGTGACCTGCTGGGGCTCGGCCAGCGGACGGATGTGATCGGCCAGCGCGATCTGAAACGTCTGGCGCCGCGTCAGCTGGCGCAGGTGATCCTCGATCAGTTTGCGGTCGTGGATGTCGACCGACGCGCCGAACCAGCGGCTGATTTGGCCGGTCGCCGGGTCGCGGTAAGGCTCGGCGCGCACCAGGAACCAGCGGTAGTGGCCTGCCGCGGCGCGGATGCGATGCTCCACCAGAAACGTGGTGCCGCACGCGCGCGCCCGATTGAAGTGCTCCATCGTGACGGCCACATCGTCGGGGTGCACGGCCGCCGCGGCCACCGCCGCCGCCGTCTCGGGGTCATAGGCGAAGCCGGTGTAGTTGCGCCATTGCTGGTTGAAGAACTCGACGCCGCCGTCGGCATCGGTGACCCAGACGATCTGCGGCACCACGTCGGCCATCAGGCGAAAGCGCTCCTCGCTCTGGCGCAGCGTGGTGCTGCGATTGCGTTCGGTGACGTCGGCCACCACCCCGGCCATGCGCACGGGCTGCCCGGCGCTGTCGAAATACATGCGCCCCAGCGGCGCGATCCAGTGAATGCTGCCGTCGGGCCAGCGCACGCGCACCTCGCACGACATGACCCCGCTGGCAATGGCGCGGGCAAACGCCTGCCGGAACACCGGCCGGTCCTCGGCCAGCACGTGGCGGGTGGCCACTTCCATGCCCCACTGCTGCTGATGCTCCGGATAGCCGAAGATCTGGTCGTGGCGCAGCGAGCGTGTGGCGGTATCGGCGACGAGGTCCAGGTCCCAGGTGCCCAGATCGGCGCCGTCCAGGGCGGTGCGCAGCCGTTCTTCGTTGCTGGCTGCGGCTTCGCCGGGCAACGGGGCCGCGCCCGTTTCGGTCGACGTCAGTATGACCATCACGCCAGCGGCCGCGCCACCGGCATCGAAGGCGGGCGAAAACGCCAGGTTGATGCAGATTTCCTCGCTGTGTACGCCCCGGCGGACAATGAAACGCTGCGACTCCAGGGTGAACGATTTGCCCCGGCTGATGACGCCGTCGTAAAACGGCGCATTGCGCTTCCACATCTGCGGCCAGCACTGGCGCGTGGGTTTGCCAATTCCATCGGGAAAGCTGTCCCCCATCAGGGCGGCATAGCTATCGTTGTAAATCTGCACCAGTTCCGGCCCCCACAGCAGCATCATGGGCAATGGCGAGGCGACCACCAGAGCAGCCACGGCGCCCAGGTTGGCCGGCCACGCGCTGGCAGCACCCAGGGGTGTGGCCGACCAGTCCAGTTCGCGGCAGCGCCTGGCGCTCGGGCCATTGCCTGGGAAAAGCCGGTCGGATACAGCGCTGTTGGCAATGGCGGAACCAGCATCATGGTGCATGATCAGACGTCCAGGGCAGTTTGGGGCTGGTTGCGGGATATCAGGATGTTACGGCATGTGGGGTTGGCGCGTTACTAGAATTCAATTTAATTTCTGCGCGCCCGCCTTCGCTGGAATGAAGGATCGAAGGCGGTGGTACGCGCGGCTGCCTCGGCTGGTCCCCTTTTCTTGCGCCGCCCTCTGGTTCCGTGGCCAGGTTTTTGCGTCACCAGCCTATTTGGTCACCGCCAGCAGCGTGCGGCGGCCGGCCTTGAAGGTGTAGAGCGTGATCGTCCCGTCCAGCACATCGCCGAACTTGTCGAAGGCGACGGTGCCTGTCACGCCCTTGTAGCGCGTGGCGGCCAGCGCCGGCAGGAATTTGGCCGGCGCGGTCGATCCGGCGCGCGTCATCGCGTCGGCAAACACCATTACCGCATCGTAGGCGTACGGCGCATTGATCTGCACGTCGATGCCGAAGCGCTTCTTGTACGCCGCGCGGAATGCATCCATGCCGGCCTTGGCGTTGCCTTCGACCCCGCCCGCTTCGGCGCACACCACCTGGCCGTCGGCCATGGCCCCGCCTGACAGCTTGCCGATTTCGTCCGAGCAGATGCCGTCGCCGCCCATCATGCTGGTGGCCATGCCGAGCTGCTTCATCTGGCGCAGCATGGGCCCCGCCACGGCGCTCATGCCGCCGTAGAAAATGAGGTCGGGCTTGGTGGCCTTGATCTTGGTGAGGATGGCGTTGAAGTCGGTCGCCTTGTCGTTGGTGAACTCGCGCGCCACCACCTTGCCGCCCTGCTGCTGCAAGCCCTTGGCGAACTCGGTGGCCAGACCCTGACCATAGGCGGTGCGGTCGTCGATCACGGCCACGCGCGCCGCCTTTAAGCCGGTCATGGCGTAGCGCCCCAGTGCGCGCCCCAGCTGGGTGTCGTTGGCGACGACCCGGAACGCCGTGTTGAAGCCCTGCTGGGTGTACTTCGGACTGGTGCTGGAGTGCGAAATCTGCGGAATGCCGGCGGTGTTGTAGATCTTCGAGGCCGGAATGCTGGTGCCCGAGGTCTGGTGCCCGACCACCCCGTTGACCCTGGCGTCGACCAGCTTTTGGGCCACGGTGGTGGCCTGGCGCGGCTCGCCGGCGTCGTCTTCCGGCACCAGCTCGAAGCGCACTTTCTTGCCTGCGACCTGGACACCGCGCGCGTTGAGCGCCTCGATGGCCAGGCGCGCGCCGTTCTCGGTGTCTTTACCAAAATAGGCCACCGGCCCGGTCAGCGCGGCCACGTGGGCGATCCTGACCACTTCCTGGGCCGCCACGTCCTGGACCGATGCTGCGCTTGCCAGCACAAGGGAGAAGGCCGCCATACCAATCAGATGCTTTTTCATTAGTTCGTTCACTCGTGCAGATTCATAAAAGCGCAGTGTAGCCTGCCAGGCCGATTCGGGTGCGCGCCCTACTCGTTCGCCGCAGGCGCCAGCGCGCTGGCGATGCCGTCCAGATGGGGCTGGGCCGCGGCCAGCGCCGCCGCCTCCATGGCGCGATACTGAGCCAGCAGCTGCAGGCCGGCCTCGGTCACGCTGGCGCCGCCGCCATGCTGGCCGCCCGCGGCGCTGCGCACCAGCGGCGCGCGGAAATTCCGGTTCATGACCTCGACCAGCAGCCATGCGCGGCGATACGACATCTTCATGCTGCGCGCCGCCGCGCTGATCGAGCCGGTACGGGCGATGGCGTCGAGCAGGTCGGCCTTGCCCGGCCCCATGGCGATTTCGTCGCCCAGCTTGATGCGCAGTTTGAAGTCGATCCGTGCTGCGATCTGTGCGGTCATGGCGCGCCTTTCAATGCAGCGACAGCAGTGCCGTCGCCTTGACCTGCGCCCACACCTGCTTGCCCGGCACGATGCCCAGCAGGTCGCGCGAACGCCGCGTAATCCGCGCCAGCAGCACCGTGCCGCCGGCGTCGATGCGCACGATGACGTTGGCTGCATCCGGGGCCGGCCAGGTGCCCGTCACCACCCCTTGCAGCTGATTGAGAATGGAGCTGTCGCGCGGCGCCGACAAGGCCAGGCTGACGTCGCGCGCCAGGATGCGCAGTTGCAGGCGCGCGCCGTTGGCCAACTGCCGGTGCGCGATGTGCAGCACGCCGCCCGCCGTGCGCAGATGCAGCAGCGCGTAGGCGTCGTCGTAGCCGTCGACGACGCCGTCGACCAGCACCCCGGCGTCGTCCGACTGGGCCAGCGACAGGTCCAGCCGCGCCAGCGTTTCCGGTGCCGGGCCGCTGCTTTGCACCTGCCCGCCGTCGAGCACCACCACGTGATCGGCCAGACGCGCCACCTCTTCGATCGAATGGCTCACGTACAGCATGGGAATGGCCAGCTCCTCGTGCACCTTTTCCAGATACGGCAGCACTTCATCCTTGCGGCGCGCATCCAGCGACGCCAGCGGCTCGTCGAGCAGCAGCAGGCGCGGGTCGGTCAGCAGGGCGCGGGCGATGGCCACGCGCTGGCGTTCGCCGCCGGACAGGCCCGTGGTGCGCCGTTCCAGCAGATGGCCGATGCCCAGCAAGGCGACCGCGTGCTCCATGCGCTGGCCGCTGGCGGCCGCGCGATCCGACACCCCTGCGCGCTTGCGGGCATACTCCAGATTGCCGCGCACGCTCAGATGGGGAAACAGGCTGGCTTCCTGGAACACGTAGCCCAGTGCGCGCTGGTGGGTCGGCACGAACCGCTGGCGCGCGTCGTCCTGCCACACCTGGCCATTGACTTCCACGTAGCCGCCGGGGTGGCGCTCCAGCCCGGCGACGGCGCGCAGGATGGTGGTCTTGCCGGAGCCCGAATGGCCCAGCAGCGCGGTGACGCCCTGCCCCGGCAGATCCAGATCGACCTGCATGCTGAAGCCGGGGCGCTCGACGGCGAAGCGCGCGCGCAGCGTGTGGTTGGTGGTGCTCACGGCTTGCTCCGGCTGGGATTGAAGGTGTAGAGCAGCAGCAGGACCACAAAACACAGCCCCAGCATGCCGCCGGACAGCCAATGCGCCTGCAGCAGGTCGCCCGCTTCGACGTGACCGTAAATCTGTACCGACACGACCCGGGTGCGTTCCGGGATATTCCCGCCGATCATGAGCACCACGCCGAATTCGCCCAGCGTGTGGGCAAAGCCCAAGGTGGCGGCCGTAATGAAACCGGGTTTCGACAGAGGCAGCACCACCGAAAAGAAGGTGTCGAGCGGACTGGCGCGCAGGGTCGCGGCCACTTCCAGCGGCCGCGTGCCGATCGCCTCGAAGGCGTTTTGCAGCGGCTGCACCACGAACGGCAGCGAATAGACGAGCGAGCCGATTACCAGCCCCGTGAAAGTGAACGGCAGCAGGCCGATCCCGATCGCCTCGGTCAGGTGCCCGACCGGCCCGTTCGGCCCCATCGCCACCAGCAGATAGAACCCCAGCACGGAGGGCGGCAGCACCAGCGGCAGGGCCACCACGGCACCGACCCAGTGCTTGGCGCGCGAGCGGGTCTGCGCCAGCCACCATGCCAGCGGCGTGGACATGATCAGCAGCAGCACGGTGACCAGCGTGGCCAGTTTCAGGGTCAGCCAGACGGCGCCCCAGTCGTCGGCGCTAAGCATGCGGCGCCGTCACAGATCGTAGCCGTAGGAACGGATCAAAGCCTTGGCCGGCGCGCTTTGCAGGTACGCGATGAACTGGCCGACGGCGCCCTTGCCCTTGCCCTTGGCGAGCACCACGGCATCCTGACGGATCGGCGTGTGCATGGAAGCCGGTACCAGCCAGGCCGACCCGCCGGTCAGCTTGCCGTTTTCCGTCACCTGCGACATGGCGACCAATCCCAGCGTGGCCGCGCCCGAGGCGACGAACTGGTGGGTCTGGGCGATGTTTTCGCCCTGGACGAACTTGGACACAACGCTGGCGTACAGCCCCAGCTTGGTCAGCACCTCGACGGCGGCGGCGCCATATGGAGCCAGCTTGGGATTGGCGATGGCCAGATGCCGATACCCGCCCTTGGCGAGCACATTGCCCTTGTCGTCGACCACGCCCGGACTGGCACTCCACAGCACCAGCCTGCCGGTGGCGTAGGTGAAGCGGCTGCCTGCCACTGCGGCGCCCTCCTGCTCCAATTTGGCGGGCGTGGCGGCGTCGGCGGCCAGCAGCACGTCGAACGGTGCGCCATGGTGGATCTGCGCATAGAACTTGCCGGTCGCGCCGTACGAGGCTTGCACCTGATGGCCCGTGGCGCGTTCGAAGTTCGCCACCAGCGCCTTCATGGGCGCCATGAAGTTGGACGCGACCGCCACCCGCACCTCATCGGCATGCGCGCAGTTGATCAGGGCGCACGAGAGCAGCAAGGTGGCGACACGTAGCATGGTGCGACTCCATCGATGGATCGTTAGAAGGTGATCGCCGCCGAACTGGGCAACGCGCTATATTCTAGCGTATATAACACTAAACCCAACCCTAAACCCAACCCTAAACCCAACCCTAAACCCAACCCTGAACCCAGCCGGCGTCTGCCCAACGCTGTTCAATTTCGATAAGGGGTGCCGCACGGAAATCCCGTGGTGAATTCGCCCGAAAACAGGCACACTGGTGGTTACCTTGGCAACTTAAACGATGGAGCAACACAGATGAACAATGAAGCACCCGCAGCGCCGAAAGTGGCAACCGACCAGGAAGCCATCGAATTTATCCGCAGCGTCTTTGGACTGGTGCGCGCCGGCGACGCCGAGCAGCTGCGCGATATGGTGGGCCGTGGCTTGCCGGTCAACTTCCGCAATGACAAAGGCGACAGCCTGATCATGCTGGCCTGCTATCACGGCCACCTGGAAACGGCGCAGATTCTGCTCGAAGCCGGCGCCGACGCCAACGTGGCCAACGACCAGGGGCAAACGCCGCTGGCCGGTGTCGCCTACAAAGGCTATCTGGAGATTGCCGACCTGCTGCTGCGCCACAACGCGCTGGTGGAAGGCAACAGCCCGGACGGCAAAACGCCGCTGATGTTCGCCGCCATGTTCAACCGCCCGGCCATCGTCGACCTGCTGCTGGCCAACGGCGCCAATATCGATGCCGTCGACAGCCGCGGCATGACGGCCATCTCGCTGGCCAGCTCGATGGGCGCGGCCGATACGCTGGCCCAGCTTCAGGCGCTGGGCGCCAAGGCGTAGTCGTAAGCGTGCATTAAAGAAGGCGTAGCCGCGGTAGCGGGCACGCCTTCACGGCCTGAGCGTCTGCTTAACCGCGCAGCACGATGCGCTTCTGCTCGCGCGCCGAGCGGTAGATCGCCTCGACGATGCGCATGTCGCGCAGACCTTCCTGGCCGCCGACGATGGGTTCGCGGTTATGGATGGCGCACAGCGACAAGTGATCGAGCTGGCCGACGAACTGATTGACTGCAGGTCCGGGCGGCGCCTTGGTTTCGACGCCACGGCCTTCGCCGACCCACAGCTTCTGGCCGTCGTAATTGGTGGCCGGTTCCAGTTCGATGCGGCCCTTCTCGCCCATCAGCAGGATATGGTTCTGGGACGCGCTGTACATCGACATGCACGAGCCGATCACGCCGGACGGGAACTCCAGCTGCCACTCGATCATGTCTTCCACCTCCTTGAAGCGCGGGTCGCGCCGGTCGGTGGTCTCTTTCGCGTACACGGCGACCGGTTCTTCGTTGGTCATATAGCGCGCCGCCTGCAGCGAGTACACGCCCATGTCCATCAGCGAACCACCGCCACTGAGCGCCTTCTTGAGACGCCACTGCGTCGGGTCGCCCTGCACCCAGCCATGTTCCGAGCGCACATAGCGCAGTTTGCCGATCGTGCCGGCGCGGGCCAGCCGCATCGCTTCCAGGTTGTACGGCTCGAAGTGGCAGCGGTAGCCGATCATCAGCTTCTTGCCGGCCTTTTTGCAGGCCGCGATCATGGCTTCGCATTCGGCCACCGTAATGGCCATCGGCTTTTCGCACATCACATGCTTGCCCGCCTGCGCCGCGCGCACGGAGTACTCCGCGTGCATCGAGTTGGGCAGACAGACGTAGACGATGTCGATGTCCGGATTGTCGCGGATGCTGTCGTAGTTTTTGTAGTTGTAGATGTTGCGCTCAGGCACGCCGTATTCGGCAGCGACTTTCTTGGCCTTGGCGGCGTCGCCGCTGACCAGCGCGACCAGCTTGGAATGCTGGCAATTCTTAAATTGGGGAATAATGCGGCCCAGGCCATACGAGCCCAGTCCCACAATGGCATACCCCAGCTTGCGGCCCGTGGCCTGTGCCCATGCCGGTGCGCTCAAGGCGGATGCGGCCATCGCTCCGCCCGCCACCAGCACCAGATTACGCCTGTTCAGATCGATCATCTCCAGCTCCTCTTTATTGATTTAGACGCCAATGATAGCGCTAACTAGAGGTAAATGCGCGCAAATTTTGATGCCACCCGGGTTGCCGCTTGGCGAAAAAGGCAGCGAACCCTTCCTTGGCCTCGGCCGTGCTGCGCACCCGCGCAATGGTCTGCGCGGTCAGTTCCGTCACTTCCGGCGTCACCGGCCCGAGCGCCAGATCGGCGAACAATGCCTTGATTTCGCCCAGCGCCGCCGGGCCGTTGGCCAGCAAGGCGGCGATGGCGGTGTCGAGCGCCGCGTCCAGCTGCTCCGGCGCCGTCACCTGGTGCACCAGCCCGAGCCGCTCCGCTTCGGCCGCATCGATCACCGCAGCCGTGAGCGCCAGGCGCAACGCGTGACGCTTGCCAACCGCGTTGTTCAGATACGGCCCGATCACCGACGGCAGAATGCCGAAACGCGCTTCGCTGACCGAAAACCGCGCGCCCTGCGCAGCGATGACGATATCGGCCGCGCAGCACAGGCCCACGCCGCCGCCGAACGCGGCGCCATGCACGCGCGCGATAACCGGCTTGGGGCAGGTGGCGATGGCCTGCATCATGCGGGCGAAGCGGCGCGCGTCGGCCAGATTGAGCTCGTGCGAGTTGGCTGCGGCACGCTCCATCCAGCGCAGGTCGGCGCCGGAGCAGAAGGCCTTGCCCTCGCCGCCCAGCACCACCACGCGCACCTGCGGCGCCTGCGCCAGCAGCTCGAACGCGGCCGTCAGTTCGCCGATCATGGTCTCGTCGAAGGCGTTCATCACCGCGCCACGCTGCAAGGTCACCCGCGCCACCCCGTGCGCGTCGGTGGCCACGCCGATGCTCTGGTACGCCGGATGATACGTCATGGGGCAGTCCTCCCATGTTTCTGCACCAGCGTCAGGATGTCGTAGCTGGCCACCAGCTCGTCGTTCTGGTTGGTCACCTGCACATCCCACGCCACCACGCCCTGCCCCACGCCCTTGTCGTCGGTGCGGTTGCGGTCCACCTTGCGCTTGCAGGTCAGGCGCGCGCGGATGGTGTCGCCAATCGCCACCGGCGTGATGAAGCGCAGGTTGTCCAGCCCGTAGTTGGCCAGCACCGGACCGGGCGCGGGCGAGACGAACAGGCCGGCGGCAGCAGACAGCACAAAGTAGCCATGCGCGATACGCTTGCCGAACTGCGTATCGCGCGCGGCGATCTCGTCGAAGTGCATGTAGAAGTAGTCGCCCGAGACGCCGCCGAAATTGACGATGTCGGCTTCGCTCACAGTGCGCCGGTGCGTCAGCAGCGAGTCGCCGATGGCCAGATCCTCGAAGTGGCGGCGGAACGGGTGCACGTCCGACTCCTGCACGGCGGCGCCGCGCACGTATTCGCCCGTGACAGCGGCCAGCATGGTGGGGGAGCCCTGCACGGCGGCGCGCTGCAAAAAGTGGCGCACCGCGCGGATGCCGCCCAGTTCCTCGCCGCCGCCGGCGCGGCCCGGGCCGCCGTGTTTGAGCTGCGGTAGCGGCGCGCCGTGGCCGGTCGATTCCACCGCCGATTCGGCATTCAGTATATGCACGCGGCCATGCGAGGCGGCGATCATGGGCACCGCGTAGGCAGCCAGCTTCGGGTCGCGCGTGACCAGCGTGCTGACCAGGCTGCCCTTGCCGCGCGCGGCCAGCGCCAGCGCTTCGTCGATGCCCTCGTAGGTCATCATGGTGCTGACCGGGCCGAAGGCTTCCACGTCGTGCACGGCGTCGTTGCTGCGCGCATCGCGGCACAGCACCAGCGTGGGCGAGAAGAACGCGCCGTTGGCGGCGTTCTCGCCCACGGGTGTAAAGCCGTCGCTCTGGCCGAAGACGATCTCGTTACCGTGCGCCAGCAGCGCCAGCTGCTCGCCCACGTCGCGCTGCTGATCGCGCGAGGCCAGCGCGCCCATGCGCACGCCGTCGACCGAAGGGTCTCCCACGGTGACCTTCGACAGGCGCTCGCGCAGCCGCTCGGCCACGGCGTCCACGCGTTCGCGCGGCACGATGATGCGCCGGATCGCGGTGCACTTCTGCCCTGCCTTGCCGGTCATTTCGCGCGCCACTTCTTTGACGAACAGGTCGAACTCCGGATCGTCTGGGGTCACATCGGGCGCCAGGATGGCGCAGTTGAGCGAGTCCGCCTCCGCCGTGAACGGCACCGAGTTGGCGATCAGGTTGCGGTTCACGCGCAGCTTCATGGCGGTGGCGGCCGAGCCGGTGAAGGTCACCGCATCGGCGCCCGTCAGGCGGTCGAGCAGGTCGCCCGTGCTGCCGATGACCAGCTGCAGTGCGCCATCGGGCAGCAGCGCCGACTCGTGGATCATGCGCACCACCGCTTCGGTCAGGTAGCTGGTTGCCGTGGCGGGCTTGCCGATGCACGGCATGGCGGCCAGAAAACCGGGCGCGAACTTTTCAAGCAGGCCCCAGATGGGGAAGTTAAATGCGTTGATGTGCACCGCCAGACCGCCGCGCGGCACCAGGATGTGGGTGCCGGCAAAGCCGCCTTTTTTGCTCAGGGCCAGCGCCGGCCCTTCGTGCAGCACGTTGGACGACGGCAGTTCGCGCCCGCCCATGCTGGCGTAGGCGAACAGCGTACCGATGCCGCCTTCGATGTCGACCCAGCTGTCGGCCCGCGTGGCGCCGGTCAGGTGCGAGACGGCATACAGTTCTTCCTTGCGCTCCATCAGGTACAAGGCCAGCGCCTTCAGGCGCGCGGCGCGCTGCTGGAAGTCCAGCTTCATCAGGGCCGGCACGCCGGTCTGGCGCGCGTAGCCGACGGCTTCGCCGAAATCGACGGCTTCGCCGTGAGTGTGATAAATCAGGCTGTTGTTCAGCGCACTGTACAGAGGGAGGGCGGCTTCCTTGCCGTGCCAGCGTCCCGCGATCAGGCTTTGCAGTGTCGAGGTCATTTCGTGTCTCCGTCGGGGTGTTGATGCGGTACTTCGTTGTCAGACTGAGTGTGCGGGGTTTTATGCTGATACTGCGAATGTGCCGATTCCCACTGCATGCGCTGGCGGCCCGGTTCCGCTTCGCTCAGAGCCTCGGTTTCACGCATGGTCTCGCGCGAACGCACGGCCAGCTCGTGGTACTGCGCCGTGCCGTGCGACTTCCAGGCCAGCTCCGCATCGGTGACCTGCCGGATCACGCGGGCCGGCATGCCCACCACCATCGAGCGTGGCGGCACGATCATGTTGGCCTTCACAAAGCTCATTGCGGCCACAATGCTTTCGGCCCCGATGACGGCTTTGTCCATCACTACCGCATTCATGCCCACCAGCGCATTGCGGCCGATGCGGCAGCCGTGCAGCACGGCGCCATGGCCGATGTGGCCATCCACCTCGACGACCGTGTCTTCACCGGGAAAGCCATGCATCACGCAGCCGTCCTGCACGTTGGCGCCCTCCTCCAGGATCAGGCGCCCGAAGTCGCCGCGCAGCGACGCCAGCGGGCCGACATAGCAGCGCGGGCCGACGATCACGTCGCCGATCAGTACCGCCGTGGGGTGGACATAGGCGCTGGGGTGGACCACCGGGCAGATGCCGTTGATTTCGTAGACTTTGACCATGGTTATGCCTTGCCTGCTCGTGATCTTTGCAGCATGCCTGCCTCCTGACTTGAACTGTCTGTGCGCGTTGCTTAGCTTGCGGCTGTGTCCAGCACATGACCTGCCACGCGTATCGATTTACCCCGGAACAGCGCCAGCGTGCGGCCGTCCTGATTGCACACCCTGACATCGTAAATGCCACTTTTCCCCACCAGCGACTGCTCCACGGCTTCCGCTGTGAGCATATCGCCCGCGCGCCCGGGCGAAAGGTAGTCGATCGTGCAGCCAGCTCCCACCGTGTTGTGATTATGGCTGTTGCAGGCGAAGGCAAAGGCGCTGTCGGCCAGCGCGAACAGGTAACCGCCATGGCACGTCAGGTGGCCGTTCAGCATGTCGTCCGTGACGGTCATGGTCATGCGTGCATAGCCGGGTCGGATCTCGGCCAGCGCAATACCCATGGCCTGCGACGCGCGGTCGCGCCCGAACATGGCCTCGCCCGCCGCCCGGGCCACTGCCAGTGCTAACGCTGCTTCCTGCGTCAATCCCTCAGCCATGAAAAGTGCCTCCCGCCGCAACATGGCGGCGCAGCAGCGGCGACACGCGGTAGCGGCCGTCGCCATAGGCCGCAGCCAGATGATCGAGCACGCTGACGATGTGCCCCAGCCCCACGGCGTCGGCCCACGCCAGCGGCCCGCGCGGGTAGTTCACGCCTTTGCGCATGGCGGTATCGGCATCCTGCGCGCTGCACACGCCCTGGTACACGGCGTCGGCCGCCTCGTTGGCCAGCATGGTGACCGTGCGCATGACGGCCAGACCGGGTACGTCGCCCAGCCGGGTGACGCTGAAACCGGCGCCCTGGAACAAGCCCACCACGGCCAGATACGCCGCTTCGCTGCACTGGCTGGCGCGGGCGATGGCGATGCGCGGGGCGGTTGCATAGTCGAGTGCGAGGTCGAACACGACCGTGTCGGCGTGCTTGCTGTCGAAGGCGCGCTGGGTGGCGCTGCGCCCGTCGGTCAGGCAGACCAGCGCGCCCTGACAATGAAAGGCATTCGCTTCGCCCGCGTGTTCATCAGGGCTCTCGTGCCCCGACACCCTGATGCCGTGGGCTTCGAAGCGGGCCAGCAAATCGGCGTTCATGACGCCCCGGTGGACCAGCGCACCGGGGTTTTGCTGCTGCGCTTCGGACCGGGCCAAAGGCACTGCCGCATGGTCGCCATACGTATAAAAGCCGCGTCCGGACTTGCGGCCCAGGTAGCCCGCGTTGACCAGCTCCTGCTGTATCACCGAGGGCGTGAAGCGCGGATCGTTGTAATAAGCCTTGAACACCGATTCGGTCACTGCAAAATTGACGTCGTGACCGATCAGGTCCATCAGCTCGAATGGCCCCATGCGAAAGCCGCCCGCCTCGCGCATCAGCGCATCGATGGTGGCAACGTCGCCGGCCTGTTCGCCGAGCAGGCGCAAGCCTTCCGCATAAAAAGGACGCGCCAGTCGGTTGACGATGAAGCCCGGCGTGGAGGTCGCATGCACGGGCTGCTTGCCCCATGCTTGGGAAGTAGCGAACAGGGTGGCCGCCACGTCCGCGTCGGTGGCCAGACCGCTGACAACTTCCACCAGCGCCATCTGCGGCACCGGATTAAAGAAGTGCATGCCCGCCAGCCGCTGCGGACGGCGCAGGCGCGCGCCGATGGCGGTGACGGAAATGGATGAAGTATTGGTGGCGAGGATGCAGTCGTCGCCCACCACCGCTTCCAGCTCGGCGAACAGGACGCGCTTGGCGTCCAGGTCCTCGACGATCGCCTCGATCACCAGTGCGGCGCCCGCCACGTCGCCCAGGCTGCCCGCACCGGTGAGGCGCGCACGGGCCGATTCGGCCTCCAGCGCCGTCATGCGCCCCTTGTCGGCCAGTTTCCGGAAGCTGGCGCCGATGCCGGCGATGGCTTTGTCCACCGCTTCGGCGCGGGTGTCGTACAGCATGACCGTGTGACCCGCTGCGGCGGCGACCTGAGCGATGCCGGCGCCCATGGCACCACTGCCGATGACGGCGACGACGTCGCTGCTTTTGAGTGCGTATTGGCCGTTCATCGTCACAGCCCCTTGAACTGCGGCGCGCGTTTGGCGGCGAACGCCGCCACGCCTTCGTTGTAATCGTGGCTGAGACCCAGTTCGCGCATCATGGTCGCTTCCAGCGTGAGCTGATCGGCCAGGTTGTTGGAAAAGCTCGCCTGCAGTGCCGACTTGGCATAGGCCAGGCCCTTGGTGGGCGCCGTGGCGAAATGGCGCGCCATGGCGATTGCTTCGTGCATCAGCATGTCGTCGTCCACCGCCTTCCAGATCAGGCCCCATTCCACGGCACGCTCGGCGCTCAGCTTTTCACCCAGCATGGCCAGCCCGGTGGCGCGCGCCATGCCGATCAGCCGGGGCAGGACCCAGGTGCCGCCCGTATCGGGAATCAGCCCAAGCTTACAGAACGACTCGACAAAGCTGGCCGATCTGGCGGCCAGCACGATATCGGCCGCCAGCGCCAGGTTGGCGCCGGCGCCGGCAGCCACGCCGTTGACGGCGCAGATGACCGGCATGGGCAAGGTGCGCAGCGCCAGCACCAGCGGCGCGTAGAAGCGCTCGACCAACGCGCCCAGGTCGACGCCGTCCGCTCCCGGCTGCACCAATGGATCGGCCAGGTCCTGCCCAGCGCAAAAGCCGCGGCCCGCACCGGTTACCAGCAGCACCCGGACCGACTTATCGGCACGTAAGGCAGCCAGTGCGTCCTGCACCTCAAGGTGCATGGCTTCGGTAAAGCTGTTCAGCTTTTCGGGCCGGTTCAGCGTCAGCACGGCGACGCCGTCGTCGATGGTGAACAGGATGTTCTGGTAGCTCATGGCAGGCTTTTCAGAAAGGGTTATTCGGACTGGTCGAAGTCCAGCACCAGCTTGTCGGTGACGGGAAAGCTTTGGCAGCTCAGCACGAAGCCGCGCGCGATCTCGTAGTCTTCCAGCGCATAGTTGGCGTCCATATCGACTTTGCCGTCCAGGACCTTGCAGCGGCAGGTCGAGCACACGCCGCCCTTGCACGAGTAGCGCATGTCCAGCCCTGCGCGCAGGCCGGCGTCGAGCACGGACTCCTTGTCCTTCTCCATCGTGAAGCTGCTGTGGTAGCCATCGATCACCACCGTCACCTCGGTAAGACCGGGCGCCACCGCGCCGGCGGCACGCGGCTTGTGCTGGTGCTTGGGGATGCTGGCGGCGAACAGCTCCATCTTGATATGCGACCTGGGCATGCCGGCTTCCTGCAGCGCTTCGGCCGCACCCACCATCATGTCCTCCGGTCCGCAGATAAAGGCGTTGTCGTAGTCGTCCACTTTCACCCACTGGCGCAGAAAACGGCTGACCTTATCCTTGGTGATGCGGCCGTTGAACAGCTCGATGTCCTGCTGTTCGCGGCTCATCACGTACACGATGTTCAGCCGCTCGGTGTAGATGTCTTTCAGGTCCGACAGTTCATTCTTGAAGATCACGGACGACGAAGCCCGGTTCCCGTAAAACAGCGTAAAGCGGCTGTGCGGTTCGGTCATCAGCGTGGTCTTGATGATCGACAAAATGGGTGTGATGCCGCTGCCCGCGGCGATGGCCATGTACTGCTTGCAGTTGGCGGCGTCCAGCAGCACGTTGAAGTGTCCCATGGGCGGCATGACGTCGATCACCGCGCCTGCCTGCAGATGGTCGTTGGCCCAGCAGGAGAATTGGCCGCCCTGATTGCGCTTGATTGCCACGCGCAGCACGCCATCCTGCACGGCCGAACAGATCGAGTACGAGCGGCGCACGTCTTCGTCGTCGATGTGGGTGCGCAGGGTCAGGTGCTGGCCCTGCTGGAACGTGAAGCGCTGTTCCAGCTCGGCCGGCACGGCGAAGGTGACGGCGATGCAGTCGCGCGTTTCATGGTCGACGCGGGCGACGGACAGCGGATAGAATTTGCTCATGGCGGACAGACCCGTTCAGTAGACAGTTGCGCGGTGTGGAACCCGATGACGACCGGTGCTGCGGTTGCGGTCAGTGGCACTTGAAATAATCGAACGGCTCGCGGCAATCGAGGCACTTGTAGAGCGCCTTGCAAGGCGTGGAGCCGAACTGGCTGGTGTTTTCAGTGTGGCTGGAGCCGCACCGCGGACACACCACCTTGGGGATGGCGCGCACCCCGCGCCGCACTGCATCGGCGAGCGCGCTGCCGCTGCCTGATCCGGTGCGCAAGCCACTGATGTCGATGACCTGCTGTGCGGGCGGCGCGATCCCATACTCCTTCAGCTTTGCCTTGCCTTGCGCGCTCATCCAGTCGGTGGTCCAGGCGGGCGACAGCTGGGTGCGTAGCTCCACGCGCGCCACACCGTGTCCCATCAGGGCCGCGGTCACGGCATCGGCAATCACCTGCATGGCCGGGCAGCCGGAATACGTGGGCGTGATCGTCACAATACAAGCACCGTCATCGCTCACCTGGACGTCGCGCACGATGCCCAGGTCGATAACGGAGATGACCGGGATCTCGGGATCGGCTACATCGGCGAGCCAGGCCCAGATGCGGGCGCTGTCGACGCTGGCGGCAGGTGCAATCGCCAGAGCGTCCATCACCACACCGCCCCGGGATAAGCGCGCTGCAGGAACTGCATCTCGGCCAGCAGGTAGCCCAGATGCTCCGAGTGGCGCCCTTGCTTGCCGCCCTTTTGCATCCAGGCGTCGGCCGGCGGCATGGTCAGCGTGGCTTCGGCCAGGATCGCGCGCACGTGGTACAGAAACTGCTCACGCAGCCCCTCGGCCGGCGGGGCCACGCCGGCCGCCACCATCGCCTGATCGGTATCGTCGTAAATGAACATCTCGCCGGAATACATCCACAGGTCGTCCAGCGCCGTTTGCATCCTGGCGTGGCTGATATCGCTGCCGTCGCCCAGGCGCACCACCAGGTCGCCGCTGCGGCGCAGGTGATACGTCACTTCCTTGAGCGACTTTTCGGCGATGGCGGCGATGCGCGCGTCGCTCGACTGGCATAGCCCGCCGATCAGGAAGTAGTGCCAGCCATCGAACAGGAACTGGCGCATCATGGTCTCGGCGTAGCTGCCGTTGTTTTGTTCGACCAGCAGGCAGTTGCGGAAGTCGTGGGCGTCGCGGTGATAGGCCAGCCGATTTTCGTCGCGCCCCGCTCCTTCCAGTTCTCCCGCATAGGCGTACCACATGCGCGTCTGGCCCAGCAGGTCGAGCGCCACGTTGGTCAGCGCCATGTCTTCTTCCAGCGCCGGACCTTTGCCGCAAAGTTCGGACAAGCGCTGGCTCAGGATCAGCGCATTGTCGCCCTGACGCAGCAGGTAGCTTAATTTGTGGTCCATGGTGATTTGGTCCGTTGCGGTTGAACTGAACAGGCTATACAGGCTTGCGATTACAGGTTCTTGACTTCTTCGGGCATCGGAAAGAAGGTCGGATGGCGGTATACCTTGCTGTTGGCCGGCTCGAACAGCGCCTCCTTGTCGGCCGGGCTGCTGGCGACGATGTCGGCGGCCCGGACTACCCAGATGCTCACGCCTTCGTTGCGGCGGGTGTAGACGTCGCGCGCGTTATTGACCGCCATGGCGGCGTCGGGCGCGTGCAGACTACCCACGTGCTTGTGCGCCAGCCCGTGCTGGCTGCGGATGAAGACTTCCCACAATGGCCACTCTTTGCTCATGATCGCTCCTTCAGGCCGCGGCCTGCTCCTGTTGGTGTTTGTCGGCGTAGGCCACCAGCGCATCGCGGAACCAGGCGCCGTCCTCATAAGCCTTGACGCGGGTGCGCAGGCGCTCGCGGTTGCATGGGCCGTTACCCTTCAGGACCTCGTGGAATTCGGACCAGTCGATTTCGCCAAACTCGTAGTGGCCCGAGGCGGCGTTGAACTTGAGATCAGGGTCGGGCACCGTCAGGCCCAGGTACTCGGCCTGCGGCACGGTCTGGTCGACCATGCGCTGGCGCAGTTCGTCGTTGGAGAACAGCTTGATGCGCCACTGCGCCGACTGTGCGCTGTTGACCGATTCGGCGTCGGACGGACCGAACATCATCAGCGACGGCCACCACCAGCGGTTCAGTGCGTCCTGCGCCATGGCCTTCTGCTCCGGCGTGCCTTTGGCCAGCGCCATCAGGATGTCGTAGCCCTGGCGCGCGTGGAATGACTCCTCGGTGCACACGCGCACCCTGGCGCGGGCATACGGCCCGTACGAGCAGCGGCACAGCGGGATCTGGTTGATGATGGCCGAGCCGTCGACCAGCCAGCCGATCGCGCCCATGTCGGCCCACGACAGGGTCGGGTAATTGAAGATGCTGGAATACTTGGCTTTGCCTGAGTGGAGCGCCTGCAGCAGCTCGTCGCGCGACACGCCCAGGGTTTCCGCTGCGCTGTATAGATACAGGCCGTGGCCGGCTTCGTCCTGGATCTTGGCCAGCAGGATCGCCTTGCGCTCCAGCGTGGGCGCGCGCGTGACCCAGTTGCCTTCGGGCAGCTGGCCGACGATTTCCGAATGGGCGTGCTGGGAAATCTGCCGGATCAGCGTCTTGCGGTAGGCCTCGGGCATCCAGTCCTTGGCCTCGATCTTGACGCCGGCGTCGATGCGCGCCTGGAAGGCACGCTCGTCGTCGGCCATCTCCTCCGGGGAGCGAACCTGCTTGAGACCGGTATCGACCATTTGCGCGTACATGATTGCTCCCCCAAAGGTATGAGAGTCATAATACGATACATTTTTTAGCCAGTCCACTCGTTTTTTTGTGTCATGTTGACCTCGCCCAGTTGTCTGACGCAGCAATATCCCGCGAGCATTAGAATGGCGATTCCACCCCGACACGACCGCTTTGCAATGACAACAACTTCTCTGGACGACGCTGTGCGGGACGACCTGGTGCTTGACGATGCGCGACGGTTTAACCGCAAGCTCGACTGGCTGCCGCGCTTCAAGATCCGCAACCGCGTGACGCCGCTGCTGGTGAAATTCTTGCTGCGCCTGTCGCAGTCAGGCGGAACCGGAGCCCTGACCCGGGCCGGCATTCGGGTCGAACAGTGCATGGCGCGAGCGGACGGCAAGCCGGTACCAGTGCGGATACTACGGCCGGCCGGCGCGGTGAGGGGCGTTGTGCTCGACGTTCACGGCGGCGGCTGGGTCATCGGCAACGCGCGCATGAACGATCAGCTCAATGCGCGCATGGTGGCCGCCTGTGGCGTGTCAGTGGTGTCGGTGGATTACCGGTTGGCGCCGGCGACGCCGCTCGAAGGCATGATCGACGATTGCGTCGCTGCGGCCCGATGGCTGCTGCAAGGTGGCGCCGCCGGTCTGGGCGATCTGCCGGTCGTGGTCCTTGGCGAATCCGCTGGCGCGCATCTGGCCGCGGCCATGCTGCTGCGCCTGAAAGCCTGGCCGGATCTGTCACGCAGGGTGCGTGGCGCCCTGCTCTATTACGGCGTGTATGACGTAGCCGGTACGCCCAGCGTGCGCAAAGCGCCGGCCGGCACGCTGGTGCTCGACGGCCCCGGGATGGTGACGGCGCTAGGCTTGCTCACGCCCGGGCTGACCGATGCACAGCGGCGCCAGCCCGCCCTGTCCCCGCTGTATGGCGACCTTGAGGGCATGCCGCCGGCGTTGCTGTTTGCGGGCTGCCTCGATCCGCTGCGCGACGACACCACGCTCATGGCCAAGCGCTGGGGCAAGGTGGCGCGGGTCGAGATGCACTTGCTGCCCGAGGCGCCGCACGGGTTCATCCGCTTCCCCACGCGCATGGCGGCGCTGGTGCAGGCGCGCAGCCATGCGTGGATACGCGAGCGGATCGCGCACGTCGGCGACTAGTCCGGGCCAGCGTTCAAAACCGCTGTCCCCGCGCGGGGCTGGACGCCCCTGCGTAGAACCGCCTGTCCTCGCGCAGGCAAGGACCCATACAAGCTCTACTCATATTTGCTATGGGTCCTCGCCTGGGCGAGGACAGCGGAGTCGATGGCGGTGGCGACAGCGACGTGTCGGCGCCGTGCTCGTACGAACGACTACTTCACTGCGCCAGCATTTGGAGTAGCCACCGGCGCCGGTTCACCAATATAAAACGATGGCCATGGCGGCTGGTTGTAGGCCGTGTTCTGCCACGCGATCGCCGCGCGGTACTGCGGGTCCTGCATCAGCGTGATGAACTTGTGCGTGGTCGGTATCGACGTCGAGTAAATCCGCAGAGCGCTGTCGTCGGCTGTGCGCCAGATCACCTCTTCGCGCCAGTCGCCCAGCACATCGGCCGACAAGGCCGGATTGGACTTGGTGCCGTTGTTCGAACTGACCCCGCCCGCGTCCAGCATCACCGACACATCGCTTTTGTTCCAGTCCCACTTGTAGACTCTGGTGCCGTCCAACAGCTCGCGCAGCAGGTCGCCGTCCCACCACACCATGAAGTTGGTCTGGCGCGGGTGCTTGTCGGCGATGACTTTGCCGCGCGCATCGTACAGATTGGACGAATTGCCTGCCCATGCCTCGGCGCCCGCATGGCGCGGGTCGATATCGCCCGCCACACCGCGGCCGGTATCCTTGTCGGCCGCCGTACTCCACAACACCTGGCCGGTCTTCGCATCCAGCATGGCCGCGCCGATATTCTTCGACATGGTCATGTTCTCGTGCACGCCGAACTTCTCCAGCCCCGGGCGGGTCGGATCGAGATCGGACACGTGCATCGCGTCGCCATGGCCCATGCCGCTGGTCCACAGCGGCGCGCCGTCGTCGTCCAGCGCCATGGCGCCATACAGGATTTCGTGGCGGCCGTCGCCATCGACGTCGGCCACGCTCAGCTGATGGTTGCCCTGTCCCGAATAGCCCTTCGGCACGCCGGGCGCTTCGGAATCGAAATACCAGCGCTTGACCAGTTTGCCGTTGCGGAAATCGACAGCGGCCACCGTCGTGCGGGCGTAGTAACCGCGCGCGAAGATGGCGCTGGGGTGCTTACCATCGAGCCAGGCCGTGCCGGCCAGGTTGCGGTCGGAGCGGTTGGCGTAGCCATCGCCCCAGCGCGCCTTGAGTTCCTGGTCGGTCGGATTGTCGCCATTGGCGCCGCGCGGCGATGGATAGGCGATGGTGTCGACGACGCGTCCGCTGGCGCCATCGAACACGCTGAGATATTCAGGCCCCTTCAGGATGCGGCCGGTCAAACCCGCCATCAGCTTGCCGTCGTCCGTGCGGCGCGATCCGGTACGGTCGCCCTGTTCGAGTTCGCCGCCGCCCGTGACCCAGTTGGCCGCCGCGTCGCCGATGATTTTCCCGGCGCCGTCGCGCGTGCCGTCGGCGGTCTTCACGATGATCTCGGCCTTGCCGTCGCCATCGTAGTCGGCCACCTGGAACTGCGTGTAGTGCGCCCCGGCGCGGATGTTCGGCCCCATGCTGATGCGCCACAGCTGGGTGCCATCGAGCTTGTAGGCGTCGAGCAGCACGATGCCGGTATGACCCGCGCAGCAGTTGTCCTTGGCCTCGGTCGGCTCCCACTTGAGGATGATGTCGTACTGGCCGTCGCCGTCCAGATCCCCCACCGAGGCGTCGTTGGCGCTGTAGGTATAGGCCTTGCCGTCGGGCGTGGTGCCGCCGGCCGGGCGCTTCAACGGCAAGGTCAGGTAGCGGTCCAGGTACAGCGCGCGGCTGGCGGCGCCTTCCTTGCCGTTTGCGACTTCGCGCACTTCATACGCGGCGCCAGCGCCTGCGCTGGTGTCGACGAAGTTGGTCGATGTGGCCACCGGCGCGGCATTGAGCTTCTTGCCGTCGCGGTAGACATTGAAACCCAGGCCCGGTGCGTCGGTGACCAGTGCGCGCCAGCTTACCAGCACGCCCTCGTCGCCCTTGACCGCGACTGCGCCGCGGCCCAGCTTCTCCACGCTCATTGTCGATGGCGCGGCAGCCTGCGCGCCGCCCCATGCCGCTGCGACGACAGCCGCAAGTACGGCTCCTGCGAGCCGCTGCCGGGTCAATGTCATTTCACACCCTGCGACATGAAGCCACTGTCATTCAGACCGAACTTGTACTTCTTGTTCATCTCGATGATCTCGGCGCCGGCCAGCAGCACCGGACCATAGCCGTGGGCCGCGCGCACGCTGACCGGGCGGTAGTAGTAGAAGGCGGGATCGAAGGCCATGCCGGTGCCTACGCAGATGCCTTCGACTTCGCCCTTGGCGTTGACCTTGCTCGACACCGCGTTCCACGCCAGGTTGGCCATGGGGCCGTACATCTCCTTGTCGACGTAGCCGCGGTTGACGGCGCGCGCGATCGCATAGGTGTAGATGGCGCTGGCCGAGGTTTCCAGGTAGGAGTCGTTACGGTCCAGCAGCTGGTGCCACAGGCCGTCTTTATCCTGCAGCTTGGCCAGGCCCTTGATGTGCGCGCGCAGCTGCGCCTCCACCGCCTTATATCCCTTGTGCGTTTTCGGCAGCACTTCCAGCACTTCGACCATCGCCATCACGGCCCAGCCGTTGGCGCGGGCCCAGTGCAGTTCCGGATGGTCCTTCATGCCGACCACGTAGCCGTGCATGTAGATGTTCAGGGCCGGGTTGTACATGCGCTTGGAGAATTGCAGCACCTGCCTGACGGCGTCGTCGTAATATTTGGCCTTGCCGGTATGCTTGCCCATCAGCGCGATGGTCGGCACGCCCATGAACATGTCGTCCAGCCACAGCGTATCGGCCAGCGGGCGCATCTTGACGCCGCCCTTGCCGTCCGGGCCGCCGCGCGCCAGCGTGCCGTCCTTGAGGCGGTACTCCTTTTCAGTGACGAAGGTGGCGCAGATGTCGACCATCTGGCCGTAGTCCACGCTTGAGCCCATGTTCTTGGCCTTCAAAAAGCTCATGCACTGCGCGCCCGCGTCGTCCAGCGCGTGCGGGTTCAGGAAGCTCTTGATCGGCGCCTGGCTGTTGACCGGGTCGGCCTTCACGGCCGGGTAGTACACGCGCGTCAGATCGGCCAGCAACTGGTGGCGCTTGACCGTGTAATCGGTATAGCGGCTGTCGCCCGTGGCCGCGCCCGCAGCCAGCATGCCGGCGTAGGTGACGCCCCATTCGTAGCTGGTCAGGCGGAAGTCGCCCGGTTTGAGCACCGTGTCCGGGTCGGCCTTGTCGGCGCGCGCCACGGCCGCATTGGTGGTCTTGTTGATCAGCGCCGCCGGGGTGCTGGCGTCGAGGTAGGTGAACACGCGGTCGAGCACGGCCTTGACTTCGGCCGTCTCCATGGCGCGGTACGGATTGCGATAGTCGACCACCAGCGCGTGCAGCATGGCATCCTTGGCGGCCGGGCCTTTTTCCTGCGCGACCGGCGCTTCCTGGGCCGAGGCCGGGAAGGACGCGCCAAGCGCGCAGGCGATGAGGGCGGATATCAGCAGCCGAGCCGGCGCGTTCACTTTTTTCGACGAAGGTTTGTTCACTTGAGCGATCACATTGATGAGGTTGATGGTTGCCGCGCTTGCGACCCGGAACGCCACCGTAGCTTAATTTTTCTCGTGCGGCAATATGGTTTGCGGCTTGATACCCACGCAACCCCACATCACTCGCGTTTGTGATTATCTGGGGTGCCGATGTTGGCTTTCACGCAATGAAAACCCGGCCATCGATCATCATCTTGAGCAGAAACGGCCCGTGTGGCGGTTTTACAATAGTCACTGCGCATTTCAGTCACACAACGCGCAACCGGCTCCTTCCTTCTCCGCACCGCCTACACCCATGACTGACCTGAACCGATGCCCGCTGCTGCAACTGCTTTTCGCCACCGTGCTCGGCACGGTCGGCCTGACCATGGCCACGACGTCCTGCGCCGCCGAAGTGCGCAGCCTGGCCGGCAGCTGGCGCTTCGCCCTTGACCGCGACGATCAGGGCGTGCCGCAGCGCTGGTTCGATCAGGCGCTCAAGGACCGGATCAAGGTGCCCGGCATTCTGAATGCGCAAGGCTACGGCGATGAGATCAGCGCCCGAACACCCTGGGTGCTGTCGCTGTACGACAAGGACTGGGACCAGCGCAGCGCCTATCAGGCTTATACCAAGCCCGGTAACGTCAAGGTGCCGTTCCTGTCGCAGCCGCCGCGGCATTACCTGGGCGCGGCCTGGTACCAGCGCGATATCGAAGTGCCGGCCAGCTGGCGCGGCAAGCGCATCACGCTGTTCATGGAGCGCCCGCGCTGGGGCTCCACCGTGTGGGTGGACGAGCGCGAAGTCGGCTCCAACCGCAGCCTGGTGGCCGAACACGAATATGACCTGGGCATGCTCAGCGTCGGCAAGCACCGCATCTCCGTGCGCGTCGACAGCCGCATGCTGATGAAGTACCGGCCCGATTCGCACAGCGTGTCCGACTCGCTGGGCATGAGCTGGAACGGCATCGTCGGCAAAGTGGAACTGCGCGCCACCTCGCCCGTGTTCATCGACGATGCCCAGGTCTACCCCAACGTGGCCGACAGGAGCGTGCTGGTACGGGTGCGTATCGGGAACAGCGGCGGCAAGGCGGGCAGCGGCGCCGTGGTCGCGAACGGCAAGCGCTTCCCCGTCAAGTGGGCAGGTGACGGCGGCAGCGCCGAGCTGCGGGTGCAGTATCCGGCCAGTGCCAAAACCTGGGACGAGTGGCAGCCCGTGCTGCAAAAGCTCAGGCTCGCACTGAGCGGCGACAGCGCCGACGACACGCGCGAGATCCAGTTCGGCTTCGTCGACATCAAGGCCAAAGGCACCGACTTTCTCGTTAATGGGCGGCCCACCTTCTTTCGCGGCACCCACCACGGCGGCGACTTTCCGCTCACCGGTTATCCACCGACCGATGTGGCGTACTGGAAGCGCATCTTCAAGATCAACAAGGACTGGGGCATCAACCATATCCGCTTCCATTCGTTCAATCCCCCCGAGGCGGCGTTCCAGGCTGCCGACGAAGTGGGCATCTACCTGCAACCGGAACCGGGCATGTGGAACGAGGTCTCGCCCGGCACGCCCATGGAAGCGATGCTGTACGAAGAGACCGAGCGAATGATCCGCGCGTTCGGCAATCACCCGTCGTTCCTGCTGCTTAGTCCCAGCAACGAGCCCAAAGGGAACTGGAAGGCCGCCTTCGACAAATGGATCGCCCACTACCGCAAGGCCGACCCGCGCCGCCTGTACACCAACGGTACCGGCCACACCGAGCCGGCGGTGCCGCAGATCGACCAGGGCACCGACTACCTGGCCATCCAGCGCATCGGCCCCAAGCCGCTGCGTAACAAGACCGGCTGGTTCGGCGGCGATTATTCAGCCTCGCTCGAAGGCATCGGCGTGCCGGTGCTGACGCACGAGAACGGCCAGTGGGTGTCGTATCCGGACTACAGCGTGATCGACAAATTCACCGGTTATCTGCGGCCCGGTAACTACGAGATCTTCCGCGACTCGGCACGCGAGCATGGGGTGCTGGCCAAGAACCGGGAATTTGCGCTGGCGTCCGGGCGCTATCAGCTGGCCTGCTACAAGGAAGAGATCGAAGCAGTCATGCGCACACGCGGCATGAGCGGCTACCAGCTGCTCGATCTGCACGACTATCTGGGCCAGGGCACGGCGTTGGTCGGCATACTGGACGCGTTCTGGGAAACCAAGGGCTACGCCACGCCCGAACAGTTCAGGCGCTTCAATGGCGAGACGGTGCCGCTGGCGCGCATGACGCGCCAGGTCTACACCAGCGCCGACACGCTGGACGTGGCGGTTGAAATGGCCCACTACGGCGCGCGCGCCCTGGCCTCGGCCAAGCCGTGGTGGAAAGTGCAGGATGCCGCCGGCAACACGGTGGCGCAAGGCCGCTTCGATACGACCGCAGTGCCGATCGGGCAAAACAGGCCGCTCGGCCGGGTCCATGCCAGCCTGGCCAAGCTGGCCGCGCCCGGCCAGTACAAGCTGGTGGTGGGGCTGGAAGGCACGCCCATCGCCAACGACTGGAACTTCTGGCTGTATCCATCGCAATCCGAGGCTGCGGCCCCGTCGCAGGTGCTGATCACGCATTCGTGGGACGAGGCGGAACAAAAGCTCAATGCCGGCGGCAGTGTGCTGTACATGCCGAACAAGGCCGATCTGGACTGGACCTCGCCACCGCTGGCCGACGTGCCGGTGTTCTGGAACCGGCTGATGAACCCGGGCTGGGGGCGCATGCTGGGCCTGTGGATCGATCACAAGCACCCGGCGCTGAAGGGATTTCCGACCGAAGCGCATTTCAACTGGCATTGGCGCGAACTGGTGGCCGGCGCGCGCGCCATGAATCTGGACAAGCTGCCGCGCGCGCTGCAACCCATCGTGCAGCCCATCGACGACTGGAACCGCAACTACAAACTGGGCCTGCTGTACGAGGCGCGCGTGGGCAGCGGCAAGTTGATGGTGTCGACCGCCGACCTGGAAAACCGGCTGGGCGAGCGCGTGGTCGCGCGCCAGTTGCGCAAATCGGTGCTGGACTACATGGGCAGCGCGCTGTTTCAGCCTGCAACCAGCATCTCGGGCGCCGAGTTGCGCGCCGCGCTGTTCGACACGCGCGTGATGAAAAAGCTGGGCGCCAAAGCCCGCGGCTGGCCCGATGCCGCCAACGCGGTCGATGGCGACCCGAATACCTATGCGCTGGTCAACATGCGCGGAGAGGGAGCGCGCCCGCAGCCCCAGCTGACCATCGAGTTCGCGCAGGTGGTGCCATTTAACGGCCTGGTGCTGATGCCGCGCCAGAACCACCGCGACCATGAAGGCGACATGCGCGAACTGCTGATACAGGTCAGCGACGACGGCCAAGGCTGGCGCGACGTCAAGCGCGCCACCTTGGGCTCCACGTTCGATCCGCAGCAGGTGACGTTCGATCGGGGCGTTACGGCGCGCTATCTGAAGCTGACATCGCTGTCCGGCTTTGGCGCCGACCGCGCCAGTGCGCTGGCCGATGTGGCGGTGATGTACAGCGGCCCTGCCCTGCCAGCCGACAGCGGCGACATCGAGTACAAGCGCTCGCGCTCGACCAGTTCGGACGTGGATGAAGCGGGGATGGATGACAAGCGGGCGGCGCCGCCGCTGCGCCCGCCGACGCCGACGCCCTGACGCGCGCCAGGCCGCCCGCAAGCACGCGGCCCGGTTGGCTTCCTGTCAGCCGAGGCTTGCGTTTGCGCTGCGGCGGCGCTGTTCAACGTGCAGCATCAAGCTCTGAAGAAAGCCGACGCTGCCGGACGCCAGCCAATACAGGCCAAGACCGGCGGACAGCTTCCAGACGAACAGCGCGGTGACCATTACCTGCACGACGATCATCATCGCCTGCGCGGTGCCGCCCGCCGACGGCATGTAGTACGCCGACACGGCCGTCACGGCCAGCACGATGGCGGTGAGCAGTGCGTCGGGCGAGGCCAGATTTTTGAGCCAAAGGAACGGGCCGCCCTGGGCCGACACTTTACTGATCGCGCTGTACATGATGCCGAACACCGGCATCTGGATCAGAATGCCCATCAGGCTGGACCGGTCGAACAGCTTGACGCCATTGGCCCGGTACAGTGCCGATACCTCCGCCATCTGCTTCTGCGGCTGGGTGCTTAACCGCGCTTTGATCTCGTCGAGCTGCGGCTGCAGCGCCTTGACCTTCTGCTGGTTGGCTTGCATCTTGCGGGCGAAGTTCAGCGTCAGGGGCAGCAGCGCCAGCCGCACTGCCAGCGACAGGGCCAGAATCGCCCATCCCAGACTACCGCCAAACAGCCCGGCAAGGTAAGACATCAGTGGCAGCAGCAGATCGTTCATGCGATTCCCGGTTAATATTGACTATTGTTTAATCTGGAATAATTCTACAGTGTCGTAGTTCTTTAAAATACCAATGGATTAGCGATGCATTACTGCGGTTTTGCAGAAGCCGCCGCCACCACCACGCTATTTTCAACAGTTGGCGGTGCACATGACGAGAGGGTTCAAATGAAAAAACTGGAAGCAGCCGAAGCCGCGCCGCTATTGCTCACCGTACCGCAATGGCGGTTCGACGATCAGCGCGGGGCCATCACGCGCGATTTCAAATTTACCGACTTCAACGCAGCCTTCACGTTCATGACCCAGGTGGCGCTGGCAGCCGAAAAGCGCGACCACCATCCCGAGTGGAGTAACGTGTACAACCGCGTGTCGATCACCCTCACCACGCATGATGCGCATGGCCTCACGCAACGGGACATCGGTCTGGCGCAGTTCATCGATGCCGTTTTCAGCCGTTTTGGTACTTGAAGCGCTGGCTATCGACAGGGGCATCTGCATCGATGTTAAGCAAACAGTCTGTGGATAAGACTGTTATCGTGGACATGAGGGAGCACTGAACGATGGAAGACAGCAGGCGGATGGACGGCAGCAAGTGGACGGTCGCGGAAGGCACGCGCGGAGACATGCCCCTGATTGTCCGATTTCGCGAGATCGACGAAGAGACCCAATTTGTCCAGTTTCCACATCTTGTACGAATCTCGTGGACTTACACCGTCGCTAACGAATATGGATTGCCTGACAAACAGAGCGACGACCGACTGTACGCGTTTGAATCAGTACTGATAACCACTTTCGAAGCCAGTTCCGCAGTGCTGACGGCGGTGATGACGAATGGAGGAACGCGGGACTTCTACCTGTACGTCGCTGATCTTGACGCGTTCATCGAGTCGTTCTCGGGATTGGGCGAGGGGGATCAACCCTATCCCGTCTACCTTGAAGTGGCAAGAGATGAAGGCGGGGACTTTTACCTCGACTTGTTGAATTCTTGCGCTTAGCACAGTCACAGTAAGCACCCGCCGTATGAATCGGCAACGCAGGAACGGGGGGCAGGTCTGGCCTTCGGACGCAGCCCCGGCTTAAGAACTCGTAGTGTTCACTGAGGTTATGCACACTGTCTGTGGATAAGACTGTTAACAATGCCATCGCGACTAAGCTAAGCGACTGATTTCAATCAGAAAACTCTTGCCGCCTCAATTTTATGCAGGTGTATTAAATCGATTGTTCACGTACAGCAGGCACCGGGTCAGCGCGCGGCAATGACGGGCAATGACGGGGTCAAGTCTGGCAAACGGACACGACCTCATCCCTAGCGCGCAGTCGATACTAAAGCAGAGCTTGTGTCCGTTTGCCAGACCTGACCCCCACGGTTTTTTATGCAGATGCGCTGATCGATTGCTCAGATACCGCAATGACGGGGTCAAGTCTGGCAAACGGACACGACCTCATCCCTGAGCGCGCAGTCAATACTAAAGCAGAGCTTGTGTCCATTTGCCAGACCTGACCCCCACGGTTTTTTATGCAGATGCGCTGATCGATTGCTCAGATACCGGGTACGCCGGGTCAGCGCGGCCAGGTGAATGTGGCCAGGCTGACCGCCGGCAGCGTATAGCTGAAGTGCCGTCCGCCCACGCGGACTGAAACCCTCCGGACCTGCTTGGCCGAATTGGCCACCAGCAATACCATCGAGCCGTCATCGCCATGCCGGAACGCCACCGTATCGAGGCCATCATATCCGCTGGTCGACGCAACCCGATACGCACCAGGGCGCACAAACCGGCTGGCATGGGCGAGCGCGTAATACTCGACATTGCGTGTCACCTCGCCGCTGCCGCTATCGATCGTCACCACCCCGCGGCAATCCTTGCAGCCACCCTTGTGCGGGCCGCTGTTCTGGTCCAGCGCCAGATTCCACAAATGCACGCCGCGCGCCCAGTTGCGCGTGCCGCCGATGACCAAGGTGCGCGCGAAGTACATCAGGTTGTCGCTCCAATTCGGCGCCCACGCGCCTCCGGAGCATTCGGTGAACCACACGTCTTTGTCGGGCCGCGCGTCGCGCAGCGCGCTTTGCACGCGCACGTCGCCACCGTAGCAATGCCATGCGACGCCGGAGATATAGCGGGCGGCGAGCGGATCGGCCAGCACCGCCGCCGGCGACTCCGGCTCATTCCAGTTGTGGTCCCAGTCGAACAGCTCGGTGCCGGGGTTGCGCTTGACCAGCAACGGTCCGAGGTGGCCGCCGATGAAGGCCGCGCGCGCCGCCGGCGTCACGCGCATGCCGGGATAATCGTTGGGTTCGAAGTGCGGTTCGTTCTGCAGCGTCAGCGCGCTGATGGGCACGCCTTCGGCGCGGTAAGCCTCGACATAGCGGTTCAGGTACTCGGCGAAGGCGGCATATGCACTGGGTTTCAGCTCGCCCTTGATCAGGCTGTCGCTGGTCTTCATCCACCCCGGCGCGCTCCATGGCGACGCCATCACCTTTAACTGGGGATTGATGGCCAGCGCAGCCTTGACCGTCGGCAGCACGTCGGCCCGGTTGTGATCGATGGAGAACTGGCGCAACTCGGGATCGCTCTGGCCCGCCGGCATGTCGTTGAAGCTGTAATGGTCGCTGGAAAAATCCGACGCGCCTATCGTCAGCCGGGTGAACGACAGGCCGATGCCATTGCCCGTGCGGCCGAACAGCTCCTGCAGCAGCCCGGCGCGCTGCGCGGCCGTCATGCGCGTCGCGATCAGGTGGCCCGATGCGTCGGTGATGGCCGCGCCGAAACCGGCCATGCGCTGATAGCGCGTGCCGGGATCGACTTCGATCACCGTGGCGGCGAGCCCGTGCCTGCCGAACCGGGCGGGCTCCCCCGGCGCCAGCAGGCGCGTCTGGTCGCCGCTGGTGATCCATGCTTGCACGCGGGGGGCGGCCAGCGCGCCCATGTTGAGTCCCATCAGCAGCACGACTGCGCCGGAAAGCTTGGATCGATAGGTCATCAGCGCCTCAAGAGAGTGGAGAGTGGGTATGACATCCGGACAACTACCGCCGGACAACTACCAGCAGATTGTGGAAAGCTTTCCAGAAAAAGTGATCAAATATATCACTCCGTTAAAAAGCATGTCAATCAGCGACCCGAACAAATATTTTTATAGAATCGCTTGCTATTTGATAGCTCACTATCTATACTTCTTCACATGGGTCGCAAACAACGAGCAGCAACGTTACAGCGACACTGGCAAAACCAACTAAATAGCACACTATTTTATAGCGCTCGATTAACTAAACCAAACCCTAAAGGATCCATCATGAAAGCCATCACCACCATCGCCCTGTCCCTGTCCCTGATCGGCGCCGCCGCGACCGCCTTGGCCGCCCCTGCGACAGTGGCCAACGTCAAACCTACCGTAGTGCTGGTTCACGGCGCCTTCGCCGATGCCAGCAGCTGGGACGGCGTCGCGGCAAAACTGCGCAGCGACGGCTACAAGGTTGTCGGCGCCGCCAACCCGCTGCGCAGCGTCAAGACCGATGCGGACGCCGTGTCGAGCATCGTCAAGAGTATCGACGGTCCGGTGGTGCTGGTGGGCCACTCCTACGGCGGCGCGGTGATCTCCGCCGCCGCCAACGGCAACGCCAACGTCAAGAGCCTGGTCTACGTCGCCGCTTTCGCTCCTGAAGCCGGCGAGAACGCAATCGAACTGTCGGGCCGCTTCCCCGGCAGCACGCTGGGCCCTACCCTGGCCGCGCCCGTGGTGCTGAGCAACGGCGGCAAGGACTTCTACATCGACCAGGACAAGTTCCACCAGCAGTTCGCCGCAGATCTGCCGCAAGCCCAGGCCCGCGCCATGGCAGTCGCCCAGCGCCCGATCGCCGAGGCGGCGCTGAAGGAAGCGGCCGGCACGCCGGCATGGAAGACGCTGCCGTCTTACTTCGTCTACGGCACTGCGGACAAAAACATTCCCGCAGCAGCGTTGGGCTTCATGGCGGAACGCGCCAAGTCGCGCAAGACTGTCGAGATTGCCGGCGCTTCGCACGTGGTGATGACCTCGCATCCGGCGGCAGTGGCCAAGCTGATCGAAACGGCCGCGCAAGCTAAATAAGCTTGTCCCGCAGCGCCAATCGTCACACTTAAAATAGTGCGCGATTTTATATCGCGCGATTCAAAACTTAATTTTTGGAAATCGTCATGAACACCGTGAAAACCGCCATCGCCCTGGCCCTACTCGCTGCCGTGGCGGCTGGGTGCTGGGCGACTATCCGACCCACGAGCGCCTGGTGCGCGACCTGGTAGCCGGTTCCGGTGCAGCGGCCGTCTTCGTGAACTACACCCCCTCGCCCGAAGCGGGCTTTGGCATCGCGATCAACCAGGCATACGCCGCCACCAAGTGGGTCGCCGAGCACGGCAAGGATATCGGCGCCGACGGCAAGCGCCTGGCGGTGGCTGGCAACAGCGTTGGCGGCAACATGGCGGCGGTGGTCAGCCAGTAATCTACCTAAAATAACGCACCTGATGTGCCGCGCCTTCCATTGCCAAGCAGCGCGGCTCAGGGCGGCGCGCATGCTGCGCCGTGTGGTGCGGGAACAGCGAGTGCGCAAGCATGGCGGCGACAATTTCGCTACAAATTGCCGACTGTTTTACGCCAGATGCTGGGCTATCCTCAAGCCCTCAAAACCACTCTCCCCCTTTATCCCATGGTCTTTCGCAACGCACTCCTGACCGGCGCCATTGCGTCGCTTTCCTTTCTCTCCGCATGCGGCGGCGGCGGCGACGACGACGCGCCCGTCAACCCGCCGCAGATCGCCAGCAGCTTCGGCGCTGGCCTGGACGGCTGGAAAGGCGCTTATGCCGATTACAGCACCGACACCGAACCGACCGACGTGGTGTGGGAATCGCGCGCCTTGCCGTCGCCCCTGACCGGCAACGCCTACTTCACGGGCGGCACCAACAAGAGCGACGACCTGTTCGTCTACAGCAAAAAGAAATTCAGCGGTTACCAGCCGTCCAAGCAGTACAAGGTCTCCTTCGAAATCGAGATCGCCACCAACCTGTCGTCGGGCTGCTTCGGCGTGGGCGGCTCGCCCGGCGAAAGCGTCTACGTGGTGGCCGGTGCGGCGCCCACGGAACCGAAGACGGTCGCGACCAACGGCGAATACACGGTCAACCTGGACCGCGGCAACCAGGCCACGCCCGGCAAGACCTCGCAGGTGCTCGGTAACGTGGCCAACGCGGTGCTCAATTGCGGCCCGCAGGTCTACCAGAACAAGATCCTCAAAAGCGCGGCGCCGCTGACGGTGCAGAGCGACGCGGCCGGCGACATCTGGGTCTACTTCGGCATCGACTCCGGCTTCGAAGCGAAGAGCAGTGTGTTTTACAAGTCGGTCAAGGCCACGGTAGCGCTGGCGCCTTAAGTACCAGTTCGCGCGACGTTCACGGCTCCGATGCCGGAACGCCGCACCCCCTCATTTGCTGTCCTTACCCGGGCGGCCTGCCTGTCAGGCCGCCCGGGCCCGCGTCCCCATTCAAAAATTTCTATCGACATTTGAAAAGAATGCCGTATCATGGAAACCTTTCCATTCCCGCGAGGAGAGACCACGTGACCGCCCGACCCCGTTTCCTGCCCAAGGCAGCAGCCGCCTTGTTGACGACCTCATTGACGATCCTGTTGACGACCCATACGCTGGCCAGCCATGCCGCCCCGAGCGAGTGGCGCGCCTACACCACCGCGCAATCGAGCAGCGAGCGCTTCGCTCAGCAAAGCCTGGGCCAGAGTCGCCCCGCCAGCCAGCCGCCCGAGACCGACACGGCCGTCTTCGTCGATACCAGCCGGCGCTTCCAGAAGGTGTTCGGCTTCGGCGGCGCCATCACCGACTCGGTCGCCGAGGTATACGAGCGCCTGACGCCGGCCGCGCAGCAAGCGTTCCTGACGGCCTACTTCGACCCCAGGCAGGGCATCGGCTACAACGTCGTGCGCACGACCATCCACAGCTCGGATTTCAGCAGCGCCAGCTACACCTACGTCAAGGATGGCGACCGCACGCTCGACTCGTTCAGCATCGAGCACGACATGAAGCTGCGCGTGCCGCTGATCCGCAAGGCGCGCGCGCTGGCGGGCAGCCATGGCCAGGACGTGCGCGTGTTCGCCAGCCCGTGGAGCGCGCCGGCGTGGATGAAGTCCAACGGCAGCATGCTCGGTGGCGGCACCCTGCTTCCGGGCGACCGCGACCTGTGGGCCCGCTACATGGTCAAATTCGTCAAGGCGTATGAAAAAGCCGGCATCCCCGTGTGGGGCCTGTCGGTGCAAAACGAGCCGATGGCCAAGCAGACCTGGGAATCGATGATCTACACGGCGCAGGATGAAACCACGTTCCTGGCCGACTATCTGGGGCCGACGCTCAAGAAAGCTGGGCTGGGCAGCAAGAAGATCGTGGTGTGGGACCACAACCGCGACCTGCTGCCGCAGCGCGCCGCGCACATCCTGTCGGACAGCAAAGCGCGCCCGTACATCTGGGGCGTGGGCTTTCACTGGTACGAAACCTGGGCCGGCGGCGCGCCGATGCACCGCAACGTGGCCGCCGTTCACGAGGCGTACCCGGAAGTGAATCTGTTGATGACGGAAGCCACCGTCGAACGGTTCGACCCGGCCAAGCTGCAGCTGTGGGCCAATGGCGAGCGCTATGGCAGCGAAATGATCGGCGACCTGAATGCGGGTGCGAGCGGCTGGATCGACTGGAACATGCTGCTCGACAGCCGGGGCGGCCCTAACCACGTGGGTAATTTCTGCTTCGCGCCGCTGCACGCCGGCGACGACGGCCAGCTGATCTTCACGCCCAGCTACGCCTACCTCGGCCACTTCTCCAAGTTCATCCGGCCCGACGCGCAGCGCGTCAGCGCCGCCACCAGCCGCAGCACGCTCGACACGGTGGCGTTCCGCAATGCCGACGGCTCGTTGGCGGTCGTTGTGATGAACAAGACCGACAAAGCGCAGAAGTATCGTCTCATCGTCGACAAGACCGAAGTGTCGGTGGACATCCCGGCGCATGCCATTCAGACGGTGGTGCGCTAGCGGCCACCAGCACGGGCGCGCGTCGCCCTACTCGATCAGGATGGCCCGGAAGTCGTTCACGTTGGTCAGGGTCGGTCCGGTCACCACCGAGTCGCCCAGCGCCTGAAAAAAGCCGTGGCCATCGTTCTGGTCGAGCCGGTCGCGCGGGCGCATGCCGTGTGCCCAGGCGCGGGCCATCGAGTCCGGCCCCATATAGGCGCCGGCGATTTCCTCCTGCCCGTCCACGCCATCGGTGTCGGCCGCCAGCGCGTGCACGCCGGCCAGGCCATCGAGCGCCACGCCCAGCGCCAGCAGGAATTCCACGTTGCGCCCTCCCCGCCCGGCGCCACGCACCGTCACCGTGGTTTCGCCGCCCGAGAGCAGCACGCATGGGCGCTGGAACGGCTGGCCATGCAGCACCACCTGACGGGCGATGCCGGCCATGACTTTGCCGACGTCGCGCGCC
>CALRYE020000031.1:0-49567 GCA_943372275.1 Janthinobacterium lividum
GAAATCAGCATGAACAGCAGCGGCGCGATGAACACGATACCGATCGCGCTCATGGCAGTCAGCAGCACGCCGTTATACAAGCGCTTGCGCATGGTGGTCGTCATTTGCCTTCTCCCTTCGCTGCCAGCATCCGCTGCAAGGCCGACAGCGCCAGCACGATGACAAAAAATACCAGCGTGATGGTCGAGCCATACGCCACGTCCTGCTCTTTAAAGCCGCTGCGCACCGCGTGGTACACCACGGTGGTGGTCGAATCGAGCGGCCCGCCGGAGGTCATCACATCGACCTGGGTGAACAGGCCGAACGCCAGCAGCGTGGTCGAGACCATCACGAACACGATTGTGTTGCGCAGGCCCGGCAACGTCACGTGCACAAAACGCTGCCAGGCATTGGCGCCCATCAGCGTGGCCGCTTCATACTGCTCCGGCGAGATCGACTGCAGGCCGGCCAGAAACACCAGCATCTGGAAGCCGGCGCCCTGCCAGGCCGACATGAGCGCAATGGCCGGCAAGGCATAGCGGCTCTCGCCCAGCCAGTCCGGTCCCGCATTCGGGTCGTTCAGCAGTGCGCGCAGCAGTTCGTTGAGCATGCCGCGGTCGGTGTTGAGCATAAAGGCCCAGACGATCGACGCCACCACCATCGAGGTGACCACCGGGGCGAAATACACGGTACGGAAAAAGATCCGTCCGCGCACCTTCTGGTTGACCAGGATCGCCAGCCCGAGTGCGGCGCCGCACTGCAGCGGCAGCACCAGCACGGCAAACAGAAAGGTGTTCATCAGCGAACGGTAGAACAGCGGATCGCTGGCCGCCAGCACCAGGCGCCGCTCGCCGGCGTCGATACTGAAGGCCACGCGGTAGCCTTCCATCTCGGGACGGTCGCGGCGCACCTGGCGCCAGGTGGGAAAGCGCACGCCGTCCTCATCGTGCAGTGCGGCGCGGTCCTCATCGTGCAGTGCGGCATCGCCAACTTCGCGCAGCGGCTCGATCACGGCCAGCTTGAGCGCCAGCAGTCGCTGGTAATTCTCCAGTCCCACATAACGCGTCGGCTCCGGCGACATCAATCGATGATTGGTGAGGGTCGCGCCGGCCGCCAGCAGCATCGGCAGCACCACGAACAGCACGAACAGCAGCAGCGCCGGCGCGGCGAAGAACGCGACCGCGAGCGGGCGGTCGTGACCGAGTCTGAGTTTCATAAGCCGTCTCCTGCATGGCGCGCGGGCGCAGCCGCGCCGCGCCGGTTGGTGGCCGGCTGGCCGAAGCCGTAGCCGTTATTACGCGCGATATTGTGCTCCACCGCGTCGACGGCATCGTCCAAAGCTTCCGCGGGATCTTTCCCGCTGCGCATGTCGACCAGGGCTTTTTCAAATGCCGACGACAGCGCCGGATAGGCCGGCGTGGCCGGCCGCACCACCGCGTAGCGTCGGGCGAACTCGAAGTAGATGCGCCAGTCCCCGCCCGGCCGATAGTGTTCGGTCAGCGCCGCACCCTCCACGCTGACCGGCACCAGCCCGGTGGCCTGCGAGGCGGCGGCGATTTCGGGCGAGGAGATCAAAAACGCCAGATAGTCCGCCGCGCCCTGCGGCTGCTTGCAGCTGCTGCTGATGCCCCACTGCCAGGAGGCGGCGCCGATTTTAGGGCCGTGGCCAAAATCCGGTGGGGGCAGCACCAGCAGATCGTCGCCGAACTGCGCGCTGTACTCGCGCGCCTTCCACGAACCGGTGTAGTGAAACAGCGAGCGGCCCTGCTCGAACGCTTTGTCGTCGGCTGGATTACGCTCGGCCAGCTTGTCCTTGAACAGGCGCCCGTAGTAGCGCCCGACGCTGACCGCCGCCGCGCTGTTGAGCACACCGTCGGCATGCAGGTAACTGGCGCGGTCGATCAGGTCGGCGCCGGCGCTTTGCAGCCATGGCGCGAACGCGTAGCTCCACCACTCGCCCTTGAAGCGGCCATTCACATCGAGCGGAAAGCGATAGCGTCCGCTTTGCCGGGCCCGCGCCAGAATGGCGTGAAACTCCGCGGCCGTGTAAGGCTGGTCCATGCTGGCAACGCGCACGCCCAGCGCGGCCAGTTGCGAGCGACGCGCAAACAGCGCCAGCACCGCGTCGAACTGGCCCACGCTGTACAGCTGGCCCTTGTAGGTGCCGCGCCCGCCGTCCAGCAAGCGCGCCACCGCGTGGGGCGGCAGCAGCGTGTCGAGCGGCCGGACATGCCCGGCCCAGGCGAAATTGGGCACCGTCGGCTGGTCCATCGCCACGATGCACGGCAGCTGGCCGACCATCGAAGCGGCCGTGATCGACTCGGTGTAAGAGCCTTGCGGGATGGCTTCGATGACGACTTTCCAGCGCTGCTGGGCGCGATTGAATCGCGCCGCGGCAGCCTTCCCGGACGCCATCTCGACGTCGCCCGTATCGTGGCGCCACAGCTTGATTTCCACGGGCGCGGCCAGTACCGGCACGGCGCACAGCGCCAGTACGGCGCAGAGCAAACGGTTCATCGCTGCCCCGCCCGTCGCGCCGGAGCCCCCACCGTGCCGCGCATGACCGGCACGCATGGCACCCGGATGGTGGCGGCCTGGCCCGTCGCCTGTTCCAGAACGCGGCGCCCGGCCAGGGCGCCGATCTCGCGGTACGGCAGGGCCACGGTGGTCAAGCCCGGATCGAGCGCTTCGGAAATGAGGCGGAAGTCATCGAAGCCGACCACCGACACATCGGCAGGCACGCGCAGGCCGCGCCGCTGCAGCATGAAGATCACGCGCATGGCCATTTTGTCGTTACCGCACAGGATCGCGGTGGGGGGATGCGCGCTGGCGAACAAGCGCTCCACCGCGTCGGTCAGGTGTGAAAATTCGTCGACCGCATCGCCTTCTGCGCCGTGCACCAGCCACGCCGGATTGGGCGCCACGCCGTGTTCCTGCATGGCCTGCAAAAAACCGCGCAGACGCAAACCGGTGGCCACCATGCCGGGAATCAGCTGGAGAAAGGCGATGTCGCGGTGCCCCGCCTGCAGCACGATCTGCGCCGCCGCGTAGCCGCCGCCCGCATCGTCCGGCACCACCTGCGTATAGCGGCCGGGCGCCTCGAAGCAGTTGGCCAGCACCACGGGCGTGGCGCCCAGCAGCGGTTCGAGCGCGACTTCGCGGTGAAACGGGGTGGCGTACAGGATAGCCTCAACGCGCCGTTCGCGCATGTCGGCGACCAGGCGGCTGGCGATGTCGGCATGGCCGCCGGTTTCACCGATCAGCATGACCTTGCCCAGTTCCTCGCATACCATCTGGATGCCCTTGATAATTTCCGAGGAATCCGGCGTGGTGGTCAGTTGTTCGGCGATCACGGCCACCAGTCCCGTGGGGCGGCCGCGCAGCATGCGCGCCGCCGCCGATGGCGTGAATTCCAGCGCATGCATGGCCTGCTCGATCCGGGTGCGGGTTTTTTCGGACACCTCGGTGCCGCCGTTCAGTACTCGCGATACCGTTTTGATGGATACGCCGGCTTTGTCCGCCACGTCGTGAATGGTTGCCACTAAGTCTCCTTGCCGCTGTCATCTCCGCTGCTTCCAGGTAAATGTCCAACGTTGTCATTTTGAAGTTGTATGGTATGCGCTTCGCGTTTCAGCGTCAATTACTTGATTGAAAAATTTTGCAGGCGTGGCGTCGCACCACGGTCATGGACTACGGCTGCTCTGCCAGAGTCGCCTTCTTGCGCCGCGCGCTGCACTCTTCCTGGCTGCCGCCCACATCGATATTCTGGTAACGCACCTCGTACTTGCCCGGCGCCAGGTTGTCCACCGTGATGGTGTCGCGCGCCAGCACATACACATGGCGCACGTTCGAGCGCCGGTCCATGTCGTACACCTTGACCAGCACGGGCGAGCCGTTGGCCGAATTGTCGATCAGCAGCTCGACCTCCTTGCCCTGATTGCCGACCGGGAAACCATCGACATAACCCGACTGCGACGGCCACGGCTCGCCGTTGGGCGCGATCAATGAATGCAGTTCCATCTCGCAATCGGGCACGCGCGCCGGCACCACCAGCTGGGTCACCGCCAGCGCCTTGATGTCGGGCGGCTGGGCCGGGCCCTCGCTGGGGCGGGCCATCGCCCAGGCATCGTTGTGTTCGTCGCGGGTGGGCGCGGCGGCGCGCGCATCGGCCCGGGCATGGGCCAGCGCGCCCAGCGCCAGCGGCACCGGCCTGGCTTGCCCCATGATCAAGGCCCCGGCCACGCAACCGATGGCGAAGCACAGCGCCAGCCCCATCCACCAGCGCCGGTCCGAACTCAGTTTATAGGGCTGCGCCATCTCGACATGGGGCGGCTCCCAGCTGGCCACCTGGCGGCTGTCTTCCTGGCGCGTACTTTCCAGCCATTCGATTTCCCACTCCTCGGCGGCGATCCACTCGTCGTGCTCGCGCCGGCGCACCGGGTCGGACAGGGTGCCGTAGGCGGTGTTGATGATCGCCATGATGCGGGCGGCCTTGTCGTCGCCCGGGTTCTTATCAGGGTGGTATTTCTGGCTGAGCGCCTTATAGGCCGCACGGATGACTTCCTGCGGCGCCAGGCGGGCCACCTTCAGGTTGTCGTAGTGTGTGTGGATCTTGGCCATGTCGGAAGAATAAGGGTCGCGCTAATACGCATGATAGCCGATCACACCCGGCCAGCGGGGAAGCAGCAACGCGACGCAGGCGATTAAGTTCCGCTGCGTAAGTTGCTACAAAGTCTACAGGCGGTGGCTGCGGTCGGCGCGCACGATTGCGTCAGGCAAGGCCACGCCCGTGCCCACCACCAGCACCTTGAATAATTCCCCCATTTCGGCCGGCGACACCAGCTTGTGCACGGCGTTGGCCTGCGGCAGGTAGCGCGCGGGATCGGTCGGGTCGTAGTTCAGCAGCAAGTCGCCGATATCGTTGGCCAGCAGGAACGAGGCCTGGTTCATATAACCCAGCACGTCCAGCCCGGCATCCTGGGCGGCCAGCGCCATGGCGGTGAAGTCGACGTGGGCGGTGATGTCCTGCAGCCCCGGCAGGTAGAACGGTTCCGGGTGGGCATGGTGGCGGTAGTGGCACATCACGGTGCCGCCCATGCGCTGGTTCAGGTAGTACTCGTGGGCCGGAAAGCCGTAATCGACCAGGATGGCGGCGCCCTTGCCGCCCGCATACATGCGCGCCAGCGAGGCCATGAAGCCGCAGGCCACCGGGTGCAGTTCGGTGGTGTAGCCATCGGGCAGCTCGGCCGCGTCGGGAATCTGGCGCGCCAGCTGGGCCGCCAGCGCGTCGCTCAGGGCGCGCCCGGTGAAGGCGAACGCGCCCTGCTCGATGGTGACCATCAGCTCCCGCCAGACGCCGTCGTTCTTGCCGACCAGATTGACGGGCATGGCGTCGAGCACCTCGTTGGCCAGCACCACGCCGGAAAACTGCACGGGAAAGTCGTCCAGCCAGCGCACTTGCGGAAAATCCTTCAACGCTTCCTGCTGGCGCGCCCGCAGTTCGCCCGACAATTCCATGATGGCGTAGCTGTCGACCTGCACGCCCCGCTCGGCCAGCGCGGTGAGCACGTCGCGCGCCAGCTTGCCCGTGCCGGCGCCGAATTCCAGAATATGGGGCGCGCTCTGGGCGATAACGCTTGCTGCGGCCTGCGCCAGCGCGGCCCCGTACAGGCTGGACATTTCCGGCGCGGTGGTGAAGTCGCCCGCCTGCCCCAGCTTGGCGGCGCCGCCGCTGTAGTAGCCCAGCCGCGGCGCGTACAGAGCCAGCTCCATGAAGCGGGCGAAGCTGATCACGCCATCGTGCTGGGCGATCTCGTCGGCAATCTGCTGCTGCAGGGCATGGGACGCGGCCAGCGCGTCGCTATCGGGTTCGGGTAGGGACATTCCCGCATTGTAGCCAAGAACAAACAAGCCGAACAACTGAATGCGGCGCGGGAAAGCGGCGCCGGTTCGGCGCACGCGGTGCCCCGGCGCGGATGCATGGAGCCGAAGTTGCCGGGCAGTTTGAGCGATAATAGCGGACGCAACCCGAACGCAACGTAAACCCACCCTGTCACCTCAACGCACCCAGGCATTCCCACACCCATGACCGACCGCGCCAGCGCCCCCGCCGCCCCGCCCCCTAAAGTTGCCCTCGTGACGGGCGGCGCCAAACGCATCGGCCGCGCCATCGGCCTGGCCCTGGCCGCGGCCGGCTGGGATATCGCCGTGCATTTCCGTTCCTCGCCCGACGAAGCCGAGGCCACCGTGCGCGAAGTGCAGGCGCTGGGCCGGCGCGCCATCGCCATCGACTGCGACCTGTCCGACGAAGCGGGCGTGCGCGCCCTGCTGGGCCGGGTGGAAAGCCGGCTGGGCCGCGTGACCTGCGTGGTCAACAATGCCTCGCTGTTCGATTACGACGCCGCCGCCGACTTCACCTACGCGCGCCTGGACGCCCACATGCACGCCAACGTGGCCGCGCCGATTTTGCTGTCGCAGGCGCTGTACCAGATGACCCCGGAGGGCGAGCAAGCCGTGGTCATCAACCTGCTGGACCAGAAGCTGTACAACATGAATCCGGATTTCTTGTCGTACACGCTGTCCAAGGCTTCGCTGCAAAGCGCCACCACCATGCTGGCCCAGGCGCTGGCGCCCAAGGTGCGCATCGTCGGCATCGCGCCGGGCCTGACCATGATCAGCCACATCCAGTCCGATGCCGATTTCGAAGCCACCCACGCGCTCTCGCCGCTGGGCGAATCGAGCCGGCCGGACGAAGTGGCCAATGCCGTGGTATTTGCCGCGGGCAACCGGGCCGTGACGGGCTCCACCATTTTGGTCGATGCAGGACAGCACCTGATGCCGCTGCCGCGCGATTTTAGTCTTATCAATAGGAATTCATGATGTTTCACCCAAAACTAGAAAACTGCCGCCGTATTTTCATCAAGAACTACCGGCTCGACATGGAAATCGGCGCGTACGAGCACGAGAAGAACAAGGCGCAATATGTGCTGGTGAATATCGAGTTCTGGGTGCCGATGAGCAAGAACACGCCCGTCAACGACGACATCGACGAGATCGTCAACCACGACTTCGTACGTCCCGGCATCCAGAAGATCGTCAGCCGCGGTCACATCAATTTGCAGGAAACCTTGTGCGACGCCATCGTCGCGCTGGTGCTGGATCACCCGCTGGTGCTGGCCGCGCGCGTGTCGACCGAAAAGCGCGAAGTCTATCCGGACTGCGAATGCGCCGGCGTGGAAGTGTTTAAAATTAAAGACGCGCTGGCATGAGCGACGAGGGCCAGCCCAAGTACCTGGAAGCGAGCCAGATCGTCTATCTGCCGCTGTGGGCACGCTATGCGGTCATGGTGGTGCTCGGTACACTGGCGCTGGCGTCGTGCGTGGCTGGCGTGGTGTTCTTCTTCTTTCCCGATTTCCACGAGCAGATCACGCCGACCCTGTCGATCGCCCAGACCGCCGCCGGCGCGTTCGCCGTGGTGCTGTTCGTGCTGTTCGCCGAGCGCAAGATGAGCACCGGCAAGCTGCTGGAACGGACCGACTATTTTCTCGAGCAGCAGATCAGCGAAGGCTTGCGCAAGATCGAGGTGCCGCAGATCAAGCGCGGCCACACGGTCAACGTCAGCGTGCTGGAGCGGGCCGCCACCATCCACGGCGGGCGCAAGGATATTTTCGGCGCCAACTACCGGCTGTGGCTGGACAACTTCAGCATGAAGATGTGGGTGGGCCTGAACGTCAAGCGCCTGAGCGTGATTTACTTCGCCAGCGCCAACGGGCCGGAAGACGCCGCCAGGCTGGAGCACATTTTCCGCTTTACCTTCGGCGGCGCGGCCAAGCTGGGTTACGACACCAATTTCCAGTATGTCGAGATGGAAGGCGAAAAGCTGGTCTCGATCTGGACCACGGTGATGGCCGACAACGTCATCCTCGGCAATCCGGCCGAGCAGCTGTTCTGGATACAGGATATCGCCATGATGACGCAATCCGTCATCCGTACGGCGGTGCGCGACAACATCAATTTCGACATTACTATAGAACCAGGTCCTTTATGAGCACGACTATCAGCGAGCCTTTGGCAGCAACCCCGGCGCCGGCCGCGCCCCCAGTGCAGGCGGCCCCGTCCGCCAGCGACGACAAGGTCGCCTACGAGAACAACAAGCTGCACAAGCGCTTGTGCCGCCAGGTCGGCCAGGCCATCGGCGACTTCAACATGATCGAAGACGGCGACAAGGTGATGGTGTGCCTGTCGGGCGGCAAGGACAGCTACCTGTTGCTGGACATCCTGATGACCTTGCGCGAACGCGCGCCGATTCACTTCGACATCGTGGCCGTCAACCTGGACCAGAAGCAGCCGAATTTCCCGGCCGATATCTTGCCTGCCTATTTGACCAAGCTGGGCGTGGCGTTTCACATCGAGAACCAGGACACCTACAGCATCGTCAAGCGCCTGATCCCGGAAGGCAAGACCACCTGCTCGCTGTGCTCGCGCCTGCGCCGCGGCATCCTGTACCGCGTGGCCGACGAACTGGGTTGCAACAAGATCGCGCTGGGCCACCACCGCGACGACATCCTGGAAACCTTCTTCCTGAATATGTTCTTCGGCGGGAAGCTGAAAGGCATGCCGGCCAAGCTGCAGTCGGACGACGGCAAGCACATCGTGATCCGCCCGCTGGCGTATGTGAAGGAAGCCGACTCGACCCGCTATGCCGAGGTCAAGCAGTTCCCCATCATTCCGTGCGACCTGTGCGGCTCGCAGGAAAACCTGCAGCGCAAGCAGATCAAGAAGATGATGCGCGAGTGGGAAAAGACCCATCCCGGCCGCGTGGAAAGCATCTTCACTTCGCTCACCACGGTGGTGCCGTCGCACTTGATGGATCCGAACATCTTCGGCTTCAAGGACCTGAAGGCGGACGGCGTGGCCAGCCCGCTGGGCGATATCGCGTTCGATGAAGAGCCGTGCTCGACGCCGACGACGGGGTTCGGCACGATTCCGTTGCAGTCGCAGTAAGACCGGCGCCGGCCCCGGCACGCGCCGGCAGCCCGACGCCCGACGCCCCCCCTTAGATGTACTTGCGCGCGCCGGCTGGCAACTGCTTGTTGCCGTGTCCCTTGAACACGATCGGTCCATCCATGCTCAGGTCGGCGCCAGCCTTGGACCATGTCAGCCACGGGGTGTTTTCGCTGCCCGCCTTGGACGTTTCGCCGGACGGCGACAGCACCACCGTGTCGCCATCGATGATGGCCGTGCCGATCACATAGGTGTAGACGGCATCGTTCTTGGCCGATTTGTGGGTCGAGAAATCGAAGGCGCATTCCACCACCTGTTCGCCGTATTCCATCCGCATCTTGGGTTTCAGCGAGGCCACCGCCACGGCGCCGTTCGAGACCGCCGAGTAGACGCTGAACACCAGGGCCACCTTGCCGCCACTGTGCGCGGCAATGTCCACATTGACTTCCACCGTTTCCGTGGCCGGCTCCTTGGCCGAGGCACTGGTCACGTCGCCCATGTGGCGCACATACGGCGCGCTGTTCAGGCTGCCCGGGCGGTCGGGCGCGGTCACCAGCGCCATGCGGCCATCGGGCAGCAGGATGCCCACGCGCAGGTCGAGGTCGTCGTTGTCGTCGCTGCTGTCGCCATTGTCTTGCCAGGTTGCCTTGACGATCAGTTTCTTGGGCGCAGCGGGTCCCTTGACCAGGGAAATGGCATGCTTTTCGTTCGGCTTGGTCAGGGTGACCTTGGACAGCGATATCCTGGCCGGGGCGGGGGCGGGCGCGCTGACCGGTGCCGGCGTTGCATCCGGTGCCTGTTCGGACCCGCCGAAGTGGGCCAGCAGGGCGGACAGTCCGCCGGCAAAGCCCTGCCCCACGGCGCCAAAGCGCCAGGCGCCGTCGCGGCGGTACAGTTCGCCGACGATGACGGCTTTTTCGGTATCGAAGTCGGCCCCGGTAAACGCGAACGCGCCCTCGCCCACCGTCATGCTGCACGCGCCCAGCTGCTTCATGGTGCCGGCGCCGTCGATCGAGGCGGCAAACACCACGCGCTCGATGGCGGCGGGCAGGCGCGCCAGCGCCATGGTGAAGGTACTGGTGGTGCTGGTGGTCGCCAGCTCGATGGCGTTGTCCGGCGCACTCTTCTGATTAAAAAACACCATGTAGCGGTCGTCGGACAGGCGCCCGGCCGCGTCCAGACCGAAGCCGGCGACATCGATGGTCAGCCCCGGCGCCGGCATGGTCAGCGTGACGGCAAACGCCTGCGCGTCGCCGCAGCCGATCTCATCGAGCCGGCATTTCTGCCCCTTGGATAGTGCTTTCATCGTCGATCCCCTCCATGAACTGTTGATGGTCCATTGTCGCCGATGTCAGTGCAACTTTGTATAAAGATCAAGCGGGAAGCGGAGGGTCGATGTGGTGATGGATTTGCGGACCACACTGCGCACAGGTCCTATGGGTTCCCGCCTGCGCGGGAAAGACGGTTTTACAGCAGTTAACGGACGGTGACGCCGCGTCATACCGTGAACACGCTGGCCGCCCGGGCCAGCTTGCCGGCCTGCTCGGTCATGCTGTTGGCCGCGTCGGTGGCTTCGCTCACCAGCGCGGCATTTTGCTGCGTCATCTGGTCCATCTCCAGCATCGACTGGTTGACCGCTTCGATGCCGATGCTTTGCTCTTTGCTGGCCGTGCTGATCTCCTGCATGATGCCGGTCACCTTGCGCACCGACTCGACGATATCGGTCATCGACGCGCCGGCCGCATCCACGTGCCCGGTGCCGACCGAGATCAGCGTCACCGACTCGTCGATCAGCAACTTGATTTCCTTGGCCGCCGTGGCGCTGCGCTGGGCCAGGTTGCGTACTTCCGAGGCCACCACCGCGAACCCGCGGCCCTGCTCGCCCGCCCGGGCCGCTTCCACGGCCGCGTTCAGCGCCAGGATGTTGGTCTGGAAGGCGATGCCATCGATCACGGTAATGATGTCGACAATCTTGCGCGACGACGCGTTGATCGAGCCCATTGTGTCGACCACCTTGGCCACCACGGTGCCGCCGCGCACGGCCAGCGCGGAGGCCGCCTCGGCCAGCACGTTCGCTTCGGTGGCGTTGCTGGCGTTCTGCTTGACGGTGGCGGTCAGCTCTTCGAGCGACGCGGCGGTCTCTTCCAGGCTGGACGCCTGCGACTCGGTGCGGTCCGACAGGTTGTTGTTGCCGTCGGCGATGTCGCGCGCGGCCGACGTGATCAGCCCGGCGCCATCGCGCACTTCGTGGATTACCGAACTCAAGCCGGTGCTGATGCCGTTGATGGCATCGAGCACTTCGCCCAGTTCGTCGCGCCGGGTGTGCTGCACATGCACGGTCAGGTCGCCCTTGGCCAGCGCGCGCGCCGCTTCCGTGGCCTGGCGCAGCGGCCGCGTCAGCAGGCGCGTGATCAGCACGTGAAACACCGCCGAGGTGGCCAGCACCAGCAGGATGGCGGCGACCACGAACACATTGCGCAGCGCCGTGGCCTGATGGGTAATTTCCTGCACGTAGGCGCCGCCGCCGATAACCCAGTTCCAGTTCTTGAAGCGCTGGTACACCACCACCTTGACGCGCGGGGCGGCTTCGCCGGCGTTGATCCACGGATAGCGCACGATGCCGCTGTCGTTGGCCAGCATTTCGCGGACAAATTCCTTGCCATCGGCATCTTTCGAGGCGGAGATGTTCTTGCCTTCGGAGACCGGGTGGATCATCAGCTTGCCCGCGTCCTTGCCCGGATTGGCGTCGAGCGCGTAAAAGTAGCCCGTTTCGCCGATCTTGATGGCGCGGATTTTTTCTTTCAAGATTTTGAGGTTGGGGCCGATGTCCAGCCCGACGAACAGCGCGCCCACCACCTTGCCCTCGGCATTGACCAACGGCTCATAGCGGGTCGACATGGTCTTGCCGAACAGGGGCACGACGCCGTGGAATTCCTTGCCTTCGCTCAGGCTGGCGTAGGCTTTGCCTTTGCTGTCGAGCAGTGTGCCCACGGCGCGGCTGCCATCTTCCTTCTTGACCGAGGTCGAAACGCGGATGAAGTCGCTGCCATGCTTGACAAACACGGTGGCCACGGCGCCGCTGCGCTTGGTGAAGTCGTCCAGCGGAACGAAATTCAGGTTGAGGGCCACGTCGCCCAGTTTCAGTTCCGGCACCTGTTTGCCGCCGACGTCGCCCAGCTTGGCCTCGTCCACCACCGCTGCGCCCGGCAACGAGCCTTCCAGCAGCCGGATCAGGCGGGCGATTTCGGACTGGGTGTTGGTGTCGAAAATGTCCATCATGTCGACCACGGCCTGGCCCTGGGTGCCGATGCCGCTCACGGTCCGCTCTTCCAGCAAATGCTCGATTTTGCTTACCAATAGATAGGCGAAGGCGGAAAACACCAGCGCCACGACGACGAACAGCATGGCCGACAGTTTGGTGCCGATGCTGTGACTGGAGGAGGCGTAACGTTGTTTGATATTTAGCATGGCGAAGGTAGAAAGGTGACTGACAAGGAAGGATCAGGATTTCTACACACTGCCGGACAGGGCGCGGTCGCGCGGCATTTAACATTTCCTGATAGATACAGTTTAAATGGGCTTGACCGCGCTCAACAAGTCTTTAGTGCCCTAAAGCACTAAATACAACAGACGCGCCTATGGTGCAATTGCCATACGTGCAATCGGATACAGATTGAGTCTTTGATCATACGAGGCGTGGCGGCTGGCAAAAAAGCCCAGCCGGGCCGCCGGATCCTTGGCAAAGGCCGGGTCGCTGTCGATGCGCGCCTTGAAGCTGGCGGCCACCGCAGGGTCGGCCGCCATCATGGCGCGCGCCACATCCTCGGCCACGTAGTCCTCCATGTATTCCTTGCGCTCGAATGCGTTGTTGAAGGCGCCCCATGCCAGCAGCGAATCGGGCGCCTCCGGCTCCAGCAGCGCCATCACCAGGCGGGCCTTGGGCTGGGCGATGGGCACGAACAGCGCACCCGGCTCCAGCGGGCGCCGGGCGGCTTTCCAGGCGCCCTGCACCGTCAGGCGCTGATGGCCTTCGACGGAACCGGTACCGAACGTGGCCTTCTCGGCGCGGTAGGCTTCCACCTCCAGCGGCGCGTGCGCGCCGGCGAGGCGGCGATACGCGATGCCATGCTGCGTCAGCTTGGCCGCCACCAGCGCGGCATGCGCGGCCGGCACCAGGTAGCCGCCTTTGGGCGCAAGCGCCTGCAGGTTCGGCACGATCTCGTCGCGCAGCGGCACGCGCCAGATCTGCGGGCGGGTATCGTCGTAGCGGGTCATCAGCTGGCCCGACACGTCCGACGGCGTGCGCGTGTAGGCGTAGCCGCGAAAGTCGATCATGGTGACGCGGTCGCTGGCCTTGTAACTGAGCGGCACGGTGGTCCCGCCCAGCTGCGCCGCCCTGGCATCGGCCTGCAGCATTGCCGCGCGCCATGCCGGTCCGTGCCGGGCCACCAGCGCCAGCATCGACACCACCGTGTTGCGGGTGATGCGCACGCGGGTCGGGTAGTCTTTCCATGCATGCGTTTCGACCAGCACCGCGAAGCGGTTGCGCAGGGCGAAGTAGCCGGTGGAGAAGCGCGGGTCCGACACGCCGTCGACGAAGCCCGAGCTGGGATCGTCGTCTTTTTCGAACGACATATAAAACGGCTGCGGCAGCGAGCCTTGCGCCTTGAGGTCGGCCAGCACCGCGTCGCGCATGGCGTGACCGATCTGGCGCAGCGCGCTGTCGGCCGAGTGGCCCGGCTCGACCTGGATCGAGATGTCGTGTTCGAACTTGGCGCCGTTGGTCACGTGCAGGTCGACCACGGCCAGCGGGTCCCAGCGGTTCACCAGCGCCAGCATGGCCTGCATCTCGGCCGAATCGGCCTTGGCGTAGTCGCGGTTCAGATTGTAGTTTTCGCCCGTGGTGCGCCAGCCCATCTCCACCGGGCCGTTCTGGTTGGGCCGGTTGTACTGGCCGAAGCGTTCGTGGCCGTCGACGTTGAACACGGGGACGAACAGCAGCACCTGCCGGTCGAGCGCGCCCGGCGCGGCGCGCCGCTCCAGCACCTCGCGCAGCGCCAGAAAGCCCGCGTCCTTGCCGTCGATTTCGCCGGCATGGATGCCGCCCTGGACCAGCAGCACCGGCAGCTTGCGCGCGGCGGCGGCCTTGGGGGTGAACGCGCCCGTGTTGGTGACCACCAGCGCCTTCATGGGCCGCCCTTCGGGCGTGCGGCCGAAATCGATGCAGCGCACCTGTTTCGGCCAGGCCTGCTGGAACGCGGCGCACAGCTTGACGACTTCGTCGTAGCGGCCGGTGCGCTGGAAGGCCGAGCGTTCGGCGACGGTGGTCAGGTCGGGGGCGGCGTGGGCCAGGGAAGGGGCGACGAGGAACAGGGTGCTCAACAGAGTGGGGATCAGCGCAGGCAGCGGGGAATTACGGGTCATCGATCAGGCTCCGGGTGTCGAAGGTTTTTCAGGGTGTTCCAGGTTGAGCGCGGTAGCGTCCGCACGATTATTGCATTGTTTGCTAGGCTGCGAGATGGGCCGCGCTTTGCAGGCCCCGGCGGCGCACGCCGCACCCCGCCCTCCCCCTGACCTCCCCTCAACTCAACACGGACACCGCACATGACTGCTGAACTGACTATCCTCGGCTGGACCCTGGTACTGGCGCTGGTGCAGATCGGCCTTGCCGGCGCGATGCGCACCAGCGAGACCGGCATCGCCTTCAACATGAGCGCGCGCGACGGCGATGCGCCGCCGCCCCGGCCCGTCACAGCGCGCCTGCAGCGCGCGCAGGCCAATCTGTTCGAGACGCTGCCGGTCTTTGCCGCGGCGGTGCTGATCGCCCATGCGGCCGGACGCAACGATGCCACCACCTTGCTGGGCGCGCAGATGTACCTGGCGGCGCGGGTGCTGTACGTGCCGATCTACGCGGCCGGCATTCCCGTGCTGCGCACCATCGTGTGGGGCGTGTCGCTGGCCGGGATCATCGCCATCATCAAGGCGATCCTGTAATACGGCTGCGATCAGGGCAGCAGCTGCAGGATGCTGGTGCTTTTCGCTTCGCTGGCCTCGCCCGCGCCCGACGCGGCGTCGTGCACGTCGCGGCGCAGCGTCAGCAGGCGCTCGCCGGCCACGGTGTAGACACAGTCTTCGCTGTTGCTGCTTTCGAAGCTGACCACCACAAAAGCGCGCCCGCTGATTTTCTGGCGCGCGCGGCTGGCCATGGGCGTGCCGTCGGCGCCGATCCAGATTTCGAATGTCGACTCCATCTTCTTGGCGTACTTGCGTTCGCGCTCGCTCAGGGTCGACATGGGAATGGCGAACGTGAGCAGGCGCGCCGCCTTGCCGGCCACGTTGTCGGCGCGCTCGCCTTTGAACACGGCGCGCTCGAGCAGGCGCGCGAGCCGGGGAGCGGCCGATACCAGCGACAGCAGCTCGCCCGGGTCGGCTTCGCGCAAGGCCGCCAGCAGGGGCGTCTTGCTGTTGGCGTCGCGGGCGCGGGCGCGCTGCTCGGCTTCCACGCGCGCCAGCAGCTCGCGCGGATAGGTCAGCGCCAGCCCGCGCGGGCCGTCCTCGATCTGCATACCGATGCTACCCTGGTCTTCCTCGGCGTCCTTGCCTTGCCCGTTGCGGTGCCAGCTGCGGATTTCCAGCGTGGCCTTGACGGGCGCGCCCGCCGCCAGACGCCCCAGCGCGGCCCTCAGGTCGGCGACCCCGTCGGCGCGGGCGCCGGCGCAGGCCAGCATCAGCGCGCCCGCGGCCAGCCATTTGCCGGCGCGCGCGGCGGCACCAGTGGGTTGGATGCGGCCTGTAGCGATGGATGTCATGGCGCTTTCTGGTGGACGGGGTGGGGATACGGCACGGCGTCGATTCTAAAGCATGCGGTCGTGGCTCGCGCTATGGCATCATCATGGTCCCATACCGAAAGACAGATGATGAGACGACTGACGATATCCGTGGATGACGAACTGGCCGACGCCTTCGACCGGCTGGTGGCGGACAAAGGCTACCTGAACCGCTCGGAGGCATTTCGCGACCTGGTGCGCAAGGAGCTGGGCGAAGCCGACATCGCCGCCGGCGAGGTGTCGTGGTGCGTGGCCACCGTCAGCTACGTGTTCGACCACCACGAGCGCCAGCTGTCGAACCGCCTGACCCAGATCCAGCACGACCACCACAACGTGGCGGTGGCGACCCAGCACGTGCACCTCGATCACGACAACTGCCTGGAGACGGTGATCCTCAAAGGCCGCATTGCCGAAGTGCGCGCCTGCGCGCTGGGGATCGTGTCGCAGACGGGGGTGCGGCACGGGAACGTGCATGTGATCCCGGTCGAGGTCAAGCAGGAGAAGTACACCATGGTGGGGCATACCCACGTGCACCCGCACCGCTAGGTCAGTACTTCCTCAGCGCGCCGCGCGGGTGAACGATAGCGTCGCCCGTACCGGCCACATCACGGCGGCGTAGCTGGCGGCGATGGCGACGATGATGGCCACGCTCAGGCTCACCGGGCGGGTGGCGTTGAGCCAGTGCGTCTCGGGCAGTACCTGGGCCGCAATGCCGAAGCCGGCCGTGATGATGGTGGTGGCGCAGATGACCAGCCCGAAGATGCGCGAGGCGCGCAGGCCCGCGGCACCGGCGCGCTCGATCAGGCGGTTGATCCAGTAGCCGTTGACGCCGTCGGTGACCATCATCCCCAAGGTGAAGGCCAGCGCCAGCAGCATGGCCACGGCGGCGCCGTACTGCGCGCTGCTTTGCTGGAAGCCGGACAGGCCCACCAGCGCGGCGATACCGAGCGTGTCGAACGACAGGGCGAACAGCCCGCCCACGGCGGCCACCGCCCACGGGCGGCGCGCGCGCATCAATGGCGCGAACAGGGTGGTGCGCCAGCCGGCAAGGCGGGCCGGCGCGTGCGCCGGCAGGCGCAGCAGGCCGACGATATTCAGGGTGGACAGGGCGATCAGCACGGCGGCCGAACTCCACGCGCCGGTGGAGCGCAGCCAGCCGGGCGCCTGCCAGTCATGAGCGAAGGTGGCCACCAGCACCGCCGCGATCAGCACCACGGCGCCGTGGCCGAGCGCGAACAGCACGCCGGTGTGGCGCGCCAGTGCCGAGCGCTCGCTGCTGTTGTAGCGGGTCAGGCCGTCGATGGCGGCCAGGTGGTCGGCGTCGAAACCGTGGCGCACGCCCAGCAGCAGGACGGTGCCGGCCAGGGTGGTGAGCAGTTCAGCGGCCATGGGGGTATCCCTCGGCACGCGCGCGCAGGAAGGCCATGCAGGGTCGGTTGACGCCCTCGGCACTCGTTTTATTCGTCGTCGGTTCGATCGGTGTGCGGATCGGTGTGTGGATCGGTACAGCCATTGCGCAGCTCCAGCCCACCGGATCGGCGGTTTCGTATGAAAAATAACATAAATGTCATACGATTGCCAGAGCGGTGATCAGCGGTGGCGAGAAGCGCGGCACAAGCGGAGGCACGTTTAGCTACACCCGCCTTCGCGGGGACACGGTTGCTTACGCTGCCTGGTGCGGATGCAGCTGGTGCACCACCGCCTTGGCCGGCTTGCCGAAGGCTTCCAGCAGCGCCGCTTCCTTCTGTTTGGCCGCCTTCAGGTGGCGCTCCTTGACGTGGCCGTAACCGCGGATGTCTTCCGGGATGCTGGCAATGGCCACCGCCTGCGTCAGATTGTCCGCCGTCAGGCGCGGCAGCAGCCCGGCCACCGTATCGCGGTACTCCTTGATCAGGCCACGCTCCATCTTGCGCTCGGCCGTGTAGCCGAAGATGTCGAGCGGGCCGCCGCGCAGCTTCCTGAACTTGGCCAGCACGCCGAACGCCTTCATCATCCACGGGCCGAACTCCTGCTTGATCAGGTGCCCTTCCTTGTCGGTCCTGGCCAGCAGCGGCGGGGCCAGATGGAACTTGATCTTGACGTCGCCTTCGAACATGCCGGCGATCTTCTGCTGGAACGCGCCGTCGGTGTACAGGCGCGCCACTTCATATTCATCCTTATACGCCATCAGCTTGTACAGGTAGCGCGCCACCGCTTCGGTCAGGCGCCGGCTCTCGCCCAGGTGCGACTCGGCCGAACGCACCTGCTCGACGAACTCCTTGTACTGCGCCGCGTAAGCGCCGTCCTGGTAGGCGGTCAGCAGCTCGACGCGGCGGCCGATCACCTGGTCCAGCGTCTGGGTGCGCTTGAATTCGATCACCTTGGCGGGCGTGGTCATCTTGACCAGCGGCGCCATGTCGTGCGCGGCCGTGCGGCCCCAGGTGAAGGCGGTCTTGTTGAAGCCCACCGACACGTTGTTCAATTCGATGGCCTTCATGATCGATGCTTCCGTCAGCGGCACGCGGCCCTTTTGCCACGCGTAGCCCAGCATGAACATATTGGTGGCGATCGAGTCGCCCATCAACGCGGTGGCAATCTGGCCGGCGTCGATAAAGTCCACCTGCTCGGCGCCGCAGGCGCGCACGATCTCGGCCTGCGACGAAGCGCCCGGGAACTGCCAGTCCGGATTCTTGACGAAGGCGGCAGTCGACGAGCCGGTCGAGTTGATGGCCGCGTAGGTGCGCCCTTCGCCCATGCGCGACAAGGCGTCGCGGCTGGCGGTGACGATCAGGTCGCAGCCGATCACCAGGTCGGCGCTGCCGGTGCCCACGCGGGTCGAGTGCAGGTCGGCCTGATGGTCGGCCAGGCGCACGTGCGACATCACCGGGCCGCCCTTCTGGGCCAGGCCACTCATGTCGAGCACGATGGCGCCCTTGCCTTCCACATGGGCGGCCATGGCCAGGATCTGGCCGACCGTGACCACGCCGGTGCCACCGATGCCGGTGACCAGAATCCCGTACGGCTGGGCGGTCGAGAGCAGCGCCGGCTGCGGCAGCACGGGCGGGGTGAACTCGCTGCTGCTGGCTTTTTTGGGCTTTTTGAGCGCGCCGCCTTCCACCGTGACGAAGCTCGGGCAGAACCCGGTCACGCACGAAAAATCCTTGTTGCAGGACGACTGGTTGATCTGGCGCTTGCGCCCCAGTTCCGTTTCCAGCGGCTCCACCGACAGGCAATTCGACTGCACCGAGCAGTCGCCGCAGCCTTCGCACACGGCTTCGTTGATCACGGCGCGCTTGGCCGGATCCGGATACTCGTTGCGTTTCCGGCGGCGGCGCTTTTCCGACGCACAGGTCTGGTCGTAGATCATGGCCGACACGCCCGGCTTGTCGCGCAGTTCGCGCTGCACGTCCATCAGCTCGCTGCGGTGGCGCACGGTGACGCCTTCGGCCCACTTGTAGTCGTCCGGGTATTTGTCCGGTTCGTCGGTGACGACGATGATCGGGGTGACGCCTTCGGCGGCGATCTGGCGGCTGATCATGCCCGGGTCGAGCGGGCCGTCGAACTCCTGCCCGCCCGTCATGGCGACGGCGTCGTTGAACAGGATTTTATAGGTGATGTTGACCTTGGCCGCCACCGCCGCGCGGATCGCCAGGATCCCGGAGTGGAAGTAGGTGCCGTCGCCCAGGTTGGTGAACACGTGCTTTTCGTTGGTGAACGGGGCCTGCCCCACCCAGGTCACGCCTTCGGCGCCCATGTGGGTGAAGGTGGAGGTTTCGCGGTCCATCCACAGCACCATGTAGTGGCAGCCGATGCCGGCCAGCGCGCGCGAGCCTTCCGGCACCTTGGTCGAACTGTTGTGCGGGCAGCCGGAGCAGAAATACGGCGTGCGGTCGGTGGCGGGGCTGGGCTTGGTGCTGACGTTTTTCAGCACCAGTTCCTTGGCTTCCAGGTAGGCGATGCGTTCCTTGACGCGCTGCTCGACCGGATGGCCGGCGCAGTAGTGCGAAATGCGGCTGGCAATCGCCCGGGCGATCTGCGCCGGGTTCAGCTCGTAGGTGGCCGGCAGCAGCCAGTCGCCGTGGCCGCTGCCGCCCTTGTTGGACCATTCGCCCGTGTCGTCGAACTTGCCCACCACGCGCGGGCGCTGGCCGTCGGGCAGGTTGTACAGCTCTTCTTTCAGCGCGTATTCGAGGATCTGGCGCTTTTCCTCCACCACCAGGATTTCTTCCAGGCCGTGCGCGAAGCTTTGCACGCCTTCCGCTTCCAGCGGCCAGGTCATGCCGATCTTGTAGAGACGGATACCGATGTCGGCGGCGGTGCGCTCGTCGATGCCCAGGTCCGCCAGCGCCTGGCGCGTGTCCAGGTACGATTTGCCGGCCGTGATGATGCCGATGCGGGCGTTGGGGCTGTCCCAGATGATCTTGTTGAGCTTATTGGCACGCGCATAGGCCAGCGCGGCGTACCACTTGAAGCTGTTCATCCGCACTTCCATATCCAGCACGGTGTCGGGCCAGCGGATATTCAGGCCGCCTTCGGGCAGCGTGAAGTCGGTGGGCTGGACGATCTGCACGCGGTCCGGGTCGAAGTCGATCACGGCGCCCGACTCGATGATGTCGGTGACGCACTTCATCGATACCCACAGGCCCGTGTAGCGGCTCATGGCCCAGGCGTGCAGGCCGTAGTCGATGTATTCCTGCACCGAGGCCGGATACAGCACGGGAATGCCGCAGGCGTTGAGTATGTGGTCGCTCTGGTGCGCGGTGGACGATGACTTGGCCGCGTGGTCGTCGCCGGCCAGCACCAGCACGCCGCCGAACTTGGCGCTGCCGGCATTGTTGGCGTGCTTGAACACGTCGCCGCAGCGGTCCACGCCGGGGCCTTTGCCGTACCACATGGAGAACACGCCGTCGTACTTGGCGTCCTTGAACAGGTTGGTCTGCTGCGTGCCCCACACGGCGGTGGCGGCCAGGTCTTCGTTCATCCCGGGATGGAACTTGACGTGGTGCGCGTCCAAGTGCTTCTTGGCTTTAACGGCCGTCATGTCGACCGAGGTGACGGGCGAGCCGCGGTAGCCGGTGATGTAGCCGGCCGTGTTCAGGCCCGCTTTGAGGTCGCGCTCGCGCTGCATCATGGGCAGGCGGATCAGCGCCTGGGTGCCGGTCATGAAGGCGCGGCCCCGCTCCAGCGTCCATTTGTCGTCGAGGGTGATCTCGTGTTCCGGCTGCGGCTCTAGTGCGGATGGGCGGGTCGGTGCGTTCATCGTGTGTCTCCGGCTTCTCGGTGTTAGCTGGTGCTCTGTCGGGCGGCGCCCGCTTGTGGCGGGCATCGTGGTCGGCTTGATGGGCCGGTCTTATGTGTCTTATGTGTCTCTTATGCTTCTTAAATTGATACGGCAGCCTTAGCGGCCGTCTTGTCCTGCTCCGTTTTCACTTCCAGCACGCCGCGCTTGATCTGATCGAGTTCAATCGATTCGAACAACGCGCGGAAGTTCCCTTCGCCGAAGCCCTGGTCGCCCTTGCGCTGGATGATCTCGTAAAAGATCGGCCCGATCACGGTCTGGGTAAAGATCTGCAGCAGCAGTTCGCGTTCCGTCTCGGTGCTGTGGCCATCGACCAGGATGCGCAGACGGCGCAGCTCGTCGAGCTGTTCGCCGTGGCCCGGCAGGCGCCGGTCGATCAGTTCGTAGTAGGTCTCGATGGTGTCCTGGAATACGATGCCGGCATCGCGCAAGCCCTGCACGGTGCGGTAGATGTCGTCGGTGCCCAGCGCGATGTGCTGGATGCCTTCGCCGTGGTAGGCGTCGAGGTATTCGGCGATCTGCGACTTGTCGTCGGACGACTCGTTGATGGGGATGCGGATCTTGCCACAGGGGCTGGTCATGGCCTTCGATTTCAGGCCCGTGTGCTTGCCTTCGATGTCGAAGTAGCGCACCTCGCGGAAGTTGAACAGGTTCTCGTAGAACTCGGCCCATTCCTTCATGCGGCCGCGGTGCACGTTGTGGGTCAGGTGATCGATGTAGGTGAGGCCGGCGCCCACCGGCTGGGCCACCGCGCCTGGAATGGCGACGAAGTCGACGTCGTAGATGCTGATGTCGCCGATCGTGCCCGGCGCGACGGTACCTGACACACCGGCGTTGGCGCCCTTGCCGCGCCAGCGGTCGACGAAGTACAGCAGCGAATCGCCCACGCCCTTGATGGCCGGGATGTTCAGTTCCATGGGGCCGGTCTTGTTGTCGAAGCCCCAGGCGCCCAGTTCGAGCGCGCGGCGGTAGGCGAAGGCGGCGTCCTGCACGCGGATGGCGATGGCGCACACGGACGGGCCGTGGGTGCGCGCGAAGCGCTGGGCGAACGAGTCTTTTTCAGCGTTGATGATGAAGTTGATGTCGCCCTGGCGGTACAGGGTGACGTCCTTGTGGCGGTGGCGCGCGATGGCGGTAAAGCCCATCTGTTCGAACAGCGCGCCGAGCGCCTTCGGATCGGGCGCGGCGTACTCGACGAACTCGAACCCGTCGGTTCCCATCGGATTGTCCCAAGGCTGAAATTGCATGACGCGTCTCCTGTACTTTTAATGGCCAATTTGTAGCAGCAAGTATAGTCGCGGGGGTCCGGCATTAAATTTCAAACAACGCCCGCGATGGCGCAATTTGAGCAATAATATTGCGTGAAAAACGCAATTCTGGAGAAATTATGCCTCGTATTGAGCTCGATAAAACAGATCGCAAGATCCTCGCCGTGTTGCAGACCGACGGGCGCCTGTCCAACCAGGACGTGGCCGAACGGGTCAATCTATCACCATCGCCGTGCCTGCGGCGCATCAAACGCCTGGAGGAAGCCGGCGTCATCAAGCAGTATGTGGCACTGCTCGACCCGGCCCAGATCGGGCTGGGGCTGCTGGCGTACGTGAACGTGCGGCTGGAAAAGCACCGGGACGCCTCCAGCAGCGCGGCCGGGGCGCGCCGCGCGACCAGTTCGCCCCATGCCGATTTCGGCGCGTCGGTGGCCGGCTGGCCGGAAGTGGTGGCGTGCTACGCGATGACGGGAGAGATGGATTACCTGCTGCGCGTGCACGTGGAAGACATGGACCACTTTTCGCGCTTCATGATGCAGACCTTGCTGAGCCACCCGGCGGTAGCGGATGTGAAGTCGAGTTTTGCGCTGCAGCGGATCAAGGATACGACGGCGTTGCCGTTGTAATTTTGAACGGGCGGCTTTATCGATCCCTCCCTTGTCCACGTTACGTGGACATCGCATTGGTAGCGGACACTGAGTCCTTACTGCGACACTGGGAAGAACCGGACAGTACGCGCGTGGCGCAGATCCGGCCAGATGCCGGGCATGACGATGCCGAACCGGATCCGGACACCGGAACTCCAGTCCGTCATGCGGCTGCCGTTCCACAAGTCGATGTGGCCGTCGGCGGCGCCTGACGCTGCGGCGGCGTCGTCATGGTCGAAATACAGGATGCCGCTGCGCCCGGCGATGCGGGCGCGCCACTGGTCGCTGGTGAACACCTGCATCTTGCGGCAGCCGACAAAGGGCTGAAGCGCCAGCCAGTCGGCCAGCTCGCGCGCGCTCAGGCAGTGATGCTCCCCCGGATGGGCGGCGCACATGCGCCTGGCGGGGTAGGATTTGAAGGTCACCCCGCATTCGCCCAAGGCATGGCTGACCCGCATCGCGCACGGGTTGGCCACACGCTGCCGGTCGCGCCCACTGCGCGCGTCGCTGGCGTCGCATACGGCGTCGTGCGGATACGCGTCCCACAGCTCACCGAAGCGGACGCGGGGAACGTCCACCTTGCGGATCGAGTCCTTGATCCGCGTGGTCATGACCATGATGCTCTGCTTAAGCGGCGTCGCCATCGTCGTCTCCCTTGGTGCGCGCGAGCGCTTCATCGGCCCAGTAGACCGTGTAGGCCATCTTGGCGGGGGTCTCGATGCGCGGCAGCATGCCGTCGCGCCCGGCCCGGCCCGCAATGTGGCGACCGTCGGCTGTCACGATCAGATACGGCACGCCGTCGATTGCACCCGAGGCCAGGTACAGCTGCTCGTCGAAGGGGATGGCGTGCGCCGCTTCGCTCGGGCTGACGCCGGCGCCATGCGTGGTCGGGGTGTCCGTCGGGGTGATTGCTGACATTGCCGCTCCTCAGTGTTCACCAATTTTGCCTCCGTGCAATCTGCCAGAGTTGATGAGCGTCAAGGCGCGTGGAATTCCCGCTTCGGTCTCCAGGTTCGGAAGACGATCTGTTGTATTGCCGCCGAGAGCGGTCGCCAGCCTGCGCGGTCGCAATTCCACCGGGTGGCCGGTGTGCTGGGCTAAGCCGTGCCAGCTGTGGGTCAGACCGAGCGCATCTCGTCGCGCTGGGGCAGCGTGCTTTCCGGCCTGGCCGGCGCCCCCACGCTCCACTTGGCGTTGGCGCTGACCACCACGCCGTTCTTGCCGCCGTCCTTGGCCTGGTACATGGCCTGATCGGCGTCGGCCAGCAGCGCGGCCGCGCCGCGCGCCGCCCCTTCCGCGCCGATGGCGCTGGACACGCCGATGCTGGCCGAAATGCGCACCGGATGGCCGTCGGCCTCGGTGATCGAGCGGATCTGCTCGAGCGACAGCTCGGCCACGCGCAGCGCGCCTTCGCGCGAGGTGACTTCTTCGAGCAGGATCACGAATTCGTCGCCGCCCAGGCGCGCCAGCGCGTCTTCCTTGCGCAGCTTGTCCTGCACCCGCTTGGCCACCGCCTTGAGCACCAGGTCGCCCGTGGCATGGCCCCAGGTGTCGTTGACGGCCTTGAAGCCATCCAGGTCGATGAACATGATCACCACGATGGTGCCGCGCCGCCCCGCCCGCACCAGCGCGTGATCGAGCAGCTGGGTCAGCTGGCCGTAATTGATCAGGCCCGTCAGGCTGTCGTGCTGGGCCAGCTGCTTGAGGCGCTCCGACTGCGCTTCCAGTTCGGCGGTGCGCTCGGCCACGCGGCGCTCCAGCGTTTCGTTGGCCGCCCGCAGGCTGCTGTTGAACAGGCCGATGATGCGGTAACTGCGGCGCAGCCGCCACGCCGCATACATGAGCAGCACCAGCAGCACGCCGGAATACACGAACAGGTAGCTGCGAAAGCGCTGCTTGTCGATCTGGATCTGGTCGTAGGCGCGGTCGAACAGGGCCACCAGGCGCTCGGTCGCCTCGGCCAGCCCGACCCGGGCGATGCGCGCCTCGAGCACGTTTTCCAGCTGGCGGTAGCGCACGATGGCGCGCGCGTGGGCGGCCAGGTCGTCGATGTTGTCGGCCACAGCGGGCGAAAACGCGCTGCGCAACGCCAGCACCGCGCCGACATTGCGTTCGATCGTGGCGCCCAGGCGCGGGTCGGGCGCCTGATCGAAGCGCAGCACGTCGGCCAGCAGCGTGTTGAGCAGGCCGTCCAGCGCCAGCACGGTGCGCGAGGGGACGGTGGCCCCTTCGATGCCGTTCAGCTCCGTCTTGAGATCGGTCAGCGCGACCGGAAAGTAGCTCAGCGAATTGCGCAGCACGGCGTTGTGCGACTTGAACTGCTCGACCAGTTCGTCCTTGTCGCGCAGCGCGCGGCCCAGCGCTTCGTACGCCTGGCGCGCCGCCACGCCCTGGGTGGTCGGCAGTGCCGTGCCCAGGCTGTCGATCAGCGCATGCATGCGCGGCAGCGGCGCGCTCAAGGGATCGTAGTCGGGATTGAGGCCGATGTGCGAGCGCAGGATATTGACGTTCCACTCGGCGTCGAGCTTTTCCAGCTCGCGCAGGTTGAGCATGATGCGGTTCTGCGCTTCGATGTCGACGGCCTGGGTGCGGTTGAACAGGAAGGCCAGCACCAGTGTGAGACTGAGCAGCACCAGCGTGGCGATCAGGCGGCGCCTGGCCATCATGGCGCCGCTCCCGCGGGCGGCACCGTGTCGCCCGACAGGGTATGCAGGAACTGGACGATCTGCGCCTTGTCTTGCGGCGGCGCGCCGCGCCCCAGCTGGTGGCGGAACATCAGATCGACCGCTTCCTCCAGCGTGGCCACCGAGCCGTCGTGCAGGTAGGGCGCGGTGAGCGCCACGTTGCGCAGGCTGGGCACGCGGAACATGTAGCGGTCCTGTTCGCGCCCGGTGACCAGGAAGCGGCCCTGCCCCGCCGGCCTGCTTTCCAGCCCGGGCAGCTCGCGCATGACGCCCAGGCGCGCGAACATATTGCCGCCCACGTTGAGGCCCTGGTGGCAGGCCACGCAGCCGTAGCGCTTGAAACTGGCGTAGCCGGCTTTTTCGTCGCGGTTGAGGGCCTGGGCGTCGCCGCGCAGGTGGCGGTCGAAGCGCGATGGGGTGCGCAGCGAGCGCAAGAATTCGATCAGGCCGGCGCGTGCGGCCGGGCCATCGACTTCGCCGTCGGTGCGCGCGGCCAGTGCGTCCCAGTTCTCGCCCGCGCCCGCGTGCAGGGGCAGCGCGTCCACGCCCAGAGGCCGGCCGATCCACGACTGGCGCGCGTTGAACTGGCTGTTGTAGACCGTGGGGGTGTTGAACAGGCCGGGCTTGCCGTCGATCTGCGGCGCGCGCGCGCGGCCATCGGCGCCCCCGCGCAGCAGGTTGTGGCAGCTGGCGCAGCTGGTGCGCCCGCCGGGCGACAGGCGGCTGTCGTGAAACAGCCGCTTGCCAAGGGCGGCCTTGGCCGGATCGATCGCGGCGCTGCCGATGTCGGGCAGGGCGCGCAGCGGTTCGTCCGGCAGCGCGTCATGCCCGCCAGCGCCGGCTGCGTCCGCACCGCCGGCAGCCAGGCTGGCTAGCACAGTCACGGCAAGCAGTATCAGTCCGGGCAGTGCCAGGCCAGGCAAATGGAACGCGCAGCGCATGTACTCCTCCGTCCGATGGGGCTGGAACGCGGCGCGCCAGCCAGGATTAGTCGGCCTCAGAATAGCAGGAATCGTCATCGGGGCGCGGCGCGCTGACGAGTTGCGCCTCGCGCGCTGTCCTGACCGCCGCCTTGACGGCCGCAACCCGGGCCTGGTGCACCGCCTCGGCGATGCGCTCGCGCTGTTCGCCACAGCGCTGCGCCACCGCGCCCGCGTCCACGGCGCGCGCCGCCGCCAGCGCGGCCAGCAGGTGGGCCGCTTGCGGATAGGGGCGAGTGAGGAAGTCGTCGCCCGGCCCGCCGCGGCCGCGGAAATCGCATTCGGACGCCTGCAGCATGGCGGCGAAGCGCTGCGGCTTGCGGAACGCGTCGCAGCGCTCGAACAGGGTGACGATGGTATTGGCGCGCAAACTCTGCGCGCGGCTGACATTGCCATGCTCGCGCGCGGTCATGATGGCCAGATCGCGGCATTCGTTGGGCACCTTGAGGCGCTTGCACAGGGTCTCGATCAGGGGCAGGCCCAGTGCTTCGTGACCGTGGTGGCGCGGCCAGTCGGCGCTGGGGGTGACGCCCTTGCCCAGGTCGTGCATCAGGGCGGCGAAGCGCACTTCCAGCGGCAGCGCCGCGCCAGCGGCGTAGTCGATCACCAGCATCATGTGCACGCCGGTGTCGACTTCCGGGTGGTGCGCGGGCGGCTGCGGCACGCCCCACAGCGCATTCAGTTCCGGCATGATGCGCGCCAGCGCGCCGCACTCGCGCAGCACTTCCAGCATGCGCGAAGGTTTTTGCTCCATCAGCCCGCGCGCCACTTCCTGCCACACGCGCTCCGGCACCAGCGCGTCGACTTCGCCCTGCTCGACCATCTGGCGCATCAGCGCCATGGTCTCCGGCGCCACGCTAAAGTCGGCGAAGCGGGCGGCGAAGCGCGCCAGGCGCAGGATCCGCACGGGGTCTTCGGCAAAGGCGCCGGAGACGTGGCGGAACACCCGCGCGGCGATGTCGCGCTGGCCGCCGAACGGGTCGGTCAGGCTGCCGTCGTCGGCCTGCGCGATGGCGTTGATGGTCAGGTCGCGCCGCTCCAGATCCTGCTCCAGCGTCACTTCGGGTGCGGCATGGACAATGAAGCCGCGGTAGCCAGGCGCGGTCTTGCGCTCGGTGCGCGCGAGCGCGTATTCCTCCTGCGTGTGCGGGTGCAGAAAGACGGGAAAGTCCTTGCCGACGGGGCGAAAGCCGGCGGCCGCCATCTGCTCGGGCGTGGCGCCGACCACCACCCAGTCGTGGTCGGACACCGGCAGGCCGAGCAGGCGATCGCGTACGGCGCCCCCGACGATGTAGGTTTTCATGTTAGCGGTTCTCTACTCTTGGTTCTTTACTCTTTGTTTTTTTTACTCTTTGAAGGGACCAGGTCCATGGTTCAAGGTCCCGGGTCGATCAGGGATGGTCGGGCAGTTCATCGTCGTGGTCGTGCGCCACTTCGGTCTCGGCCAACGCTTCGGTAATCCAGCGCCCCACGGCCGGATGGGCGCGCACCCGTTCGCAGTACGCCTGCAGCGCCGGCGCCAGCGCCACGTGGTACGTATGAAAGCGCATCACGACGGGGGCGAAGAAGGCGTCGGCAATCGAGAAGTCGCCGAACAGGAACTGGTGATGGCCGAAGCGCGACAGGCACTCTTCCCAGATCTCGCTGATGCGGCCGATGTCGCCCTGCGCGCCCGGTGTGCGCCCGCGCCCCGGCATGCTGGCGCGGATGTTCATGGTCATGGCGCTGCGCAGGTCGGAAAAGCCGGAGTGCATTTCAGCGACCACCGAGCGGGCCATGGCGCGCGCGGCCACGTCCTGCGGCCACAGGTGCAGTTCCTGGAATTGCTCGGCGACGTATTCGCAGATGGCCAGGCTGTCCCAGATGGTGATGTCGCCGGCGATGAGCACCGGCACACGGCCGGCGGCCGAGTATTCGGCGATGCGGCTGGAGGTGTCGGGCTGGTCGAGCAGCACGCGCACTTCGGTGAACGGGATGCCGAACGCGGTCAGCGCCACCCACGGCCGCATCGACCACGACGAATAGTTCTTGTTGCCGATGATGAGGGTCAGGCCCGGCTTGCGTGCCTGTTCGAGCGTGTGGGTGAGCGTGGGATCGAGTTCGGTAGTTTGCATTGCGTGTCCTGGAGTTGGATAAATACTTTATTTTTTAGTGAGTGTCGGTGCGTGTCTCGGCGTGGCTTGCGCGGCGGCTGCGGCCCATGGCCGCCCGCCCGGCGCAGCCGCCCGCGTTCAGCGGCCCGCGCGGGCGCGGAAATCGTCGAAGCGGTCGTGCGGCATCAGGTAGTGCGGCGCCACCGCTTCGAGCGCGGTGGGTACGATGCCCAGAGCCGCGTCGGTGGTGGCCTGAATGGCCGGATCGACGACGTTGTCGACCTTCATGGAGTCGAGATTGTCGCGGCTGATCAGCGGCTCGCCCGGCAGCAGTTCGAAGAACCACGCCTGCAGGCGCGCCAGCGTGTCGGGCAGCGCGAACACGGGCCGTTCGTGGCCGCTGTAGCGCCCTGCAAGGCGCACCAGGTCGGCCAGTGGATAGATTTGCGGGCCGCCCAGCGCGTAGACTTGATGGCGCGTCTTGGGGTCGGCCAGCGCGCGCGCAAAGGCGGCGGCCACGTCGCCCACATACACGGGCTGGAAATCGGTGTCGGCGCCGGCCAGGGGAATGAACGGCAGAAAGCGCTGCAGGCGCGCGAACATGGTGAGGAAACTGTCGCCGGGGCCGAACACCACCGACGGGCGGAAGATGGTGGCCGCAACCGTGGGCTCGGCGCGCGCGGCGACTTCGCCGTCGGCCTTGGAGCGCTGGTACATGGACGGGCCGTCGGCAGCCGCGCCCAGCGCGCTCATGTGCAGATAGCGCCTGACCCCGCCCGCGGCGCAGGCGGCCACGACGCGGCGCGGCAGCTCCACGTGGGCGCGCTTGAACTGGGGGCCGTAGGGACTGCCGCGTTTGGAATGGAGCACGCCGACCAGGTTGATGACGGCATCGCGCCCCGCCACCAGGCGGCGCAGCTGGACGTCGTCATGGATGTCGGCTTCCACCACTTCGACGCGCGGCAGCAAGGCCAGGTCACGGGCGCGTTCGGCGCGCCGGGTCGCCACGATCACGCGCAAGCCGTCGGCCGACAGGCGCGCGATCAGATGGCTGCCGATGAAACCGGAACCGCCCAATACCACCACCGTCATGTCTGCCATGTTGTTCGCCATTGCCTTTTATAGTGGGTGTTTTTGGGTACCACATACTCGATGCCCCATGCCGGGGCTGTCATACGCCCGCGGAATGCGGGTGCGCGATCAAGTATATGATTTATACAACACCCTCCATACTACGGCAGTTCGATCGAATGCGCACCCCGCGGCGAGACTTTGCCCAGCCGGGCTTTGAGCGACTGCGGCTTGTTGTCGAACAGGGCCGCGTAGGTGGTGGCGTTGGCCATCACGTTTTTGACGTAGATGCGGGTTTCCATGAACGGAATCGATTCGGCGAAGATGGCCCCTTCCATCGGCTCGGTCAGCGCGCTGCGCCAGGTGCGCATGCGTCCCGGTCCGGCGTTGTAGGCGGCGCTGGCCAGCGGCTGCGAGCCGTCGGCGTTGGCCAGCACCATGCTCATGTAGTTGGCGCCCAAAATCAGGTTGGTGTGCAGGTCGGTCAGCTTGGAGCGGACGTAATCGAGGCCGATCTTGCGGGCCACAAACTGGGCCGTACCCGGCATGACCTGCATCAGTCCGGACGCGCCCACCGACGACTGGGCATCCATGATGAAGCGCGATTCCTGGCGGATCAGGCCATACACCCAAGCCTGATCCAGCTTGAGCTGGCTGGTGGTGGGGTGCAGGATGTCGATGTGCGGCGACGGGAAGCGCTGGGTGTAATCGAACTGGGTGCGGGTGCGCTCGGAGGTGTTGACCATGCGGTCGAGAATCTGGTTCTGGCGCGCGAATTCGGCCGCGGCCAGCAGCTCGCGCTCGCCGAAGCGGCGCAATTCCCAGTTCCATTCGCGCGTGCCCTCGGCGCGCATGCGCATGCTGAAGAACTTGAGCGCGCGGCGCAGGCCGGGATTGCTGGCCATGGGCGCGATCTCGGCGGCCGTAAGGGGCGCGCCCGGCGGCGGCAGCACGATCGGCTGGCCCAGTTCTTCCAGCGCCAGCTGGCCGTAAAAATTGTTCAGGTCGGCCACGCGCCGGTACAGCTCGGGCGCGCTCTGCGCCTCGGGCCCGCCCAGCGCCTGCAGCGAACGCGCCAGCCAGTAGGTCCAGGTGTTCTGGTTGCGCAGCTGCGCCGGCATGGCGTTGATGGTGGCCTTGACGCCGGCCCAGTCGCCGCGGCGCAGCGCGATGCGGGTTTTCCACTGCATCTGCTCCTGCGTCAGCGGCGCGCCGGCCGAGAGCTGCCAGTACAAGGCGGCGTCCGACGAGACGGCGATCGAGGCCGCATGGGCAAGGGTGGCCCAGCCGGTGGCCAGCTCCTGGGCACTGAGCAGGGGCGCGTTCTTGCGCAGCGCGATGGCGGCCAGCTTGTCGCTGGTGCGCGCCATGCGGCCCAGCGCGATCAGGTAAATTTCATGGGCGGCGCGGGTGCTGCCCACGCCGCGCGCCATGGCCAGGGCCGGCATGTCGACCGCTTGCGCGGCGTGGGTGTCGGAGGCGCCCAGCAACAGCGCCAGGCGGCGCGACGGGCCGGTGGCGCGCGTTTCGCCGGCCAGGCGCAGCTGCGCCAGCAGGTCGTCGATGCTGAACTGGCCGGCCTGGGCCAGGGCGCCGATCAGCGCGGAGCAGCCTTCGCCGTACGACGGCGGGTTGGTCAACAGCGCGCGCGCGTCGTCGGCCACGTTCTGGCCCTTGGCCAGGCGCGACATCAGGGCGTAACATTTGACCTGCATGTCGTCGGCCACTACGTACAGCGGCAACTGCTGGTCGAAGTTGAGCCAGTCGCGCGCGCGGCCCAGTTCAAGCAGCCAGTCGTTGCGCAGGCGGTCGGCGATGGCGTAACTCTGATAGCGGGTAAGATAGTCGCGCACTTCCGCCACCGTGGCCGTGCGCAGGCGCGGCTTGAGGCGGTAGTACTCCACGTAGGCGGGCATCGGATACGCGGACAGGCGCGCGGCCAGCGAGGCGGCCTTGGTGGCGTCGTCGGCACGGGCCGCTTCGCGCAGCTGGGCGAACGTTTCGTCGTCGGCGCTGGCCGGCGCGGCGGGGATGGCGACCGCAGTGGCGGCGGATGCCGAGGCGACTGCGTTGGGCGCTGTAGCGTTTGGTGGGCTTGCCGCGTTTAGTGGGCTTGCTGCGTGTGTGGCCGGTGCCGGATAGACAGCGCCGGGCGGCACGTAGGCGGGCGACCGATGTGGCGCTGCCGCCGTTGTCGTTGCGGTAACAGGTGCGGCGGCCGGTGCGGTGACAGGTGCGGGGGTGGTCGCCGCCGGTGCAACGGGTGCAACGGGTGCAACGGGTGCAACGGGTGTGACAGGGGCCGCGGTGGCGGCGGCCGGGACTGCGGCGGCGGGGTCAGGCGACTGCGCCCAGACCGGCGAGAGCCAGGCCGCGGCGAGGATCGCGCCGCATAATTTTTTCGGCAAGATCATCAGTTTGCTACTCTCAATTTAATGCTTCATTCGACACGTGACGCCCATGACCGGCAAACCTAGAATACCACGCAGCGACTCAGCTCTGCCAGAGCACGACACACTCAGCGGCGCGCTGTCGCCAATAGCCGACAAGGATGCGTTGCGCATGCACTTGCTGCAACGACGCCGCGGACTCGACCAGGCGCTCAAGGCGGCATGGGATCGCCAGATCGGCGCTGCCGTGCTGGCCTGGTGCCAGGCCCACGACACGGCCACGCTGGGGGTGTACTGGCCATTGCCGGGCGAGCCGGATCTGCATCCGTTGTACGGCGAACTGGCGCGGCTGGGCGTGGCGCTGGTGTTGCCGGTGGTGCTGGAACGGGCCGCGCCGCTGGGGTTCGCCGCGTGGACGCCGGGACAGCCCATGCACAAGGATCGGATGGGGGTGGCGGTGCCGCTGGAGCTGCAGATGGTGGCCGCGCCGCCGGTACTGCTGGTGCCGTGCCTGGGGTTCAATGCGCAGCGCTTCAGGCTGGGTTACGGCGGAGGCTACTACGACCGGACGCTGGAGGCGCAGCCTCGGCCGGTGACTTTGGGAGTGGCGTATGCGTGCATGCAGGCCGAGTTCGGCGGCGCGGCGCATGATGTGGCGCTGGACCGGATTGTGACCGAACTGGGTGTCTCTCAGTGAAGCACAATTCGAACCGCAACATCGTGATGATTAGTTGCCATCAAAACCGTTGCCCTCGCGTAGGCGAGGGCCTATAGCATCTCTGCTCACACGGGTTATGGGCCCTCGCCTTCGCGAGGGCAATGTAAACTGCTTCTACCTGATCTCGATCCTGCGGCTTCGGTATCGCTTCTTACGGATGTCGTTTACGTCACCGCTTACTTCACCAGCCGCTGCCACAACGCCGTCGTCGGCCCCGCCTGGTTCATGCTGTAGAAGTGGATGCCCGGCGCGCCGCCAGCCAGCAGGCGTTCGCACAGCTGCGTGACCACGTCCAGCCCGAACGCCTTGATCGAGGCGCTGTCGTCGCCAAAGCTGGCCAGCTTCAGACGCACCCAGCGGGGAATCTCGGCGCCGCACATGTCGGAGAAGCGCATCAGCTGCGTGTAGTTGGTGATCGGCATGATGCCGGCGATCACCGGCACGTCGATCCCCAGCGCGCGCGACTGGTCCATGAAGGCGAAGTACGCATCGGCATTGTAGAAATACTGGGTGATTGCGGCATCCGCGCCAGCCTTGACCTTGCGGGCAAAGTTCTGCATGTCGTCCTGCGGCGAGCGCGCCTGCGGGTGCACTTCGGGATAGGCCGCCACTTCGATATGGAACCAGTCGCCCGTCTCGGCGCGGATGAATTCCACCAGCTCATTGGCATAGCGGAATTCGCCACCGCCGCCATACCCACTGGGCAAGTCGCCGCGCAGGGCCACCACGCGCTTGATGCCATTGTCTTTGTATTGCTGCAAGATGGCGCGGATCGATTCGCGCGAGCCGCCCACGCACGACAGGTGGGGTGCGGCATCATGGCCTTCGGCCTTGATCTCCAGCACGGTGTCGAGCGTGCCCTGCTGGGTGCTGCCGCCGGCGCCGAAGGTCACCGAAAAATACTTGGGACCCAGCTGGGCCAGCTTCTGGCGCGCCACGCGCAGATTGTTGGCGCCTTCCGGCGTTTTCGGCGGATAAAATTCGATGCTGAAATTTTGCGTATCCATCAGTCTTCTTCTTAGTCGTTTTTCAACAGCAGAGCCGACAGCGCCCATGAAATCACGCTGTACACGATGGCGGCAATGAAGGCCGACCAGAACCCTGCAACCTGGAATCCATCGACAAAATGCGCCACCGCCCAGAACAGCACGGCGTTAATGACCAGAATGAACAAGCCCATCGACAGTACCGTGACCGGCAGAGTCAAGATCACCAGCACAGGACGGATCAGGGTATTCACCAGACCGAGCACCAGGGCCGCAATCAGCGCCGCGCCAATATTGGTCACGGTCACGGACGACATCAGGTACGGCAAGGCAAACAGGGCAATCGCATTGATCAGCCAGGTCAAGAGCAAACGCATGGGGTCTCCAGATGAGTAAGCCACCGGGCGGAAGCACGGTGGCGCACGGGTCGTTCCGTGTAAGTAGCCACCGGGCGGAAGCACGGTGGCGCACGGGTCGTACATTAGGCCGCGAGCCCGCCAGTCGTAGCTGGCGGTCGCGGCAGCGCTAATTAATAGCGGTAGTGATCCGGCTTGTAAGGGCCTTCCTTGCTCACCGTGATGTACGCGGCTTGCTCGTCGGTCAGCTCGGTCAGCTTGGCGTTGAGCTTTTTGAGCTGCAGACGCGCCACTTTCTCGTCCAGATGCTTCGGCAGCACATACACGCCGACCGGATACTTGTCGGTGTTGGCGAACAGTTCGATCTGGGCGATGGTCTGGTTGGCGAACGACGAGCTCATCACGTACGACGGGTGACCCGTGCCGCAACCCAGATTGACCAGACGGCCTTCGGCCAGCAGGATGATGCGCTTACCCGACGGGAAGATCACGTGATCGACCTGCGGCTTGATGTTTTCCCACTCGTATTTCTTGAGCGCGGCGACATCGATCTCGTTGTCGAAGTGACCGATGTTGCAGACGATGGCCTGGTCCTTCATGTCCAGCATGTGCTTCTCGGTCAGGATGTGATAGTTGCCCGTGCAGGTGACGAAGATGTCGCCCTGCGAGGCCGCTTCATCCATGGTCACGACGCGGTAGCCTTCCATCGCCGCCTGCAGTGCGCAGATCGGATCGATTTCGGTGACCCACACCTGGGCCGACAGCGCGCGCATGGCTTGAGCCGAACCCTTGCCCACGTCGCCGTAACCGGCGATCACGGCAACCTTACCGGCGATCATCACGTCGGTGGCACGCTTGATGCCGTCGACCAGCGACTCGCGGCAACCGTACAGGTTGTCGAACTTGGACTTGGTCACGGAATCGTTGACGTTGATGGCCGGGAAGGCCAGCTTGCCATCCTTGTGCATCTGGTACAGGCGGTGCACGCCGGTGGTGGTCTCTTCGGTCACGCCGAGAATCTGCGGCAGACGCTTGGAGTACCAGTTGGCATCGATCTTCAGGTGCGTCTTGATCGAGTTGTACAGGCAGATCTCTTCTTCCGAACCGGGATTATCCAGCACCGACAGGTCGGTCTCGGCGCGCGTGCCCAAGTGCAGCAGCAAGGTGGCGTCGCCGCCATCGTCGAGGATCATGTTGGAGTAGACGGCCTGGCCGTTCTCGCTTGGCCACTCAAAGATGCGGTGGGTGTAATCCCAGTATTCGTCCAGGGTTTCGCCCTTGACGGCGAACACCGGGGTGCCGGCGGCGGCGATGGCGGCGGCGGCATGGTCCTGGGTCGAATAGATGTTGCACGACGCCCAGCGCACACGGGCGCCCAGCGCTTCCAGCGTCTGGATCAGCACGGCGGTCTGGATGGTCATGTGCAGCGAACCGGTGATGCGCGCGCCCTTGAGCGGCTGAGCTGCGGCAAATTCCTCGCGGATAGCCATCAGACCCGGCATTTCGGTTTCTGCGATCTTGATTTCTTTATTGCCCCATGGTGCCAACGACAGGTCGGCGACGAGGAAGTCTTGCGAAGTTTTGAGTACGGCGTTCATCACGCCCTCCTTTCAGTTAGAAAAAAGTAACGTGAGCGCAGTTGCGGTGGATTTCCGAGCCTGGCGAAATGGGCATTTCGTCGCAACGCTCCTCGGAACTGAATAGTGTAGCCGCTCGGACCCGGTTTCGCCAACACATTTCCAGCCGGTGTTGCTGGCGCGCGGTTCAATGGCGGTTCGGGCAATGGCAACCCGACAACGCCGCGCGGCGAAAAAAAACGCGGCCTCGCAAGGCCGCGTTGGTGATGCGTGATCGGCTCGCCCGTTGCCCGGCGAACCAAGCAGCGCAGATCAGATCAGGACAGTCCGGCCTCGGCGCGCAGCAGGGCGACCTTGTCGGTGCGCTCCCAGGTGAACTCCGGCTCTTCGCGGCCGAAGTGGCCGTAGGCGGCGCTCTTCTGGTAGATCGGGCGCAGCAGGTCGAGCATCTGCACGATGCCCTTCGGACGCAGGTCGAAGTGTTCCATGACCAGCTTGGCGATCTTCTCGTCGGAGATCACGCCCGTGCCTTCGGTGTAGACGGTGATGTTGATCGGCTTGGCCACGCCGATGGCGTAGCTGACCTGCACCTGGCACTGGCGCGCCAGACCGGCTGCGACGATGTTCTTGGCCACGTAGCGGGCCGCGTATGCTGCCGAGCGGTCGACCTTGGACGGGTCCTTGCCCGAGAACGCGCCGCCACCGTGGGGAGCTGCGCCACCGTAGGTATCGACGATGATCTTACGACCGGTCAGGCCGCAATCGCCTTGCGGACCGCCGATGACGAAGCGGCCGGTCGGGTTGACCAGATAGCGCGTGCCCTGCAGCCACTCGGCCGGCAGCACTTTCTTGATGATCTCTTCGATCACCGCTTCTTCGATCTGCGCATGCGACATTTCCGGCGCGTGCTGGGTCGACAGCACCACCGTGTCGACGCCGACCGGACGGCCGTCGATGTAGCGCAGCGTGACCTGCGACTTGGCATCCGGACGCAGCCATGGCAGGCGGCCGTCCTTGCGCAGCTGCGACTGGCGCTCGACCAGGCGGTGCGCGTAATGGATGGCGGCCGGCATCAGCTCGGCCGTTTCGTCGCAGGCGTAACCGAACATCAGGCCCTGGTCGCCGGCGCCCTGGTCGAGGTCCAGTCCGGCGCCTTCGTCCACGCCCTGGGCGATGTCGGGCGACTGCTTGTCGTAGCAGACCATCACGGCGCAGCCGCGGTAGTCGATGCCGTAGTCGGTGTTGTCGTAGCCGATGCGCTTGATGGTCTCGCGCGCGACCTGGATGTAGTCGACGTTGGCGTGGGTGGTGATTTCACCGGCGAGCACGACGAGGCCGGTATTGCACAGCGTTTCGGCGGCGACACGGGCGCTCGGGTCCTGCGCCAGGATGGCGTCGAGGATGGCGTCGGAAATTTGATCGGCGACTTTGTCGGGATGGCCTTCGGAAACGGATTCCGAGGTGAAAAGGTAGTCGTTGGACACGATGCGGCTCCTGTTACTGGTCAATTGATGTCGCAGTAACTGGGTTGCCTGCGACGCTTTAGCGACATTTATATTCCGCTTCGCAAGTTGTCTATTAACTCGGCGGATACTGCTCTCGTGGTATTTTACGCTCCTTGTGTAACTTTGGCTAAGCCTGTCTGCCAAATCGGACCCCGATCAAACCCATGTTAGTGTCTCTATTTCGCCTTTTATCGGCTCTGCCGTTGTCAGTCCTGCATGTTCTGGGCAGCCTGCTGGGCTGGCTGGTCTACCTGGCCTCGCCCTCCTACCGGCGCTTGCTGCGCACCAACCTGACCGGCGCCGGTTTCGGCCGCCATCTGCATGAGGCCGTCGCCGAATCGGGCAAGGCGATCGTCGAGCTGGCGTTCGTGTGGTGCGCCAAGCCAGAGCGGGTGGCCAGCCTGGCCACCGACGAGAACTGGGACTACGTGCAGTCGGTGCTCGACCGCGGCCAGGGCATCATGTTTCTCACGCCGCATCTGGGCTGCTTCGAAATCACGGCCCAGCAGATCGCCCTGCGCACCAAGCTGACGGTGATGTACCGCCCGCCCAAACAGGCGGCGTTGAAACCACTCATCGAAGGCGCGCGCGCGCGCCACAACCTGCATCTGGCGCCGGCCAACCTGTCGGGCGTGCGGATCCTGGCCAAGTGTCTCAAGCGGGGCGAGCCGATCGGCGTGCTGCCGGACCAGGTGCCGCAGGAAGGCGAAGGGGTATGGGCGCCGTTTTTCGGCCGCCCGGCCTATTCGATGACCTTGCCGTCGAAACTGGCCCAGCTGGGCAACGCCGCCATCATCCTGGTGTACGCCGAGCGCCGCCCGCGCGGCAAAGGCTTCATCGTGCGCTTCGTGCCGTTCGAGGGCACCTTGAGCGGCAGCGCCGCCGAGCAGGCCGCCACCATCAACCTGGCGATGGAACAGCTGATCGCGCGCTGTCCGGCCCAGTATTTCTGGAGTTACAACCGCTACAAGCATCCGGACGGCGTGGCCGCGCCCGACGCGCAGGACGCGGTATGAAGCTGCTGCTGGGGTTGATGTGGCTGCTGCACTGGTTGCCGCTGCCGCTGCTGGGACGCTTTGGCGAAGCGGTTGGCAGCCTGCTGTTCGTGCTGCTGCGCGCGCGCCGCCATATCGCGCTGACCAATTTGCGCATGTGCATGCCGGAACTGACCGAGGCGCAGCGCGTCGCGCTGGCGCGCCAGCATTTCCAGGCGTATTCGCGCAGCGTGTGGGAACGCGCCATCTTGTGGTGGGCGCCCCAGGCGCGGCTGCGCCGCCTGATCCAGGTCGATCCGGCCGTGCCGCTGGCGCAGATTGCCGCGGGACCGACCATTTTGCTGTGTCCGCACTTCGTGTGCCTGGATGTGGCGGGCGTGGCCGTGATGCTGGAGTCCAGCCTGTGCTCGATTTATGTGCAGCAGAAAAACGCCGCGTTCGACGAGGTACTGCGCCGCGGCCGCTCGCGCTTTCGGCCCGTGAAGCTGTTTTCGCGCAAGGAAGGCGTCAAGCCCATCGTGCGCGCCATGCGCGAAGGCTTGCCGTACTTCATGCTACCGGACATGGACTTCGGCGACAAGGATGCCCAGTTCGTGCCGTTTTTCGGCGTACCGGCGGCAACCCTGACGGCGCCGGGCCGGCTGGCCGCCGCCACGGGCGCTGCCGTGGTGCCGGTGGTGGCCACCTTCCTGCCCGGCTATGCGGGCTGGAAGGTGACGTTTTATCCGGCCTGGGACAACTATCCGGGCGACGACATGGTCGAATCGGCCCGCCGCATGAATGCTTTTATCGAAGAGCGCGTGCGCGAGGCGCCGGCCGAGTATTTCTGGACCCACAAGCGCTTCAAGACGCGGCCGGCGGGAGAGCCGTCGTTCTATACCAAGCGTTGAATGCCAGCGCTGGCTACCCAGCGCTGAGCGGCGCATCCGCAGGGCCGAGCGATCCGCCCTATCTGTTCTGTAGCTCCGCTATACTTATGCCATGAAACTCAAATTCACCAAAATGCACGGCGCCGGCAACGACTTTGTCGTGATCGACGCCTTCAGCCAGCAAGTGACGCTGGGCCCGGAACAGTATCGCCAGTTGGGCGACCGCCGCTTTGGCGTGGGCGCCGACCAGATCCTGGTGGTGGAGCGCGCCAGCTCGCCCGGGTGCGATTTCCGCTATCGCATCTTTAATCAGGATGGCGGTGAGGTGGAGCAGTGCGGCAATGGTTCGCGCGCCTTCGTCAAGTTCGTCACCGAAAAGGGGCTCACGGCCAAGTCGCGCATCCGGGTCGAGACCATGAAAGGCATTATCGAGCCGCGCATCGAGGCCGATGGCAGCATCACGGTCGACATGGGCGCGCCGCGCCTGCTGCCGGCCGAGGTGCCGTTCGACGCCGCCGGTCTGGCCGGCTGGGCCGATGGCGCCGACACCTTGTGGCCGCTGCCATTGAAATTTCAAGGCGGCAAGACCGTTTTCGTTTCCGTGGTATCGATGGGCAACCCGCATGCGGTGCAGGTGGTGGACGATGTGGAGCTGGCCCCGGTCGCCGAAACCGGCCCCCTGATCGAGCAGCACGCGCGCTTTCCTAACAAGGTCAACGCCGGATTCATGCAGGTGGTCGCCCGCAATCATGTGAAGTTGCGCGTGTATGAGCGCGGCGTGGGGGAAACCCTGGCCTGCGGGTCGGGCGCCTGCGCCGCCGTGGTGGCGGGGATACGCCGCGGCCTGCTCGATTCGCCCGTGCGGGTCAGCGCCCGCGGCGGTGAATTGTCGATCGCCTGGGAGGGCGGCGACGCACCCGTTTATCTGAGCGGGCCGGCGGTGACGGTGTTCGAGGGTGAGATTACGCTGTAGTTTCAGGCCCGAGGCCTGAAGTCTCAAATCTGCGGCCGGATTCTTCAGCCCCTGATTTGCAGATCCGTAAATACTCTATCGGTATGTTCACGTCCTGCCGTACGCGGCCTGTCGCTACTATATATATATATGTATGGGCCAGGTATGGGTCAGGTATGGGCCGGGTCGTGTGGCTGATCGAACCGCTGAGCGAACCGCTGACCGGCGCTGCTAAGTGCCTCCGTTAAACGCAACTGCGCAATGCGTCTGCGGTGTGACGCCGTGAGGGGCTTCTGCACCTTTTATATAGATGCAGGTCACGCCAAAGTCGATGGGCGACTGCCAGCACGCTCACCGCTATATCGCTCACCGCAGTTGCTGCCGCCGCAGGCAATCACGCGGCCATCTCGTACGTCTCCGCCTCGTGCTCCTCCACCGTCTCCACCGCCTCGACCGACTCGGCTGCCTCGGGCACCAGGGTTTTGAGCCGATACAAGCGCTGCCGGTAGTTGCCCTCCGGCCCGGTTGGTCCGCAATCGACGTTGTCGAACAGCCGCGCGATGCGGTCCAGCGCCTGGCGCTCCTGCGCGTTGACGATGGTGATCAGGCGGCGCTTGCTGCGCCCGTAGCTGGCGCGGATGTCCACCACCAGGCAATGGCCCTGGTCGGCCGCCCTGATATCGATCAGCAATGCCTCGGCCCGGGTCAGCTTGAATATGGCGGCCAGCTCCAGCCGGGCGGCCAACAGGGGATGGCTGACCGTCAGGTCGCGCGCCAGCGCCAGCGCGGCGCTCCAGCCATAGGCCACACCCTGCCCGCGCGGAGCGATTTTCTCCAGGGCCGCCGCCGCTTCGCGGCAATGTTGCGCGGCCGCCTTCTGCAGCCAGTACACGGCGCGCACGTCGTTGCTCTCGTTCTCGCGGCGCGCCCGCCATGCGCTGTTGCCGCATTCGAGCTGGGCGTCGCGAAACCCCATTTCGGCGGCACGCTCCAGGTAGCGCTGGGCATCGCCGACGTTGCGTTGCGAGAATTCCGGCTTGATATAGATACGCGACAGCGCGTACCACGCCTCGGCCAATCCTTGCTCGCCGGCCAGGGTCAGCCAGCGAATGGCTTTTTTGAAGTTGGCCGAGCTGGCGCCCACGGCGGTGCGCTTGCCGTCGACCTGCATGCGCGCGTACCACAGCCCCACGGCCATCTGGGCGTGGCGGTCCTGCTCGGCGGCGGCGATTTCCCAGAACGCGCGGATTTCGTCCGGATCGGCCTGTTCGCCGCCGCGCTCCTCGCTGAGCAGGCGGGCGCAGCGCGACAGCAAGGTGACGTCGTTCGGTCCCGGCCGCAGGGCCAGCTTGGCCCCCGCGTCGAGCCGGGCGACGAGCTGGCGCGCCAGCGGCAGCGCGCGCTTGAGAAAGGCATGCCACTGTTGCGCCCCCCAGGCCGACTCCAGCAACGCCTGGTCGGCTTCGGACAAGCTGCCGCCCACGGCACGCGGCGCCGCCGCCACCCGCGCCAGCGGCACGCTCAGGTGCACGCTGTGGGGCGCATGCGCGGCGCGCGCCCCGGCCAGCGCGGGCGCTGCGCGGTAACGCGCCAGCAGCCACTGGGCTTCGGCGTGGCCGTCGCGCGCGCCCGCCTCCAGCGCGCCGATGGCCTTGGCGCGGCGCGCCGGATCGATCTGCTGCGGGTCGCCGCCGGCCAGGATCAGCTGGGCCAGCACCATGCCGGCCCGCCCCACTCCGGCGTCGTAGGCGCGCTCGTACCACTGGGCCAGCGCCAGGCCGCTCTGCATGGCCACGTCGACGGGGATGTGCGTGCCGATCAGCTCGCACGCCTCGGCGCACTGCTGCTTGGCGGCGCGGTCGAGCCAGTGCAGGGCCGTGGGCAGGCTTTTCGGCAGGCCGCTCGAGCCGAACAGGTACAGCTTGCCCAGTTCGAGTTGCGCCTCGGGGCGCCCGGCGCGGGCTCCACGGATGAGCCCCAGTTCTTCACGATTTGCCATCGTTATCTAACAACCTCAATAAGAAAGGGTCTGGTTCGGCGGGCCGCGACCTGCGCCCGCACCACACCGCAGTTGTTGAATTACAACGATCGTGCCGCTTGTCTGGCCGCAATCGACTATGAAGCCGAGTCTACTTCAGGCAGCACAAGGGTTTGCTGCAAACGCGCTGCTTCCTTGATTTTGCACAAACGTTGCGGTGGTGAAACTGTTGCAGTCTTGGCATCCGGTGGTCATTTTTTATTGCCCCAGTGAATGAATGTGAACGCAGCTTCGTTTCAAAAATACAACAGCACGGGTCGAATTATTAGCTTTCAACCAATCCGTACCCTCATAATTGACCAATACCGGATGATTACAGCAACATGACATTAAGGTCTACTTATCCGAGCGTTCAGAAATCCATGGAAAACTCAACGCTCCCCGGATTAAACCGATTCACCTCTAAGGATTCATACATGAAAAAATCTCTTCTGGCCCTGGCACTTCTTGGCGCATTCGCCGGTGTCGCTCACGCCCAATCCGCAGTGGTTATTTACGGTAACGTCGATGCTGGCCTGATCAAGCAGACCGACCAGACCCTGAAAATCGGCAAGCGCGCCAACAACACCCTGGGCTTCAAGGGCACGGAAGAGCTGGGCAATGGCCTGAAAGCTCTGTTCCAACTGGAAATTCGCTACGAGCCGGACACCGGCACCAACGAAGTCAGCGGCGCCGGCGTACAGCGTCCCCTGTTCCAGGGTCAGAGCCGGGTCGGCCTGCAAGGTTCGTTCGGTATGGTCCGCATCGGTCGCGGCCTGACTTCCTTCCAGGAAAGCAGCATCGCGTTCGAGCCGTTCCATGGCATTCCTAGCCCATCCGGCTTTCAGACCGACATGATGGTTGGCGGCAACACCTACTCGTCCGACGCTCTGGCGCCAGTAGGCAACTCGCAGAACCGATTCTCGAACGCTTTATTTTACAATTCGCCTGAATACGCCGGCTTCCAGCTGAACGCGTCGATCGCCACCAAAGAAGCCAACGGCGGCGCCGTTGTCATCGGCCGCGGCACTGCGACCGCGCCGCAATACCGTGCTGGCGCGGAAGCGACCGCCAACCCGTACTCGGTGTCGGCAACCTACAAGAATGGTCCTGCCGCCATGATGCTGGCCGTCGAGCGCAACGCCATCGAAACCGAACTGATGTCGATCGCCGCCTCGGTGATGGTGTCGCCGGCCCTGAAACTGATGGCCACCGCCGTGCATCAGGATCGCAGCCACACCTTCCGCAACCAGGACACCTCGCGTTCGTGGCTGGTTGGCGCGAACTACAGCGTCGGCGCCGGCAAAGTGCTGGCCGGTTACGGTCAGAAGACCGCCGGTATCGTCGATGCAGGCGAGCAAAAGACCAAGCAATTCTCGCTGGGCTATGAGTACAGCCTGTCGAAGCGTACCTACGTGTACACCGACGCCTCGCAGCGCAAGACGGCTGGCACCAGCCTGAACATCTTCGCACTGGGCGTGAACCACTCGTTCTAAGCGGCGGCGGAACCAGTTCCGCTTGCGCGATGACATTCAAGGGGCGACCACGGGAAACCAGCGTCGCCCCTGTTGCGTTTACCAGCCGGCGCGTGCGCAGCCTCGGGTCCTCGACGCCCCCTTCCCGTGCACCGCGGGCCACCTTTCCCACCCATCTGTGTCATTTTCGCAACCGCGCCTGCCGCGCGCGAATGGCGTTCTGTACAAGCTTGAAGAACGATGGCATATTGGTCCGAACGAATTAGTACGCGCGTTCGTTTTTACATCTAAAATCCTCGGAGACGTAATGAAAACAAAATTCCTCGCTGCTGTCATCGCTACCTGTTTCGCCGCTCCCGTGCTGGCCCAGTCCAGCGTGCAAATCTACGGCATCGCCGACGCCGGCATCATGAAGACCAAGGGCCAGTCGGCCCGGCTGGTCAGCGGCATCGCCGACGGCTCGCGCATCGGTTTCAAGGGTACTGAAGACATCGGCGGCGGTTACAAGGCCATCTTCCAGCTCGAAGCACGGGTGGAGCTCGACACCGGCACCCAGGTGCCGACGCTGATCAGCGACAACCAGGGCCTGTACCTGACGCGCGGCATGGGCGCCTTTCCTGCGCCGATCCTGAACGCGATCCGCACCGGCCTGCAGCCGAAAGGCGGCCCGGCCGTCAATCCCGAGAAAGCCTTGTTCGACCGCACCGCCATGGTCGGCATCGTCACCCCGGTCGGCGCCGTGCTGCTGGGCCGCATGTACACCCCCGGCTACGAAGTGTTCGCCGCCGCCGACGCGTTTGAAACCGGCACCGCCGGCACCTGGGGCGGCATCACCGGGGGCACCGCCGGCTTTACCAACCTGGGCGCGGACATCCGCTCGCAGAAATCGATCCAGTACCGCATCGCCACGCCGGCAGGCATCGGCGGCTCGCTCATGTACGGCACCAAGCAGTCCGGTTACCTGGGCCGCTACAACAAGTTCATGGGCGTGGCCGTCACCTACAAGGCCAACGGCTTCGACGTCGGTATCGGCCACAACCGTGGTCAGGACCAGGCCGGCCGCGACAGCCTGATCACCACCACGGCGGGCGGTTCGTACGCCTACAACGACTTCAAGTTCTTCGCCGGCTACCATACCCAGCGCAACCGCAACTCGGCCCTGCTGGTCGACTACCTGGCCGCCTTCAATGGCCAGATCGTGCCGGGCATGCGCGCGGCCGGTCTGACGGCGCCGCAAATCGCCGGTCTGACCCAGGTGTTCACCACCAACATCGTGGCCAACACCCTGGTCGACGCGCACAGCTACCAGGTGGGCGCGCACTACAAGCTGGGCAACGGCCGCGTGATGGCATCGGTGGCGCGTCAGAACGACCGCACCCGTTCCAATAGCGACGCCACGCTGATGGCGGTCGGCTACGACTACAATCTGTCCAAGCGCACCGACTTCTACACCGTGTTCGCCAACATCAAGAACCAGAACGACGGCCAGTACACCCCGGGCGCGGCCGGTTCGCCAGGCGGCTTCACCGCCGTGCCGGGCGACGACAGCCACGCCGTGCAGATCGGTGTACGTCACCGCTTCTAAGCTGCCGCGCCGGCACAACCGGCTGCTGTAGGAAGGATGCCGCTCGGTGCAGACCGAGCGGCATTTTTTATGGGGCGCGCGCACCGCGTCGGTTAAAATTGCGCCATATTCCCCCTTCGACGATGTCACCATCGCCCACCTGATGATCACCGCAACACTGGATTCCACCACCGTCGCCCGTTACCTGGCCGACAACCCCAATTTCTTTGAAGAGCATGTAGGTCTGCTGAGCTCGGTTCGCCTGTCCAGCCCGTTGACCGGCAAGACCGTCTCACTGCAAGAGCGCCAGATGGAAGTCATGCGCGACAAGTACAAGACCCTGGAACTGCGCCTGTCGGACCTGTCGCGCACGGCCGAAGAGAACGCCGCCATCGCCAACAAGTTCCACGCCTGGACCCAGACCCTGCTCAAGGCGCGCCACGACGCCGACCTGCCCCGCGCGCTGGTCGATGGCTTGCGCGTGCATTTCGGCGTGCCGCAAGCGACCGTACGCCTGTGGGACCTGGCCGAGGACCACGCCGGCGCGTGGTTCGCCGCCGGCGTGTCGGAAGACGCGCGCCTGTTCGCCAACAGCCTGCTGGCGCCCTACTGCGGCAGCAACAACGACTTCGAGGCGGTGCGCCTGCTCGACGATGCCGACAGCGTGACCTCGACCGTGATCCTGCCCCTGCGCAGCGGCGGCAAGGCGTTCGGCCTGCTGATCATGGGCTCGCCGGACCCGGAACGCTTCACCGCCCAGATGGGCACCGATTTCCTGGTGCACATCGGCGAGACCTCCAGCGCCGCCCTGGCCGCGCTGCGCGCCTGACCATGCCCGGCGCGGGCGACAGTGCGCGCCAGGCCTGGGTACAGCGCTACCTGGGCCAGCTGGCCACCCAGCGCCAGCTCTCGGCCCTGACGGTGGACGCCTACCGGCGCGACTTGGCCGAACTGGACACCCTGCTGCCCGGCCCCGCCGACGATGCGTGGTCCAGCCTGACCGACAGCGACATCCGCCGTGCCGCCGCGATGCTGCACGCGCGCGCGCTGTCGCCGCGCTCGATCGCGCGCAAGCTGTCGAGCTGGCGCGGTTTTTTCCACTGGCTGGGCCAGCACGGCGCCCTGCCCAGCAACCCGGCCGCGGCGGTGCGCGCGCCCAAGCAAGCCAAGACCCTGCCCAAGGCCTTGTCGGTCGACACCGCCGTGCAACTGGTGGCCACCCCCGCGCATGCCCACGCCACGCCGGAGCCGGCCGACCTGTGCAACCGGGCCATGTTCGAACTGCTCTATTCCAGCGGATTGCGGGTGTCGGAACTGGCGGGGCTGGACGTGGCCCACACGCCGGCCAGCGGGAGCGCTGCCGCCTCGCTGGGCTGGATCGACCTGGCCGGGGGCGAAGTGCTGGTCACCGGCAAGGGCAACAAGATGCGCAAGGTGCCCGTGGGCAGCCACGCGCGCGCCGCCATCGAGGCCTGGCTGGCGGTGCGCCCGCCGCCGCGCGACGCCAGCGCGGCCCTGTTCCTGTCCACCCGCGCCACCCGCATCACGGCGCGCGTGGTGCAACTGCGCCTGAAGGATTACGCCGCCCGTGCCGGGGTCGGCGTGCACGTGCATCCGCACGTGCTGCGCCACTCGTTCGCCTCGCATGTGCTGCAGTCGTCGGGCGACCTGCGCGCCGTGCAGGAAATGCTGGGCCACGCCAGCATCACCTCGACCCAGGTGTATACAGCGCTCGACTTCCAGCACCTGGCGGCCGTGTACGACAAGGCCCATCCGCGCGCGAAGTCAAAGTAGCGACTTGGTTACTTAGCGACGTGGCTGCATAGCGACTTGGCAAACACGAACCCTGCGCCCGAACAATGTCGGGATGAAAAAGACGCGCGCTGGCGCGCATTCGGCATGACGTGCGTCAAGCGCGCGGCGTGTATTTGGAAGCAATTGCCGAATTCCGGCATAATCGCTCGCCAGTTCCTCACCTTTATGCGACGAGCCGCATTGCGTTCCCCTATAAATTCATTTCCCTACACAGACGGCACCCCATGGCATTGATACCCAGCACCATCCTGACCGGCTTTCTTGGCGCCGGCAAGACCACGCTCCTGAACCGCATCCTGCAGGACGACCACGGCCTCAAGATCGCCGTGATCGAGAACGAATTCGGTTCCGAGAACATCGACAACGAAATCCTGGTGCAGGATAGCAGCGAGCAGATCATCGAAATGAACAACGGCTGCATCTGCTGCACCGTGCGGGGCGACCTGATCGTGGCGCTGACCAGCCTGGCGGAAAAGCGCAACGCGGGCGAACTCGACTTCGACCACGTGGTCATCGAAACAACCGGGCTGGCCAATCCGGGGCCGGTGGCCCAGACTTTTTTCGTGGACGAGGAAGTCGGCGCCAACTACGTGCTCGACGCCGTGATCACCGTGGTCGACGCGCGCCACGCCATGGCCCAGCTGGACGACAACGAGGAAGCCCAGCGCCAGGTCGGCTTTGCCGACAAGCTGCTCATTTCCAAGACCGATCTGGTCGACGCGGCCAGTCTGGCCGAACTGAAGGCCCGTTTGAAGCGCATCAACCCGCGCGCGCCCATGGTGCACTCGGACTTCGGCGTGACCGCCATCGATGAAGTGCTCAACATCAAGGGCTTCAACCTGAACGACAAGCTGGACATCGATCCGGACTTCCTGACGGCCGACGAAGCCTACGAACACGCGCACCACCACGCCCATGACGACGACGGCGAGCACGAGCACGTGCACACCGAGGCGTGCGACCACAGTAACGACCACCACGACCACCACCACAGCCACCACACCGACGACATCGCCGCCTTCGTGTTCAAGAGCGTGCGTCCGTTCGACCCGCAGCGGCTGGACGAGTTCCTCGGCAGCCTGGTGCAAGTGTTCGGTCCGCGCATGCTGCGCTATAAAGGCGTATTGTGGATGGAAGAAGCCGAACGCAAGGTGGTTTTTCAAGGCGTACATCAAATCATGGGCAGCGATCTGGGTGCTAAATGGGGTGAAAACGAGGAGCGTGGCTCCAAAATGGTTTTTATTGGCAAAAATTTACCGAAAGACGTGTTTATCCGTGGTTTGGAACAATGTTTGGTATAAACTGTCCCGGTTTTGCGGGCCAGGAAACGACGGTGGACCCCATGCCGTCAAGGTAGGCGATTCGTGCAAGAACAGCGCAGCAGTTCCCCGTTGTCACTGCCGAGTTAGCTGATAAAATGAAAACCTCTGTCGTATCGAAGGTAAGTGAAGTCATGACTAAAACTACGAAGACCCCCGCCGTGACCACCGATGGCCGCGTTCTGTCCGAAGATGAAATCCGGGCCATGGGCGAGAAGGACTACATGAATCCGGCTCAGCTGGCCTTTTTCAAAGCCCGCTTGCAGCAGCTGGAAAAAGACTTGCTCAAGAACGCAGGCGAGACCACCGAGCACCTGCGCGAAACCGTGCTGGTACCCGATCCGGCCGACCGCGCCACCATCGAGGAAGAGCACGCGCTGGAACTGCGCACGCGCGACCGCGAGCGCAAGCTGCTCAAGAAGGTGCAGCAGTCGATCGCGGCCATCGACGGCGGCGACTACGGCTGGTGCGAAGAGACGGGCGAGCCGATCGGCATTCCCCGCCTGATCGCCCGACCGACGGCGACGTTGTCGCTGGAAGCGCAGCAGCGCCGCGAACTGAAGCAGAAGCTGTACGGCGACTAAGCTGCCGCGCAGCACCTGCCCGACCAGAAAAGCATGCGCGCGCCGCATGCTTTTTTGCTTTTGCAACACATCCCATGCCGTGATAGCCTGCTGGATGCGCGGCGGCCACCCCGGGGCCGCCGCGGCGCGATGAAGCGATAAGGAACGGCGTGGGTATTTTCGACCTTTTCAAGAAAAAAACCGACCAGGCGGGCGACGCCGCGCCCGACTCACGCCTGCGCGCCGGCGAGCCGTCGCGCCTGGCCATGCCGACCGAAGCCGAACGGGCGCGCCAGCGCGAAATCGCCCGCGCCACGGCGGCCAAGATCGACGCCATCGAATCGGCCATGGCCAACGACATCTTCAACACCCCGGAACCGGCCTGGGGCAGCGGCCCGCGCCGCCCCCGTACCAGCGCCCAGCAGCAGGCCGAGGCGGGCGCGGCCACCCTGCCCCTGCTGGAACTGGCCACCACCGAGCTGCTGGCCGATAACGAGCTGCCGGACGCGCCGGTCCAGCCGCAGACGGCCCCCGTCGTCGAAGAAATCGCCATCATGTATGCCAACGCCCAGGTGGCGGTGGCCGAACAGATGCTGATCGAAAACCTGCCTAAGCTGGGCAAGCGCGAGCGCAGCC
>CALRYE020000032.1:0-49169 GCA_943372275.1 Janthinobacterium lividum
GGTAGTCCAGTCTTGTTCGATGAGTTCTGGAGATATGGATAGCAACTCGCAGAAATCTTGCAGGTACTCGCCCGGTTTTTTGTATGTAAACTTGCGAATGACTTCTTCAGCCGCCTTAAAGACAAGCGATTCGGTGTCGTCAACCTCAAGAATTTCGCTAAGTTTGAACTGAATACCTCCAGCTTTATGCGGGTATCGCCGAATGACAACGGTCGCAAGTTCCTGCAGGAATAGTTCAAATGACGAAATGTGTCCAATAAATAGCTGTGCCGTTAGGTAGTCCTCAGGACTCTGATAACGCGCGCACACTCGCTCCGTAAAGTCTCTGTGTTCCTCCGCGAGCGCCTCGTTGCCAAAGCGAGCAAGCTTGCCAGCTGCATATACATAGCGGCAAGAAATTCCGAATGCTATATACTCGTCGTGAAACTTACTATGAACATCAATTGCACTCCACCATCTCGGGTCTATCGAAGGTTCCGGGAGAGTCATCGTAAACTCCTACCTATGCTGAGCGATAATCGCCTTGAACTCACTACTTAGTTCAAATGCGTCGGGGTATAAGCCGGTATTCTTTGAAATAAGTTGCAGAATCCGAACGACGTCGGAAACGATTTCATCGTCAAGACTCCACAAATCCGTTAGGTCAAAGCCGCCAAACGCTTCTGCGTCCCACCACGACAGGAGGAAGTTCGCAACCCGTTTAGATTGCCCGGTGTCGCGCTTCGCAATTTGTATGAGCCGTTGCAGCGCCACATGTTCTTCAATGTCGAATACAGCCATCACAACCCTCATAAATTGATGAGCTCAAATTTTCGCATAGTTATTGAGAAAAAATTCATTTCGCGCTGGAGAGGTATCCCAACCAACTGCATCAGCGTGGTTCGGCAAACTTCCTGCGTCGAGCTTGAAGCGATGCCACATCGCAAGCGAAGGTCAGGCGGATGCGCGTCATGCTATCGCTCTGTAAAACCGTTCGCAGCAGTCAGGACAGCGCTTACACGCCCTTCGTCAAGCGCCTCAATCTTCAATGCGATTCTGCTGGCTCCTCGAGAACTGCAAGAAATCGGTCACGCATACTGGTCTTCCTTATATCGTATCCGATGAGCTTAGACACAATCTCCTCGCGCATAAAATCGTAGAGAGCCTCAACCAAGGGTGGCATCAACTCCGCCGTCCTCTCGTCAAATTCTTCCAGCGGGTCGTTCCCCTGCATTTCAAATATACGCCGCAGGTATGACTGCAGCATTTGCCTCACCTGGGTCAACTCGTCACACGAAAGCGAGCCATCGACAAATAGGGCTAACTCTCGCGTCAAGGCGATGAGCAAATCGAGTGGAAAGAAATTCGGAAAGAGCTCGCGTCCGCTCCGCGCCTCCAGCTCAAGTTCGAGAGTTTGTATCGACATCCTTCTTGGTCCTTTAGCTTCGAATGGCTCAAAGAAAAGGCGGCACCTGCCATCTTTTAGGCAAAAAAAATCAAGTTCCGCGCATGTACAGGCAGTCTATCTCACATCACGGTAAAGTGTAAACTATAGTTTATAGACATAAGCGTATAAACCGAACATGCTCTTTTCAGATGAGCATGCCTTCAAAAAATGAAATCGCCAGGGACCGCTTTGCCCGCAATTTGCGCGCTTGGCGCGCGAAGCGTGGCTTGAGCCAGCAACACCTTGCCGAACATGCAGGGCTTTCACGAGTCTATGTTTCGCGAATCGAAAATAGCGCGGCATCGGTGTCACTCGACACCATGGAAAAATTAGCGATGGTGCTAGCGATAGACATCTCGGAACTGCTACACATGTGACCGTCCCCGCAGGAATGTTCGAAGGCGGCAGCGACTAGGCCAGCTCCCCGCCAAAAATTTCTTCGCAGCTGTCTTTCAGCGATGCACGCTGCCAAGGACGGCACCTGAACCTTTCGTGAAGCAGCAGAACGAGAGCGCAATTGGTGCCGGCACCTCGGTCGTGCTATAGCCCGACGCTCGGTCGGAAGCACCTTGTTGCTGAAAGCGGTGGTGGCGGACATTGCCACGCTACTGCACCCCGAGCAAATGAACGCAAAGCACCTTTATGTCGCGCTGACTAGAGGCGCAAAACATATAGTTCTGTGCTCAACGAATCCGGTTTAGCGTCCTCTGCGCAGCGCATCCGGAAGAACTAGCAGGCATGCAGTCGAGCGTCAACTGCGTTGCTGTCAGCACTCAGCGCGGGCTATTCATTCCTCCGGTTGGGCCTTCACCGACTTGCCAACAAGAGAAACTGAGGCACGCCGTTTAGCTTTTGACGCCGGCTTGATTGGTCTCATGTCCGACCGCAGGCCAAGGTTGGCCAATCTCTGTCGGAGGATTACGTTTGCGTATTGGGTGTCGAATAGCGCTATTTGCTTCTCCAACTTTGCAACACGTCCGTTCAGCTCGTCTATCCGCATCTTAATCGACCCTTCGCTTACTTTTTGTGCGTCCTCATCAGGCTCCGAGCTCTTAGTCCAGCTGATTCCGAGTCTATTGCAGAGTGCATCATAAGCACGATATCTAGCTTTAAGTTTGTGCTTGAGGAGGGCGATGTTCTCGTTCAATGAAATGAGCAGGCTTGGTTCACCGGCATCCTGGGCTTCAATTTTATCTTTCAGCCACTGACTTACCGTGGGATAAGGACACTTTTTATGCCCAACCAAACTTCGCGAGCAACACGCCTCCTCGCAAACTGATTTCACCGAAAATACAGATTTCCTATTTCGATTTGTCTTGCCCTGTTCCATGCTTAGAGGGCCACGTTCTTCGAGGCGATTCCAAGCGGCTTCCAACAGCCCCTTGAGTTCTTCCTCGTCCTTAAAGTTCGTGCGTTTGCCCCTAGTCATTGGCACTCGCAGTCACAAGCTTAATAATTTTTCTCGCCTGGGCTACCCTTTGTTTGAGAACAAAGAATTCCCGGGAATTACCGTCCGCCTCGGCTCCCTCTAGAACTGTTGAAAGTTCTGTATCCCGCCGTACCCAAAAAGGTAGGTGCGACGCGTCAATCACGAAGGCGCCGCAACCCGAACAGATACCTGGAGACTTAGCAGCGTAGTTAGGAGTGACTGCGTCCCACGACGCCGCCCCGGCCGCCTGCTGACATCGAGACTCTAGAGGATTTGTCCTAATAAGGCAGTTGCCGTAATCATTGAAAAATATTCGCAAGTCATGCGTCTTCACCAGCGCCTCCACCTGCTGCTCGCGTTCCGCGTAGTCAGCTATTTCTTGCCACTCGTCACCGCTAAAGTATTTAGCAATCAGGGGCGCCATCCGACCTGCCATAGGTCTACCTTCCGTCGCACCCATAAAGAATGCAACAGTCTCTGAGAATATGACAGTTTGGGCCTCGGAGTGAAGTTGACTCGCCTTTGGGAAATAGCCTTCCTGCGTGGTGGCAACGCTAAGGTGTTTGAAATGCTCGCTCACCGCTTGCAGTAAAGAGGCGCGGGTCTCTAGGACATATGCAGCAAAAGTCTTCCGGCCTTGTGAAGTCCTTACGCATAAACCTTTCGTTTCCCGATATCCTGTGAGGTCCTCATTACGCTCGCTCCGGTCTGGCAGAGCACTAAGGTCCACCTCCGAATATATGAATTGCTTTATTCCTCGAAGTAGCTCGCTGGACGTAATTCTTCCCACCGACGAGGCTCGGAGCGGAAGCGCTTTTGGCTGCGCGAAGCTTATAATTAACGCGTCGGACCCAGCTAGCAAGCGCCATGGTCTAAAAAGCTTCTCAAGAACCTCGAGCGCACGTACTGGGGCAGGCCAGAACGCAGACCCAACCGGCCGGCATCCTAATAGCCAATCTTCGTCCGTCGGCCGGTCAACGCCTTTCGACAGGACCGATTTCAGATAGAACATCTCCATAAGCCCAGATTTGGAATGCCTTCGAGTGATGCATGAGGGGAGATTGCTCTCAGCGCTCCAGCCGGATTCAGTTGCGCAAATTTCGCCGGCACGAAGGCCAACCATGTATTGCAGGATAGTCACACACGCGCTCCGCACTCGTAGAATTAAGCGACGAAGACCCTGTATGCGAGTTAGCGTTACCTTGCCATGCTCAGGATGAATAACATCCTCATCATTAAGCTTCTTGCGCCACGGAGTCTCTGACCCAGGCGGGGATGCGAACCTGAAGGCGCCAAGCAAGGCGTTGAGTTTTGGACCTGCACCTTGGATGGGAAGCTCATTTCGAGCATCCAAAAACTGTTGCTGAAGCACCAGTACGTCGTCTGCTTTATAGTTAATCCAGTCTAACGCCTCCCTGAGTAGCGGCATTGCGACCTCGTCTGGCAGTGGTGGAATCCTGTTGATGACATGTTTCACCACACTGGAGACGACATCGCCGGCGACCTGTCCTGGGAAGGGTTTGTCTCTCATAACAGGAATACCGCGCAGTTTCAGCGATTTGCTTTGGCTGAATACGTAAAATAACGTGTTCACTCGGCATGCCACTTGTCCGTAAGTGAATTTGTCTTCTTCAGCTGTGGCACCCGCGAAGTCGTCGCAATACACCGCGTCGTCCTTGCCTTCGATGGTCTCATCGGTCGCGTCATGCGTAGTAACATCGAACTGCTCTGCCAATTCCACCATTTCATCAACAAATGAATCTGCGTCGAGTTCATCCGCGGCTCTCAACTCAACTGACATCTCGTAGAACTTAGCCGGGCTAACTAAAATCAATGGGATGTCAAGAAGGTAGTGTGCGCGGGCTGCAGTATCCAACTGGGAAAAACTCTCCCACCCCCGCTTAACCATCCAACGGAAAAGTTCCCGCATTCCCGTCGCAATCGGCGCGGCGCTTCCTGGACTCAGAATCTTGTTATATTCCCCAGCATTTGTAAGCAGCCCCCATACGACTTCGCGGAATCCTTCAAGAAGAATTTCATGCGCAGGGTCTGTAGAGTATGAGCCATCCGGGAGTATGAATTTCCATCCAATCGTATTGCGTTGTCCCTTGGTCTCCGAGTCCAATTTCCAACTATCGTCCGGCCATAGAGACCGTGTCGACACCCTAAATGTCTTTCGACCTACTACGCCTGTAAAAGCAGCTCGCGCTGATGGTGCATGTTGCTTACTCATTCCAGCCTCCCAATTGGACCCAGAACAAGCTTTGCAGCCCCGTCGCGCACATTCGAGTCAACGAACGACGGAATCCATTTGCTCAAAAGAGCCTTAAGAACAGGCGTGTATGCTGAAGTCCATCGTTGCGCATCAAGGTATGTTTGCGCTTTCCTGACCTCCTCGGTTAGCTGTAAAACCCGCACCAGCACGTAACTCGATGAATTATTGAGATAAGTCAGCGGGCACGCAGGGCAACTCCCGAAGGCCGCGCACAAAGTTCCATGCGTCTGTCCCGGAATTGGCGAGCTGTAGGGGTCATTGCAACCCCAGCCAGGAGTGGCGGCAAGAATATCTTCACTGCGTGGAGAGTGTCGGGGGTCGATTCGCCCGGCTGAACGAATCATGCGCTCCTGCGTACTCGACACCGCACCCAAAGACTCTTCCCGACGTCTCTTCGCCGCAGCGCCGTTGTAATGCAGCTCGACGGTAGCGGCAGAAGCCTGTCCTCCAGCGGCCTGGATTGCGCGCATATCGTCATCAGTGAGTACGCGAATGACATCCAGTCCTGTGTTTCTTATCACCTTCAAGGTAAGGTGAGGCAACGCGTGCTTCCGCAAGAACTGTTTCATCGCGAAGTTCCAAGAACTATCCGAGTCTCGCCCTGTATCAGTGGCCGAATCAAACGAACGAACTATTCGCGATTGGGTAACGAAAATGTAGACATTGTTTTCAAATGGGCCAGCCAAGCGACGTATTGACGACGTCCATTTCTCTATGAAGTCATGAAGCCACATCGGCGAAAACATGTTTTCCGGATGAACTGCGAAAGAGCGTTGATAGGAGCTCGCCCTGCCTTTTTCAAAGGTATAAAGTATTCGACGAATTCCCATAACATCCACTTCTTTCATATGAGCCCACTTCAGCGCGCGTAGGCCACTAGGGTTAGCAACCGTATAGATAGCATGAAGCAGTATGAAGGGAAGAATATCTTTAACGAGTGGGTAAAACGGCCTAGTTATGGACTGTTGCCTATGAATATCTTCAACCGCCGCACTCAAGTCGCAGTCAATTTTACGCATTTCAGTTAAGTTGGGAATCAAAATCGGGAAGAGTTCCTTGACCCTCCAGAGCGCCGCGCCTCTAGAGGCGTACCGTCGCCCTCTACCGCAGGCAGCATCATCCGGATGAATTTCATCACCTTCGAGCAATCGCCATCCGCTTAGCACTGACTCAACAACTTCGGCAATATCATCTCTACAAGCAATGATGAGCCGCTTCCAATTATAATCGTCCAAAGTTTCCGTCTTCTTTGTCGACTTATCGGCATCGGGAAATGGATTATCCGGGAACGCAAGCGAATTACTAATGAGCATCTTTGTATGCTTGCTCTTCCGTAAAATCTCAAGAAACGCTTTCAGTAAGCTATAGTATTTTCTTTGGGTATTAGCGCTTAGCGCCTTATTACTACCTTGGTTTACCGCAGCTTTCTTTAACCAAAAAACAAAGCGATTAATCATCGCATAATCAAACATCGCCAATGGTGCGTTCTCTAGGCGCTCCAGAGCAACAAACTTAGCAAAGCCGTTCTTAAACTGCGAGTGATAAGTTTCGAATCCCCTTTTCGACCCTCGCTTGCTTAGCTCGTTACTGTGCAACAAAAACGCGTGAACAAATTGCGGGCCACTGTTCCAGTGCGCAACTGTAGTACGAAAAGAAGCCATAGCCGCTTGAAAAAATGGAAGGTTGGCTGCCGGTCCTGTATACGAATCCAACTGCTCTGCGATGATAACGATTTGAGTTTCATCATGCAGGACCTTTCTTTGCACATCGGTAAGCTGTGCGTAGCGACTTCTTTTCTTTTTAATCATAGCGGAGGTCACACCACATATCATCCATATACAGGTCCGAGACGCTGGCCTCGAATTCGCTAGTCGCTTTTAGATAGGTGTCTTGAGTGGTAATAAGGTGCGCGTGTCCCAACTGGGCTTGAATGTATAACCAGGGCTCCTTATCCCCATTTTTTTTCAAAATGTAATAGGTCCATACAGCGTATGTGTGTCTTGAATCGTGAACAACAAAGAGTGGACACAGCTTATGGACTACCTTCCAGGCAACAACGCCGTCTTCCATGTTTACCGGTACAAAAACTTCTCGGAGCTCAGATTCACCGCATGAAAGACATGCAGCAGAAAAACGTCGCTCCAGCGTGCGGTTCGATGTGCCCCTGCCGGCGTATCGGCCAGAGCCGACAGGATTAACAAGGAGTTTTGAACATTTCGTAACCCCGCACTCTCTCATTGTAAGTTTTCGTTCACCGTCGATGTATGTTCTAATCTCCCTTATCATCCGGCCGGCGATGTTAATCTTCCGAGACTTACCTCCCTTCCCTCGAACAGTAATACTGTATGCTCGATTTTCGACTAAGTCTTTTGGATAAAAACTGAACTGTTGTGCTTGGAGCGAGACCACTTCTGAAATTCGGAGGCCCAAATTCAATGCAATTTCCTCACCTAATCGGTCACGCGAGGACCACGACCTTTCAAGTAAATCCTTCTGTAGTGCGTCCGGTTCGCCAGAATAAAGCGCGGCATAGATTCTTACCCACTCGGAAGGAAGCGGGCCAAGTTCTTGAAATATTTTTTTTGCTTGGTCTCGGCGCATTACAGAGACATGCTGTTTCTCTTCTTTTTTGCTTTTCCGTGTATGATTACCGACTGTACCGTTCTTTAATAACCCTTCATCTGGCGTATCCGCCGCCGCGTATCCTTTTTCTTTTCCCCATTTGTATAACGCGCCGACAGTAAATCCGCGCCTGTTTATTGTTCTTGTTGAGTAAGGTTCGCCTGTTTCTGGAGAGATTGTGCCCCCCATTGTGTCGAGAAACGCCTTAATGTTTTGGTCGATGACCGATGTCCACGTGAATTCAAACTCCTCAAGATATCGCCACCATTCCTTTAGGTCGTGGCAATATGCAAGTAGGGTGTTCAGCGAAATATCGCAGCCTTTTTTTTCGACATAGTTCTCATACAAGAACAGCAAAGCCGGCTCACATACTTCCCCTGAGTTTTCGTCGACCGGAATCGGAAATCCGGCGGGAAGGATATCGGTCGACTTGTTCCGCTGCGCTCGCGTGATTGCCCAGAAAATGTCTTCGTCATCCCAACCCTCAGTCTTCGTTCGAAGCTCGTCATCATCGACTTCCATCCCCGCCCCATTTCCGCAGCCATCAACGCCGGCAGCAACCTCGTGAAACTCGTGCCAGAACCTATCTTGCACGAATCCAGAATAGTTGTCTATTGAATAATTTTTGGTGTATATGACAATAGCACCTGTCGATATTAAAAATACAATCCAGCATTGGCGAAATCAGTAGGATGTGTCGCTCTATCGCATCGTTATCAAGAAGGGCCAATGCCATCCCACAATAGATATACTACGGAAATATAAGTGGATAAATGGATTTACCAGCATTGCGGACGTTGACTGACCTGATTGAAAATCAGGTATCGTTAAGCTTGCTGTGGACAGTCCTTCGGAACGTATGAACAAGGTGTTGACAACGAAACCCCGTTGCCAACAGCTTGTTCACACTCTGACCACAGCGGCCGCGTGTACGCACGCTGCCAAAGCGCCTACGAGTTTTAGAATTAACGAACCCAACAGCAGTCCTTGGAGCGATGTTGTGAATAACGTACCAGGTGAATTTACAACTGCCAGCCACTTGGACCCTGCTATGAACATCTAGTCTTGGCGGATAACATGCTCGCAGCCCCGGTACGGATTGAGCGACACGCCAAATGGGATGTCCGGCGATTTATTGCGGCTGAGGATGGTCTTGGCGTATTCGTCGGTCACCTGGGTTTTGAAAGGCGCCGGCTCGTCCTCCTCGTGCACCCAGCCGTCGTCAAAGACCTCGCGGCCGTTGACCTCGTAGCGGCCCTGCAGGTTGGAGATGGCGCCACGGCCCTTTTGCGCGGCCAGGGGTTTGGGCGGCAGCATGACGCGTTCGTCGAATTCGTTGTCGGGACTGTTCACAAGTCACCTCGATACTGTATAAACATACAGTATCTTACGCCGGCGGCGGGCGCAGATCAAGCGCTGTCCGACGCCTCCGCGTCTGGGCAAGCGCCACTCTGACGCAGCGCAAGCATGTCGACAAAACCATCGAATGCGTCCAGCAGCGGAAGGAACTTCGCATTATTGCCTTCAATCTGAGCCAATGCGTAACAGCTCGCTTCCAAGGTGGAGAGCTGGTCCGGCGCATGTGCCTTGCGCACCCGGTAATGCGAAGCCGGCATGCCGCGCAGCGCCAGTCTGGGCAGTGCTTGCAGCAAGGGATTCAGATACAGCATTTTGCGGCTCTTGCGCCAGGTGCCGTCCAGCACGACCAGACGCAGCGCGGATGGCTGCGCCAGCAGCGCCGTAGCCACGGGGTGGGCCGGGGCCAGTCCCAGCGAGCGCTCGTCCGGCGTGTCGGGAAACAGCAGCACCGGCGTGCGGCCATCGGCATGCAACAGCGCGCCGAGCGCGGCCTCGTCGAACTGCTCCCCGGTGACGAGGTTGCTGCCCGCCACGCACAGATGCAGCAGGCGTGCGCTGCCCTTGGCGCTGCCCACCTCGAGCGGATGCTGGAGTATCAGCAACTCCACGTCCGTCGCGACCGGCTGCACCCAGGCGCACAGGCACGCGGCGGCCGGGCGCAGGCAGCGCGCGCACTGCGGGCGACGGGGCGCGGCCGCAACGCCACCGTCAGCAGCCTGCACGGCGTGGGTCTTCGAAGCGGGAAAAGCCATGCGGTCGGGATACCAGAGATCTTGAGGAGCGCCGATTCTACCCGACCCGCCGCCTGTCACGGGGCGATCGTACCAGCCCCGTCGCGCTGGCGCTGGCGCATCAGCTGCAACGCGCCGCTCCAGGCCACCACTTCGTCGAGCATTTTCTCCACCGACTGTTCGTGGTGCTTGCCCGGCTTGAACACCGTGTAATTCTCGAAGTCGCTGTACAGCGACAGCAGCACCTGCGACCGCACGTCGGCAATCATCAGCTCCCCCATCACCAGACGCAGACTTTCCACCGCCCGCGCCGCGCCGGCACTGCCGTAGCCGACAAAGCCGGCCGCCTTGTTGCTCCATTCGGCGAACAGGAAGTCCAGCGCGTTCTTGAGCGCACCCGAGGGCCCGTGATTGTATTCAGGCGTGACGAACACGAACCCGTCGAAGCCGGCGATTTCCTGCGCCCAAGCCTTGGTGTGCTCGCGTTTGTACTGTCCCATGGCCGGCGGCACCTCTTCGTCGAGCAGCGGCAGGCCGAAGTCGGCGATGTCCACCAGCCGGTAGAGGGCGTCGCTGCGCATGGACGCGATCTCGTGCACCCACTGGGCCACAGCCAGCGCCTTGCGCCCGGGGCGTGTGCTTCCAACAATAATTGCGATGTTGATCATGCGATTCTCCTCGCGGCGGTTGTCGCCTTGTCACCGCTTATTTTAAGAGCGGCGCAGCGCGGCCAGCGCCACTTTGCCGCCCGACACAAGTGGCGTATTAGCGCTTCGTCAACGCCGCAATACTGAACATTAGCGCCTTGGTAACTGAACAGTTGCGCGGCTTGATTTATTTCGTCCTACCCCCTCCAGAATTAGCAATTGAGTATTGCTCAGGCAAGAACTCATGCATAGAATCATTAGCATTCCTGTCGGCAATCTCCTTACCGGGAGCGCATCATCGCAACTCTTCTGCACCGCACACGTCACCTGCTCCGCCGCCTCGCCAGCGCTGCGGTGGTGGGCTTGACATTGTTGCCATCGCTGGCAGTCGAGCAGGAGTTGCCCGTCGATTTCCGCCTGAATGAACAGATCGTTCAGGTGCCCGCCGGCACCACCCATCAAGCCCGTTTGCAGACCACCGTGTTTCGTCCCAACGGCCCGGGTCCGTTCCCCCTGCTGATCATCAATCACGGCAAGGAAGCCGGCGAGCCGCGCCGCCAGGCGCGTGACCGCTTCATCTTCATGGCCACCGCCTTCGTCAAGCGCGGTTACGCGGTGATGGTGCCGATGCGCCAGGGCTTTGCCGATTCCACAGGCCGGTATAGCGACCACGGCTGCAACATGACCGCCAACGGCTATTCCCAGGCCGACGATGTGCTCGACACCATCGAATTCGCCCGCGCCCAGAAATGGGTGGACGACAGCCGCATCGTCATCGCCGGGCAGTCGTATGGCGGGCTGGCCACGATTGCCCTGGGCACCCAGGCCGTGCCCGGCGTGCGCGGGCTGATCAACTTCGCCGGCGGGCTGCGCGACGATGGCGGCAATTGCGACTGGCGCGGCGAATTGGTGCAGGCGTTTTCCGAATACGGGGCCGGCAACCGCATTGCCAGCCTGTGGATGTACGGCGCCAACGATTCCTTGTTCGGACCGGAGCTGGCCGGGCGCATGCATGCCGCCTTCGCCCGGTCCGGCGGGCGCGGCGAGCTGGTGGCCTTGCCGGCGTTCAAGCGCGATGCCCACGGCATGCTGGCCAGCCGCGACGGCCACAAGCTGTGGTGGAACGATGTGGAGAAATTCCTCAAGCAGCTGGACATGCCGACGCGTGAAATCTACGCCGTGGCCGACGCGCCGACGTTGCCGAAAAGCGACTTCGCCAAGATCGACGACATCGGCGCCGTCCCGTTTTTGAGCGAACACGGGCGCGCGGCCTACCGGGAATATCTGGGCAAGCTGACGCCGCGCGCGTTCGCCGTCTCGCCCAGCGGCGCCTGGTGCTGGGCCGAGGAAGGCGAAGACCCCGACACGCGGGCGCTGGCCACCTGTGCCAGCAAGAGCAGCCAGCCCTGCCGGCTGTACTCGGTGGACGACTACGTGGTCTGGAAAAGCGACGACGCCAGCGGACCCGGCACGCTCGACCGAGCCACCGCCAGCAACAGCAGCAACAGCAGCGCCGGCGGCGCCGCTGCCCTCGGCGCCCACCCGGTGGCCAGCGTGGCGCCCGTTTCGTCGGCTGGCGCCGTCGGTGGCAACAGCACGACGCTTTACTGAGACACCGCAAGCGCGCAGCGTTCCAGATCCCGGTCAAGTCAGGCACAATAATGCCAAAGATGACAATATTGCAACCAGGATCACGCCATGTCGCCACGCCTACGCCGTACGACCCTTGCGCTTGCCTTGCTGTGCGCCGCCCGGGGTGCCGTCGCCGCCAATAACTATCCGATCGTGCTGGTGCACGGTTTTCTGGGCTTCGGTCCCGACCAATACGTCAAATCCGGCTTCAAATACTGGGGCGGTTACGACGACATCATCACCCGGCTGCGCGGCAAGACCAACCGCCAGGTGTGGGCCGCGGCAGTCGGGCCAGTCAGCTCGAACTGGGACCGCTCCGCCGAACTGTTCTATCAGATCAAGGGCGGCTGCGTCGATTACGGTGCCCAGCACAGCGCCGAATTCGCCAAGTTCGGCGCCGTGCGCCAGCCGCCCGGCAAGTGCTGGGCCGTCGACCCGGCCAACAACCCCGAGAAATATCCGCTGGCGCTGTATCCGGCCTGGGATGCCCAGCATCCCATTCACCTGATCGGCCACAGCCAGGGCGGCCAGACCGTGCGCGCGCTGATCGAACTGATGGAGAACGGCTCGCCCAATGGCGACGAAGGGGGCGGCGAACTGTACACGGGTGGCAAGATCGGCTGGATCATCAGCGCCACCACCCTGTCGGCGCCCCACAACGGCACCAGCCTGCGCGACGCGGTGGGCGACTTCGCGCCCAAGATCGCCGAACTGTCGGCGGGCGTGGCCACCATGGCCCATGCGGACCGGCACGCGCCGCCCGCCTATCAGCTGGGCCTGGAGCAATTTGGCATCCGTAAAAACAAGGTGGAGACAGCCGCCGTGTTTCACGAGCGCGCACTGTCGGCGCCGTTCTGGAACCAGGACAATTTCGACTCGGCCCAGTACGAGATGGGCCCGGATGGCGCGCAGGAATTCAATGCCTGGGTGCGCACGTCGCCGCATGTGTATTATTTTTCGATGGCCAATAGCGCCACCGCGGCGGGCAAGCCGTGCTGCAACAACACGGATCGCGTCATCGCGCCCGTTCAGCAGCGCTTGTATCAATATCCGCGCCGCGACATGGCGCCGCTGACTAAACCGTATGCGGGGGAATGGATCGTGCCCTCCTTCGGCAAGCGCGGCATGGGGTCGTACACCCAGAAGGGCCAGGGCCGCATTCCCGTCGACAGCAGCTGGTTCGTCAACGACGGCGTGGTCAACACGGTGAGCATGCGCGCGCCCCATGGCCACCCGGCGCGCGACTTCGACGGCACGGCGGTGCGGGGCAGCTGGAACTTTTTGGGCACCTACGATACCTACGACCACTTCGACATGATCGGCTGGCCCCGCTACGGCAAGGTGATCTATCCGATCTACGACCGCATCGCGCTGTTGCTGTACGCGCTGTAAGCGGACGCGCCCGCGATCGCGAGCGCCCGCAGGGACCGCGCCGGCACGATGGCGGGCGCGCCGCGCTCCCTTACAAATTATCCAGATGGGACCGCAGTTCGGCGGCGCGGTTCTGGAACCCCGCGCGCGCTTCGTCGTCCATCTTGTCGAGGTTGCGGTACACCATGGCCAGCCGCTGGTTGCCGCCCAGCCGCTCGCGGTTGCGCTCGAAAAAATCCCAGTACAGCGCGTTGAACGGACAGGCAGTGTCGCCCAGCCGGGCCTTCTTATCGTAGTGACAGCCCTTGCAATAGTCGCTCATGCGGTCGATATACGCCGCGCTCGACACGTACGGCTTGGTGGCCATCAGTCCGCCATCGGCAAACTGGCTCATGCCGATGGTGTTGGGCATTTCGACCCACTCGAAAGCGTCGACGTACACGCCCAGATACCACTGGTGCACCTGGTACGGGTCCAGCCCGGCCAGCAGGGAAAAGTTACCGATCACCATCAGGCGCTGGATGTGATGCGCATGGGCGTCGTCGAGCGACTGGCCCAGCGCGTGGCTCATGCAGCGCATGCGCGTCTTGCCGTCCCAAAAATAGGACGGCAGCGCCAGCGTATGGCCGAACACGTTGTGCTCGCCATAACCGGGCATGTTGGCCCAGTACACGCCGCGCACGTACTCGCGCCAGCCCAGGATCTGGCGGATGAAGCCTTCCACCGCGGCGATCGGCGCATGGCCGGCGCGCCAGGCGTCCTCGGCGTCGGCGATGACTTCGCGCGGATGCAGCATCTTGGTGTTGAGCGCGAACGACAGCAGCGAATGAAACATGCGCGTCGCCTTGGTGCTCATGGCGTCCTGGAAATCGCCGAAGTGCGGCAGGGCATGCTGGATGAAGGCGTCGAGGTGGGTCAGCGCTTCGGCCCGGTTCAGGGGCCAGACGACGCGCGCCGCATCGGGCCGGCCGAAGCTGTCGACGCCGGCCGCCACGATGCTGTCCCACAGGGCGCTGTGATCGTGCTGCGCGCGCGTGTCCAGCGGTTCGGCCGGCGTGCCGCGCCAGCTCTTGCGGTTGTCGTGATCGAAATTCCATTGCCCGCCGGCCGGCTTGCTGCCTTTCTCGACCAGCACCTTGTGCACGATGCGCATCTGCCGGTAAAAGTATTCCATCAGCCACTGGTTACGGTCGGCAAAGATGCGCGCCGCCTCGTCGCGCGCCGTCAGGAAATGTTCACTGTCCACCATGGTGCTGTCGATGGCCAGGCCGGCCGCATAGTCGGCAAGCTGCGCGTCCAGACGAAACTCGTCGGGGGCCTGGTAGTCGAACCGGGTGGCGTGGTAGTGGTCGATGAGCCAGTCGAGGTTTTCCGGCATGCCCTGCCGGTTGGCCGGGTCGTCGATGGCCAGATAATGCACGCGGTGTCCGGCCTGCTCCAGGGTGCGCGCCAGGTCGCGCATGCCGGCGAAGATGGCAATGATTTTCTGGGCATGGTGGTGGACATAGTCCGTCTCCTGCCGCACTTCCATGAAGACGTAGATGACCGAAGGATCGATGCTGCCGAACCAGCTGTGGCACGGGTTGAGCTGGTCGCCGAGAACCAGGCGCAATGTTGTCATGGACGATGCCCGGACGCTGCCGGGTCGATGCTGTGAGGGTTGAAACCAGTGTAGCACCGCTGGCTTTCGATGACGGCGGCGCGCTATCGAATCGGAGAGCGATAGCGCGCCAATGGCGGTTCACGAACGGTTCACGAGACGGTTCACAAAACGCACAAAAAACGTCGTTCAGGCAGCCGCTAGCGCGCCCGCGCCAGCAGCAGCGCCGACAGTTCGGCGGAATCGACCGGCTTGACCAGATGATGGTCGAAGCCCGCCTCGATGGCCTTGCGGCGGTCGTCCGCCTGCCCGTAGCCGGTCACGGCAATCAGGGTCACGCCCTGCAGCGCCGGCGTGGCGCGGATGCGGCGGGCCAGCTCGTAGCCGTCCATCTCGGGCAGGCCGATGTCGAGCAGGCAAACGTCGGGCAGGTCGCTGGCGGCGCGCAGCAAGCCGGCGAGCGAACTGTTTTCCGTGACCACGTCGTAGCCGGTCGCTTCGAGCAGCATCGAGAGCATCAGCGCCGCATCGGGATTGTCGTCCACCACCAGAATGCGCAGGGGCCGCTCGGGCAGCGCCGGCTCGGACGGCAGCGCCGCCCGTCCGTGCACCTGGGCTTGCCCTGGCAGCAGGGGCAAGGCCACCGTGAAGGTGCTGCCCGTGCCGGGGCCATGGCTGGTCGCGGCGACCCGCCCGCCATGCAGCTCGACCAGGCTGCGCACCACCGCCAGCCCCACGCCCAGTCCGCCCTGGGCGCGGTCGGCGCTGCGCTCGCCCTGCGTGAACAGGTCGAACACGCGCGGCAACAGCTCGGGCGCAATGCCGATGCCGTCGTCGCTCACGCTCACCAGCACGTCGGCGCCCTGCACTTCCATGCGCATGACGATGTTGCCGCCTTCGGGCGTGTACTTGGCCGCGTTGTTGAGCAGGTTGGTCAGCACCTGCACCACCCGCTTGTGGTCGCCCAGCACGAAGGCGCCGTCGGGCGGCAGCAGCACCGCCAGCCGGTGGCCGCGCGCATCGATCACGGGGCGCACCTGCTCGACCGCGTCGGCGATCATGCGTTTCATGTCGTGCGGCTGCTTGTCGGTCGAAATCAGCCCGCGCGTGACGCGCGACACATCGATCAGGTCGTCGACCAGCCCGGTGATGTGGCCGATCTGGCGGATGATGATGTCGGTCGTGTCGCGCAGGCGCGTTTCGTCCAGGCGCACGTGCTTGAGCAGGTGCGCGGCCGAGCTGATCGGGGCGAGCGGATTGCGCAGTTCGTGCGCCAGCATGGCCAGGAATTCATCCTTGCGGCGGTGGGCGTCGCGCAAGTCTTCCTCGGCGCGGATGCGTTCCGTCACGTCCAGGGTCACGCCGCGCACGGCGAACGGTTCACCGGCCGCGTCGCAGCGCACCTTGCCGCGCACGTCCAGCCACAGCATGCGACCGTCGTCGGGCCGGCGAAAGCGGATGATTTCCTGGTAGCCGCTGCGCTCGGCAATGGCGCGCGCCCGCGCCAGGTGCACCCGGGCGGCATCGTCGGCGTCGATCGATTCGCTGATGGCATCGATATTGCCGTCGGAGCGGCCCAGCACCAGCTCGGCGTTGTCGGAGAACACCATGCGGCGCGAGGCAATCTCCCAATCCCACACCACCATGCGCGCCGCGTTCATGCCTTCGGACAAGCGCTCGGCGCTGTCCAGGCGCGCCAGCTGGGCCAGGTAGGCGTCGGAGACGTCATGGCCCTGCACGAAGATGCCCGTCACTTCGCCGTCGCTGCCGAACAGCGGCTGGTACAGCAGGTCGATGAAACTTTCCGCCAGGGGTCCGTCCGGCACGCGCTGCACCTGGACCTTCAGGCCGCGCCCGACGAACGGCTTGCCGCTTCGATAGACTTCGTCGAGCAGCGTTTCATAGCCCTGGCCGCGCACTTCCGGCAGCGCGTCCCAGACCCGCTTGCCCACCAGCGCGCGATGGCCGACCAGCTGGTAATACGCTTCGTTGACCATCTCGAATACGTGCGTGGGACCCGTCAATACGGCAATGAACCCGGGGGCCTGGTTGAACAGGTTGCGCAAGTGGCTGCGCTCATCCTTGAGGATGCGGTTCATGGCTTCGTGAATCTGGGCATGGCTGGCATGGTCCACCACGGGAAACGCGTTGACCTCCGCACCCAGCGCGACGACACTCGACTGCCGGTCGAAGCGATACAGGTGCGTGACTTCGATGGCGTTCTGCACCACGCACACCACCTTCCCGGCGGCATCCTTGATCGGCGTGTGGACCGTGCTCCAGAATTTCTCGTCGAACCCCGGCACGCCATCGTGCAGCGCCGGCACCGCGTAGCGCACGAACGGGCTGGTGTGGGGCTCGCCCGTGTCGATGGCGCGCAGCAGCGAGCTGCGCACTTCGGCCACGCTGGTCGAGCCCGGGTCGTCGGGGTTTTCCGGAAAGGCATCGAACACATAGCGCCCGACAATATCGGCCTCGGTGCGGCCGGTCGAACGCAGGTAGGCATCGTTGGCGCCGATGATGTTCAGCTGCACATCCATTACCAGATAGGGATACGGGGAGGCGCGGAACAGCGCTTCGAAGTCGGGTCGTTGCATCATGGCGCGATTGTCTCATGAATCCCCGGAAACATTGCCCCGCGGCCTAGCAGCCTCGACAGGTGTTGCGTCTGTAATGAACCTATGCAAGAGATAACTTTGCAGTAAAATTTCACTTTCAAAAATTGTTGCTGTGGTTTGCCCATCGTGCGCAACGACCAGCCCCTCGCCCATGACTCAGCCCACTAGGCACGATTCCCCGCTGGACCTGTCACGCTGCGATCAGGAACCGATCCGCTACCCCGGCAGCGTGCAGCCGCACGGCTTTCTGCTGGCGCTGGGCGAGGATGGCCAGGTGCTGCAGGCCAGCGACAATCTGGCCGCGCTGATCGGGATCGATGCGTTGCTGGCCGTGGGCCAGGCGCTGCCGGCCGTCCTGGGCCCCGACAATGCCGCGGCCGTGGAACGCGCGCTGGCCCAGGCGAGCCTGTCGCGCCAGCCGCTGCACCTGCTCACGCTGGCGCTGGGCGAGCAGCGCCACTTCGATGTGCTGGCGCACCGCTACGACAGCCTGCTGCTGCTCGAATTCGAACAGGTCGACCGCGCCGCGCAGGCCGACTTTCGCCAGCTGCACCGGCGCGTGGGCGATTACCTGGGCCAGCTCACCAACGCGGCCGACAGCCGCGTGATGTGCGAGATCGCCGCCAAGGATATCCGCGCCGCCACCGGCTTCGGCCGGGTGATGGTGTACCGCTTCGACGACGAGGGCCATGGCCACGTGCTGGCCGAAAGCGGCGAGGCGGGCTATCCGTCGTACCTGGGCCAGCGCTTCCCCGCCTCGGACATTCCCAGCCAGGCGCGCGAGCTGTACATGCTCAACCGCATCCGCCTGATTCAGGATGCCAATTACGTGCCGGCACGGCTGGTGCCGCCGCTCAACCCGGCCACCGGCGCGGCCAACGACCTGTCCTTCGCCGCCCTGCGCAGTGTTTCGCCCATTCACCTGCAATACATGCGCAACATGGGCACGCTGGCGTCGATGTCGGTGTCGCTGCTGGTCAAGGGCAAACTGTGGGGACTGATTTCCTGCCACCACGCCGAGCCGCGCGCGCTGGCCTACGACCAGCGCAGCACCTGCGAGCAGATGGGCCAGATCCTGGCCATGTGCATCGAGTCGCGTGAAGACGCGCGCGAACTGCAATTCCGGCTGGACGTGCGCCGCACGATGGTCGAGGTGCTGGGCGGACTGACCAAGAGCTCCGACTTTCTCAACAACATCAGCAGCGTGTTCCCTGCGCTGCTGGAGTTCGCCCATGCCAGCGGCGTGGCGGTGATGTACGACGACCAGCTGCTGACCTATGGCGAGGTGCCGGCGCAGGAAGAGATTCGCGAACTGATCGGCTGGCTGGAAGTCAACCAGCCGGGCGACCTGTACCACACCGACCAGCTTGGCGCCGTGTTCGCCCCGGCGGCCCGCTATGCGCGCCACGCCAGCGGCCTGATGGCGATGCCGGTGTCGCGCATCCACAAGCACTACCTGCTGTGGTTCCGGCCGGAACTGGTGCACACCATCGACTGGGCCGGCAATCCCCACGCCAAGGACGAGGCGGCCGACGCGCGCGCCCAGCTCACCCCGCGCACCAGCTTTGCCAGCTGGCGCGAAACCATCCACGGCACCAGCGCGCCGTGGCATAAGGGTGAAACGGAACTGGCGCTGGAGTTTCGCGGCGCGCTGCTGGGGATTGCGCTGGAACGGGCCGAGCAGATGGCCGAACTGGCCGAGGAACTGACCCGCTCCAACAAGGAACTGGAAGCGTTTTCGTATTCCGTTTCGCACGACCTGCGCGCGCCACTGCGCCATATCGTGGGTTTTTCCGACCTGTTGATCGAATCGGCCGGCAACGACAGCCTGGAAAAGCGCCAGCGCTTTCTGAAGAACATCAAGGATTCGGCACGCCTGGCCGGCAAGCTGGTCGACGACTTGCTCAGCTTTTCGCAGATGGGTCGTGCGGCCCTGCGCCCGATCCAGATCCGGATGGACGACCTGGTGCGCTCGTGCATCGAAAAGCTGTCGCTGGACGTGCGCGAGCGCTCGGTCGAATGGGACATCGGCGCCTTGCCCGTGTTGCGCGCCGACCCCACTTTCTTGCAGTTGGCGCTCTACAACCTACTATCGAATGCGGTAAAATTTACTGGCCAGAAAGAACACGCCATCATCCGCATCCACGCCACGCGCGATGCCCATGAAACCGTGATTTCGATCGCCGACAACGGCGCCGGCTTCAACATGGAGTACGTGCATAAACTGTTCGGCGTGTTCCAGCGGCTGCACCGCATGGAAGACTTCCAGGGCACCGGGATCGGGCTGGCCAATGTACGCCGCATCATCGAGCGGCATGGCGGACGGGTCTGGGCGAGCTCCGTCGTCGGCGAAGGGGCCACGTTCTCCTTCAGTATTCCTCACGAACTGGCCATCTGATTACTAGCGTTTCGATGGCAACGATTTATTCCAATTTTTAATTTCATTTCTCAATAAGACCGTCATGCTAAAGCCCATCCTCCTTGTCGAAGACAATCCCCACGACCTGGAGCTGACCCTCATCGCGCTGGAGAAAAGCCAGCTTGCCAACGAAGTCATCATTTCCCGCGATGGCGCCGAGGCGCTCGATTATCTTCTGTGCAAGGGCGACTTCGCCGACCGCCAGGCCGGCAACCCCACGGTCGTGCTGCTGGACCTGAAACTGCCCAAAGTGGACGGCCTGGAAGTGCTGAAAATGATACGCTCGACGCCGGCGCTGAAAAGCATCCCGGTGGTCATGCTGACGTCGTCGAAAGAAGAGCAGGATCTGTTGCGCAGCTATGAGCTGGGGGTCAACGCCTATGTGGTCAAGCCGGTCGACTTCGAGGAATTCGTCCGTGCCATTGCCGACCTGGGCATTTTCTGGGCGGTGCTGAACGAACCGCCACCGGGCTCGTTCCGCTACGTCAAGCCGAACTGAGGTTAGCAGCGCCAGCGTGGCTCACGACGAGCCGGCGCGTACCGTCGGCACGTCCGGCTTGCGCCGGCGCAGCAGGTGGCGGATACGCGAACTGAGAATGTCCGCGTTGTAGGGTTTTTGCAGCAGGTTGACGCCGGCATTGACCCGTCCTTCATGGGTCAGCACGCCTTCGGCATAGCCAGAGGTAAACAAGATCTGCGCGGACGGCAGGCGCGCGCGCACCACCTCGCCCAGCTCCAGGCTGCTCACCCGTCCCGGCATCATCACATCGGAAAAGACCAGGTCGATGACCGCGCCCGACTCGATCAGGGCGACGGCACTGGCGGCATCTTCCGCCTCGAGCACCTGATAGCCAAGCGCCGACAGCAGTTCCACGGTGCTGGTGCGCACGTCGACTTCGTCTTCCACCACTAAAATAGTTTCCAGTCCGCCAAACAGCGGCGCGGCCGGATGCTCTTCCACCTGTGGCGCCGAGTCAGTGCAGCGCAGCAAGAAAATCTTGACGCTGGTGCCCTTGCCCGGTTCGCTCTTGAGCAGGATCTCACCACCGGACTGCTTGACGAACCCATAGGCCATCGACAGGCCCAGCCCGGTGCCCTGCCCGGTCGGCTTGGTGGTGAAGAACGGCTCGAAGGCCCGCTCCAGTACGGCAGCCGGCATGCCACAGCCGGTGTCGGCCACTTCCACCATCACGTAGTCGCCGTTGCCCACTTCGGCCAGCATGGGCGAGCCGCTGGGAATATTGGCCGCGCGAATGGTCAGCGTGCCGCCATCGCTCATGGCGTCGCGCGCATTGATGGCCAGATTCAGGATTACATTGTTGAGCTGGCTGGGATCGACCGTGGAACTCCACAGCTCGTCTTCGATATCGGTGTGGATGGTGGCGCGCGGACCGAGCACGCGGCGCATCATTTCATCCATGTCGCGCAAGACCGTGCCGGGATTGAGCACGATCGCCTGCAACGGCTGGCGGCGCGCGAATGCCAGCAGGTGGGCCGACAGCTTGGCGCCCCGCTCCACACCGGCCAAGGCCACATCGATGCGCTTGCGGGCGTTGTCACTGACCCCGCCGAGCAGCTTGAGCAGCTGCAGGTTGCCACCGATAATCTGCAGCACGTTGTTGAAATCGTGCGCCACGCCACCGGTCAGCTGGCCGATGGCTTCCATCTTCTGGGCCTGGTGCAAGGCGGACTGGCTGGCGGCCAGCTCCTCCTGGCTGCGGCGCAACGAAATGAAGGCTTCATCGCGCTGGCGCCGGGCCAGGTAGGCCGCGCTGTGATAGCGCACCCGCGCCGCCAGTTCGCGCCCGTCGGGCCACTTGACCAGGTAATCGTTGGCGCCGGCGGCAAAGGCGCGCGCCTTGATGTCGGCGTCTTCTTCGGACGAGAGCAGGATCACCGGCAAATGCTCGGTCTGGGCATTGGCGCGCAGCAGGCGCACCACGTCGAAACCGTCCACACCCGGCATGCGCAAGTCCACCAGCACCACCGTGGCCGCCACGTCGAGGGCGAGCGCCACGGCCTGCTCGGCGCGCGGGTCGTAGCGCAGGGTGACGTCGGCACAACCGGCGAGCGCGTGCGAGATGATATCTTCGGCATACGCCTGATCATCGATGAGCAGTACTGAGCAGGAAACGGGATCGTCAACCATACGAATTCTGTAACAAAATAGACTTTATTCTACATCACGGATACTGTACGAAAGAAACATGTCGGCAACCGTGCGCATACCCACCGGCGGTCGATAACGATGGGTGACCAGTTGATTATTTCCAATGTATTCCGGAAATCAGGGTGGTAGTCCTACCGGGTTTTGCTAAATGTTCCGACAGTAATCGGGCTGAACGTCCGATACGCCCCTCCTAGCCCAGCAGTCATGATGAGACCTCCTGATCAAGCGTACTCAGCGGCGCGGTCAGTCTAAAAAAGCAGGATCAACCCAATCAAGGAGAACATCATGGCTACGAATCAAAAAACCTCGGGTAATTCGTCGGGTAGCGCTTCAGGTAATAGCAAGCAATCCCGTGGCGTACAGGGCGGCACGCCGGAGCAGCATGCCGAGGCAGGTCGTCAGAGCCACAAAAACGATGGTAATTCGGGTAGCAAGCAGTCGGCGTCGCAAGGCTCGGGCAGCAAGCAGTCCGCGTCGAAAGACTCGGACAGCGCTGGCAACAAGCAGTCTGCATCGAAGGGGTCGGACAGCACAGGCAGCAAGCAGTCGGCGTCGAAGGATTCGGACAGCGCGAGCAATAAGCAGTCCGGCTCCCAATCCGGCAGTGGCTCGAGTAGCGGGTCCAGCAGCGGAACCCGTGGCGGCACCCCTGAGCAGCACGCCGAAGCCGGCCGTCAAAGCCACAAGAACGACGGCAAGAAGTAACTCTGTCACCGGCGCGATGCTCATCGCGTTCGCTGTAAGAATCAGGCCGCCGATGCAGCCTTTTTCCATTGCCACATCAGTCAAGAGAACTTAAGAACCGTTTCCCTCGTTTGCACTATTCTCTTCGCTCGTCGTGTGCCTGCGCGATGTTGAATTGGACAGCACACGCCGGATCACCGCCAGCGGCACATTCGCGCTCTGCATAGCGGACGCTGCCGCACGGCGCCCGGCAACACGCTGCAGCTCGACCCCGGTTTCCACGATCGCCTCCATTTCAGCATTGGCAGCGCGCGACTCGGCGCCACCCGCAGCGCAGGGCTGGCTGCGATCCAGGCTGGCGGCGAAGTCGCCGATCCATGGCGGCAGCTCGGGCGACAGGCGCTTGTCCGCCTGAGCCGCCGGAGCGGCGCCAGCTTCGCGGTGCACCCGCGTCAAGGCGACGCGGACAATGATCTCGTCGATGTCGCTGGCATGGGGGAAGCGCGCCTGAAACAAGGACCGGTCCACTTCATATTCATGAACAGCGGGGATGTCGGCAAACTCGATGACGGCAAGCGCGGCAAGTCTGCCTGTTTCTACTATCGAGGCCGTTCCCCGCCCCATTTTTTGAGAGATAAAATTTCGGCTGACTGGCGAAGGTTCCATCGTGATCGTATTCCAGAATAAGGTAGCCCGTGGCCGGGTTATCGAAGGAAAATATTCTAGACGATTCGCTCTGGCGACGCGTTTCCGTTGGCGTGACAAACCCGGTTCACGCAGTGGTCAGCACGACTGCGGCGCCGCCGCCGAGGGCTATGCGAAAGCGGCAAGCCTGACACCGGCACGATAAAGTTGGAACGGCTGCCATCGGCCCGTATGCACGAAGGACGAAAAAAAAGGAGTCACATTTTTATGTGACTCCTTCGTTTTACTAATTCTGGCTCCCCGACCTGGACTCGAACCAGGGACCTGCGGATTAACAGTCCGTCGCTCTACCAACTGAGCTATCAGGGAAAAGAGGCAACATTATAGCTGCTCAAGCGCGATATGGGCAGGGCTAATTTCAATCTTTTTGATGCCGCCCTTTAGCGACCGCACAGCGCGGTCGTGCCGGCCCGCTCACACGCCGCCCGCCCTGCCGCGCTACCAGATGTTGACCTGCTCGGCGGGACGCCGGTACATCGGCTGGCCCGGCTTGATGCCGAATGCTGCGTGAAACTCCGGCATATTGGCCAGCGGTCCCAGCACGCGCCACTTGGATGGCGCATGCACGTCGCTGAGCAGTTTGCGGCGCAGCGACGCGTCGCGCTCCTGATTCATCCAGGCCAGTGCGTAGCCGAGGAAATAGCGCTGGGTCGGGGTCAGCCCGCCGATGCTCTTGCCGGCCTTGTACTGCTCGGTCTTCTTGAACGCTTCCAGCCCCAGCAGCACGCCGCCGTAATCGGCGATGTTTTCACCCAGGCTGGCCTTGCCGTTGATGTGCAGACCCGGCAGCGGCTTGTAATCGTTGTACTGCTTGACCATCACGGCGGCTGCACTGTCGAACTTCCTGGCGTCGTCGGCGGTCCACCAGTCGGTCAGATTGCCTTTGACATCGAACTTGCGCCCCTCGTCGTCGAAGCCGTGGGTGATTTCATGGCCGATGGTGGAGGCGCCCGCATAGCCGTACACCACGGCGTCGTCGATGGCGGCATCGTCGATGCCGTGAATCAGGAAGATGGCCGCCGGCAGCACGATTTCGTTGTTCGACGGGTTGTAATAGGCGTTGTAGGTCTGCGGCGTCATCGACCACTCGGAGCGGTCGACCGGCTTGCCATGCTTGGCCAGCATGTCGGCAAAATGCCAGCGCGCCGCCGCCATCATGTTGGCGCAGTACGAATCCTGCCCGATGGCCAGGGTGCTGTAATCCTTCCACTTGTCCGGATAGCCCACCTTGGGCGTGATCGAGGCCAGCTTGGCGCGCGCCTGCACCTTGGTGGTCTCGCTCATCCACGACAGCTTATTGATGCGCTCAAGATACGCCGCACGAATCGCTTCGACCATGTCGACATAGCGCTTCTTCGCCGTGGCGTTGAAGTGTTGCGTGACAAAGATTTGCCCCATCACCATGCCCATGGCGTCGCCCTGCGCGTCGAGCACGCGCTTCCAGCGCTCGCGCGGCTCCTTCTGGCCGCCCAGCACCTTGCCGGCGAAACTGAAGTGCTCGTCGTCAAACTGTTTGCTCAGATACGGCGCATGGGCATCGACCAGGTGATAACGCAAATAATCCTGCAGCACCGGCGCCGGGGTGCGCGCCAGCAACGCTTCCAGGCCGCGGAAAAATTCCGGCTGGCCCACGATCACGTGGCTCGGACGCACGTTCCAGCCGGCCAGCTGATCGGCCCAGCGGATCGACGGCGTCAGCGTGGCGGACACGTCGGCCAGCGCGATCTTGTTGTAGTTGGCGTGCGGATCGCGCAAGTCTTCCAGCTTGCGCGATACGGCCGCCAGCGCCGTTTCGAACGCGACCACCTGCGCGGCCGCCTTGCTGGCTGCGCCACTCTCGCGTCCCAGCAGCATCAGCGTGCGCGCGATATGGCTGGCGTATTGCCGGCGCGTTTGCACGACGTTCTTGTCGCGGCTGGCGTAGTAATCGCGGTCGGGCAAGCCGAGGCCGCCCTGATTCAGATACACCGCCATCTGGTCGCTGGCCTTGGCATCCTGATCGACCCCGATGCTGAAGAACGCGTCCACGCCCAGCGGTTGCAGGGCGAAGCCTGCCTCGACAGCATCGCGTGGAGATTTGATCGCATCGATGCGGGCCAATTCGCTTTTCAATGGCGCGATGCCCAGCTGTTCAGCCTTGGCGCCATCCATCGCGACGCGCCAGAAGTCGCCGATTTGCTGCGCGCTGCTGCCGGGCGTCTGAGACGCGCCGGCGGCGTCATCGTTTATCTTGCGCAGATTCACATACAACTGCTCTTCGACGGCCTTGCCGATACCCCACGACGCCTCCGACGGCGGAATCGGGTTGCGTTTGAGCCAGCCGCCGTTGGCGTAACGGAAAAAGTCCTTGCCGGGATCGACGCTGCGGTCCATGTTCGCTGAGAGGAAGTCGGGCTGAGGCGGCGCGGCAAGCACGGGGCTACAGGCGAGCGCGGCAGCGCTTGCCAGTACCACGAGGGCAGATCGAATCGTCATGCGCAAGGCGGCAGGAACAATCGCGATGCGGCGCTGGACAGGCAGCGCGGCGGGTGACAGCGGATGGGTTGCCATGGTTGTGGTCTTTCGGTAGGGCCAACAGGTCAGTGAGCCATTACATGATAAAGCAACCACACATTAAATCGAATGCCGCGTGCAAGATTGAACCACCTGAAAAACCGGCGCTGCAATGAAAAAAGAGCTACCGGCCGAAGCGGGTAACTCTTTATCAAGCGGCATTCACACACCGCATATTCTGGCTCCCCGACCTGGACTCGAACCAGGGACCTGCGGATTAACAGTCCGTCGCTCTACCAACTGAGCTATCAGGGAAAAGAGGCAACATTATGTCCGCTGCGACCTGCACTGTCAAGGTTGAACTCCGGACGGCGCTGCGATTGGACTGGTTTGCTGCCTTTCGGACTCTTGCTTGCGCTCAAATCCGAAGAAGCAAGAGTTTAGAGGACTTTCGCAATCGCGTCAATGACGCGGTCGATATTTTTCGAATTCAGGGCAGCCACGCAGATGCGGCCCGTGTCCACGGCGTAGATCGACTCGGCGCGCAGCTTCTCGACTTGCTCTTTGGTCAAGCCCGAGTACGAGAACATGCCCACCTGCTCGCGCACGAAATCGAAGTTGTGCGACGGCGCTTTTTCTTTCAGCTTGGTCACGAACGCTTCGCGCATTTCCTTGATGCGCACGCGCATGCCGGCCAGTTCCTCTTCCCACAGCTGACGCAGTTCCGGGGTGGTCAGCGCGGTGGCCACCACTTTGCCGCCGTGCATAGGCGGATTCGAATAGTTGGTGCGCACCACACGCTTGAGTTGCGACAGCAGACGGGCCGCTTCTTCGGCGCTCGCGCCCACCACCGACAACGCGCCCACGCGCTCGCCGTACAGCGAGAACGACTTGGAGAACGAATTGGAGATCAGCAGCGGCACGCCGGCGGCGGCGAACTTGGCCACCACGGCGCCGTCTTCGGCGATGCCGGTGCCAAAACCCTGGTAAGCCATGTCGAGGAAAGGAATCAGGCCGCCGGCGGTCACCGCGGCGATCACTTCATCCCACTGGGCCGCAGTGATGTCGGCGCCGGTCGGATTGTGGCAGCACGCGTGCAGCAGCACGATGGAGCCTTTAGGCATGGCCTTGATGTCGCCGATCATGCCGTCGAAATTCACGCCGCGGGTGGCCGCATCGTAGTAGCTGTACGTGTTGACGGTAAAGCCCGCGCTTTCAAACAGGGCGCGGTGGTTTTCCCAGCTTGGATCGCTGATATACACCTGTGCGCCGGGCGCGAAACGCTGCAGGAAATCGGCGCCGATTTTCAGTGCGCCGGTGCCGCCCACGGCCTGCACGGTAATGGCGCGCTTCTCTTGAATAATGGCGCTGTCGGCGCCAAATACCAGCTCTTGCACCGCCTTGTCGTACGCGGCCAGGCCTTCGATCGGCAGATAGGTGCGCGGAGCGTTTTGCTCCATCAGGATTTCTTCGGCTTTACGCACGCAAGCGAGCAGCGGAACTTTGCCGTTATCGTCATAATAGACACCCACGCCCAGGTTGATTTTCTGCGGATTGGTGTCGGCGTTGAATGCCTCGGTGATGCCCAAGATCGGGTCGCGCGGCGCCATGTCGATGGCGCTGAAGATACTGGCGGAAGCAGGTGAAGTCATCGTGGTAGTTTGTCGGTGTGCTGAAGTTGTATAGACAGCGGCCCAGGTCGTCAACGGGTCGCAAGCGGACTCCCATTTTAACAAAGGTCTGATCGTATGGCTGAATTATCCGTAGCAAATGACCCGGCACCAACCGTGGTGACCTTCCCCGATTCGCCCTTCAAGCTGCACCAGCCGTTCGCCCCGGCCGGCGACCAGCCGACCGCGATTGCGGGCCTGATCGAAGGCATCAACGACGGCCTGTCGTTCCAGACCCTGCTGGGCGTGACCGGCTCGGGCAAGACCTACACGATGGCCAACGTGATTGCCCGCGCGGGCCGTCCGGCGATTATATTTGCGCCGAATAAAACCCTGGCGGCGCAGCTGTATTCGGAGTTCCGCGAATTCTTTCCGCAAAACGCGGTCGAGTATTTCGTCAGCTACTACGATTACTATCAGCCGGAAGCGTATGTGCCGCAGCGCGACCTGTTCATCGAAAAAGACTCGTCGATCAACGAGCATATCGAGCAGATGCGCCTGTCGTGCACCAAGTCGCTGATGGAACGGCGCGACGTGGTTATCGTGGCCACCGTGTCGGCCATTTACGGTATCGGTAATCCCAGCGAATACCACCAGATGATCCTGACCCTGCGCGCCAAGGATAAAGTGGCGCAGCGCGACGTGATCGCGCGCCTGATCCAGATGCAGTACACGCGCAATGAGGTCGACTTCGGACGCGGCACGTTCCGCGTGCGCGGCGACACCATCGACATCTTCCCGGCCGAGCATGCCGAGCTGGCCATCCGCGTTGAAATGTTCGACGACGAGATCGAGTCGCTGCAGCTGTTCGACCCGCTCACGGGGCGCGTGCGCCAGAAGATCCCGCGCTTTACCGTCTACCCCGGCTCGCACTACGTGACCCCGCGCAGCACCGTGCTGCGGGCGATCGAATCGATCAAGCTGGAACTGCGCGACCGGCTGGAATACTTCCGCAAAGAGAACAAGCTGATCGAGGAACAACGGCTGGAACAGCGCACCCGCTTCGACCTGGAGATGATGGCCGAAATCGGTTTTACCAAAGGCATCGAGAACTACTCGCGCCATCTGTCCGGCGCCATGCCGGGCGAGCCGCCGCCGACCCTGGTCGATTACCTGCCCAAGGACGCCATCATGTTCCTGGACGAGTCGCACGTGCTGGTGGGCCAGCTCAACGCCATGTACAACGGCGACCGCGCGCGCAAAACCAATCTGGTCGATTACGGTTTCCGCCTGCCGTCGGCGCTGGATAACCGGCCGCTGAAGTTTTCCGAATTCGAGGGCAAGCTGCGCCAGACCGTGTTTGTATCGGCCACGCCGGCCGAGTATGAGAACACGCACGCCGATAATGTGGTCGAACAGGTGGTGCGCCCGACCGGCCTGGTCGATCCGCTGGTGATCGTGAAACCCGCCCGCACCCAGGTCGACGACCTGATGTCGGAGATTCAGGAACGGGTCAAGAAAGACGAGCGCGTGCTGGTGACCACCCTGACCAAGCGCATGGCCGAGCAGTTGACGGAATACCTGACCGACCACGGCATCAAGGTGCGCTATCTGCACAGCGATATCGAAACGGTGGAACGGGTGGAGATTCTGCGCGACCTGCGGTTGGGCACCTTCGATGTGCTGGTCGGGATTAACCTGCTGCGCGAGGGTCTGGACTTGCCGGAAGTGTCGCTGGTGGCCATTCTTGACGCCGACAAGGAAGGCTTTCTGCGCTCCGAGCGCAGCCTGATCCAGACCATCGGCCGCGCCGCCCGTAACCTGAATGGCGTGGCGATCCTGTACGCCGATAACATGACCGATTCCATGACGCGCGCCATCGGCGAAACGGAACGGCGCCGCGCCAAGCAGATCGCGTTTAATACGGCAAACGGCATTACCCCGGTCGGCATCAAGAAGCAGATCAAGGATCTGATCGACGGCGTGTACAGCCCGCAGCAGGCGCGCGAGACCATGGAGTCGGAAAAGGAAACGGCGAAGATCGAGTCGATGAGCGAAAAGCAGATCGGCAAAGAGATCAAGCGCCTGGAAAAACTGATGATCGACCACGCCAAGAATCTCGAATTCGAGAAAGCGGCGCAGGTGCGCGACCAGCTGCATGTACTCAAGCAGCAAGCCTTTGGCGCGCCGGGGACCGACAACGTGGTCTCGATCCTGGGGAAATAGGTAAATAGCTTAGCTGCGCAGGCAGCCGGCAAAACGGGGCCGGATACCTGCGCAGGGAATGTCGAACAGCGGTGTCAGCGAGACTGACGCTGCTGTTATTGTGGAGCCGGAGCCGTCGCCACCAGGGTCTTTTGCACCCAGCCGCCCGACACGTTCTCGCCATCGATGCGCACGAAGCCGTCGCGCTCTTCGCCGGTGGCAATGGCTTCTTCCTGGCGCTTGAGCGTGCCCATCAACTTGCTGCTGGTGCGCGGCTCGCTGTACACCTTCACGCTCGACAAGCGCGCAAACACACTGGCGCCGCCCGCCACCGGCACGCCGGCGCGCGTGGACGCGGTGGCGTTGACCTTGGCGGCGGCGCTGCTGGTGCGCACCAGGCTGCTCTGATTGCGGATGGTCAGCACGATCTTGTTGTAGTTGTCCAGCAAGCTGGCGGCGACCATCTTGCCTTCCGGCGTATTGGTATAGCCGCCCAGCCGCTCGTACCCGCCGCCGCCCCAGTTCCAGCCCGAAATGCCGAAGTCGGTGGTCTTGGCGATGCCTTCGGCCGCCGCCACCTGGATGCCGGAGCGCACGTCGGCGATCAGCAGGCTGGTCTGGGCTTCCTTGAATTTGAGGTTGCCTGCCAGACCGCCCACGATGCCACCCAGGCCACCGAGGAAGCGTCCGCCGTAGGTGGAGAGCGCGCCGCCCACGCCGCCCGTGTTGGCTGCGGCAAACTGGACGCCCGGCGTCATGACGAAGTCGGCGGCCTGCATCTGGCCCTTGCCGATGTTGGTGCCGCTGAGCGTTTCGCCGCTGGCGGCCAGGGCCCGCTCTTCCTGCATGTTTTGCATTGCCACGCCGCGTTCGAGCACGGTGAAGCACCCGGACTGCTGGATCATGATGCGCAGCAGCGACACGGGGGAACCGAGGCCGTAGCTTTGCAGCTGCGCGCTGCTGGCGCCGGCGTTTTCGCTGACGGCGATGGTGCCCAAGGGCCGCTCGCACTTTTCGACGTTGGAGCTGGTTTCCTGGGCATGCACGCTGGCGGCGCCGGCGACGAGCGCGGCAAGAAGGGACATGCGGAAGAGGTTCATGACGGTCTGGAAAGATGGATGGGGACCCATATTCTAGCAATTAACACAACACTTATGCGGTCCGCGTTAAAGATTAAATGCATAAGGTTGCGCTTTAATCACAATTACACCGACTTGATGAACTCCCGTATTCCGGCCAAGAACATTTCCACTGCCATGGCGCTGAGAATCAGACCCATCAGCCGTTCGAATGCCGTCATCACCTGCGGGCCAAGGCGGTTCTGCAAGCGCTCGGCGCTGAGGAATACGGCCAGCCACACCACCGCCACGGCGGTCAGCGCACCGACGTGCACCATGACTTCCTCGGTGGTGTCGGAGGAAAACAGCAGCACCGTGGCCAGCGCCGACGGCCCGGCGATGGCGGGAATGGCCAGCGGTACGATGAACGGCTCGCCACCCTTGCCGTCTTCCCCGAACGGCCCGCCCGGCTGTGGGAACACCATGCGCAAGGCGATCAGGAACAGGATCACGCTGCCGCCGATGCGCAGCGAGATTTCAGACAGGTGCATGGCCGCCAGCAAGTGACGGCCGAAGAACATGAACAGCAGCAGCACGGCGAACGCGATCAGGCATTCGCGCACCACCACCTTCCAGCGCCGTTCGCGCGGCACTTGCGACATGGCGCTGACGAACAGGGGAACGTTGCCGAACGGATCGGTAACGAGGATCAGCAGGATGAAGGTTTGGATGAAGGATTGGGTCATGCCGCATCATAACGTGTCCATCGACAGGAATTCCACCCCGGAATCTTGTTAGCGGCGGTCGTCGCGCGGCGTGTTGGCAAGCGCCGTCGGATGTTGTTGCGCAGCCCCAAAAATGTTGTTACCGCCGGCTTTTAGTAGACACACTCGGCAGCGCACGGCTGTGCCGTGTATAGTGAGCAATTCCTTGCGGCAATTCAAGTTACAGCCCATGCACCCCCTGCCCCGCATCGTTGCGACGCCCGTCCCGGCCCGCTTGCCCGCGCTCCTGTCGGCAGCGCGGCGCCTGGCCGCGCTCCCGCTGTCAGCGCTACTGCTGTGCCACCCGGCCAGCGCAGCGCCCGCCGACCAGCCCTGGGCTGCCATGGCACATACCTCCTTCGTGCACCAGGTCGCTCCCGCGCTGGGCGTCGGCACCTCGTTCGCCCAGGACCGCAGCGGCTTTGTGTGGATGGGCACGCAATCGGGACTGATCCGCTGGGACGGCTACAAGCTGCGCCGCTACGAAGCCAACGTCGCGCGCGCCAATTCGCTGGCTGACGGCTACATCCATGCCCTGCTGGTCGACCGCGGCGGCAACCTGTGGATCGGCACCAGCGCCGGCGGTCTGGCACGCTACGATGCCGCCAATGACAACTTCATCAACATCGGCGCGGGCGTTGGCACCGGCGGGCTGTCGCACGCGCGCGTCTCGGCGCTGGCCGACGATGGCGAAGGCGGCATCTGGATCGGCACCGGCGGCGGCCTGGAGCGCATCGACGCCCAGGGGAAGGTCTGGCCATCCTCCAGCGGCACGCCGCAGATCGGCGCGGCCCAGCTGCCCGAAGGCGGCATCGAGTCGCTGCTGCGCGACCGCAGCGGCGCGCTATGGGTGGGCACCCGCCACGGCCTGTGGCGCCGGCCGCACAACCGCGCGCCGCTGATGCCGGTGGCGCTGGCCGAGCCGGGCCAGGCCGAGCCGGCGGTGGGCACGCTGTACCAGGACACTGCCGGCCGGGTGTGGATCGGCACCCGTACCGCCGGCGCCTTCGTCATCGACGGCGCCGGCAAGGCGGCGCGCGCGGTGCGCGAAACGGGCGTCACCCAGGCGCTGCAAAGCGAGCGGGTGTTTTCCATCGTCGAAACCCGCACCGGCACCATGTGGATGGCCACCGAGGGCGCCGGCATCGTCGAACTGGACGTGGCCAGCGGCCGCACACGCCGCCTGCGCAACATCGCCGGCACCGCCGACAGCCTGCACGACAACGATGTGCTCACGCTGTTTCGCGAGCGCAGCGGCCAGATTTTCCTCGGTTCCAACGAGGCCATGAGCCTGCACGACCCGCGTCCGCGCGCATTCGTCACCGTGCGCTCGACGGGCAGCAAGAGCGGCAACAAGCTCAGCGTGCCGACCATGCTGGTGCGCCCCGACGGCCGCGTGTGGATGGCCGTCACCGGCGGCGGCATCGACATCGTCGACCCCATGTCGGGCAGCGTGGGCGAGTTGCAGCCGGGCGCCACCCACGCGGCCGGCGGCTTGCCCAAGGGGCGCGTGCTGGCCATGACCAACGGCCCCGACGACAGCGTCTATCTGGGTACCCAGCAGGGGCTGTTCCGCAGCCGCGGCGATGGCACGCACATGGAACGCGTGGTGATTCCCTCCCGGGATGGCAGCGCGTCGGTGTGGGCGTTGAGCTACGCCGACGGCGTGCTGTGGATGGGCGGGCTGGACGGCTTATGGGCGCTGGATATCAGCAACGCCAGCAAGCCGGCCTTGCTGCGCCACGAGGCCGCCGGCCTGCCCGACACGCGCGTGACGTGCATCCTGCCGCTGCCCGACGGCAGCGTGTGGTTCGGCACCCGCGCGGGCCTGGCGCGCATCGAGCGGGGCTCGCGCGCCCTCGAAATCCTGCCGGGCGACGTCACCGATCCGACCCGCATTCCGCCCGGCTTCGTGTCCGCCCTGCTGCTCGACAAGCGCGGCCGGCTGTGGGTGTCGACCTTCAGCTCCGGCATCGCCCTGCTCGAGCGCACCGATGCGGGCGGCCGGCGCTGGTTCCGCCGCTTCGGCGTCGACCAGGGCTTGCCCGACAACGGCGTCAACAAGGTGCTGGAAGACAATCAAGGCATGATCTGGGCCAGCACCGACAACGGGCTGGCGCGCATCGATCCGGTCAGCTTCAAAATCCGCAAGCTGGGTGCGGCCGACGGCGTGCACGTGCCCACTTACTGGACCAGTTCCGGCGCCCACGGCGCCAACGGCGACCTGTACTTCGGCGGCTTGTCGGGCCTGACCATCGTGCGCCCCAAGGAACTCAAGGAGATCAGCTATGTTGCGCCGGTGGTGCTGACCCAGCTGACCCTGGGCAGCCGCCAGGTGCCGGTGGGGCCGTTCAACCGCAGCGCGGGCATGCCGGCGCCCACCCCGGCGCCGCTGGTCATCACCCCGGCCGGGCGCGAGCGCGGTTTCGCGCTGGAGTTCGCCGCGCTCGACTATTCGGCGCCCGAGCTGAGCCGCTATCAATACCGGCTGGCCGGCTTCGACAGCGGCTGGATCGACAGCGACACCAGCCTGCGCCGCGCCAGCTACAACAACCTGCCGCCGGGCGACTACACGCTGCAGCTGCGCGGCACCAGCCGCAGCGCGCCCGCGCCCGTGCAGCTCGATGTGCCGGTGCGGGTACTGCCGGCCTGGCATCAGAAGAGCTGGGTGCATGTGCTGGGCACGCTGGCGGGTCTGCTGCTGGTCATCGCCCTGATCCAGGCCCGCACCACCCTGCTGCGGCGCCGCCAGCACGAACTGGAAGACATGGTCAACGTGCGCACCGCCGAGCTGCGCACCATCCAGAGCAAGCTGGAAACGCTGGCGTATGCCGATCCGCTCACGGGCTTGCCCAACCGACGCCTGTTCAACGACGAGATGCGCCATCTGGCCGCGCAGGCGCAGCGCGGCGGCGGTACTTTCGGGTTGCTGCTGATCGACCTGGACCACTTCAAGGCGGTCAACGACACGCTGGGGCATGATGCCGGCGACGCCTTGCTGGTGGAGGCGGCCCAGCGCCTGAAGCTGGCTGTGCGCGAGGCGGACCGGGTGGTAAGGCTGGGCGGCGATGAATTCGCCGTGCTGCTCACAGGGCTGGTCGATGAGCACACCATCGGCAGCATCTGCAACCGCATCGTGGGCAGCCTGGCCGAACCGGTGGTGTTTGGCGACGTGACCATGCGCATCAGTGCCAGCGTGGGCGCGGCGCGCTTCGAGGTCAGTCAGTCGGGTGTGGATGGCTTGTACAAGGCGGCCGATCTGGCGCTGTACCGGGCCAAGGAGGCTGGGCGCAATACGTGGCGGTTGGGTGGGCAGCGGGAGGCGGCTTAGTGCGGTGCATTTTGCGCGCGCCGTGATGGCTAGGCCGAAACCGTTAAATGAAAAGCCAAGGTAGAAAAAACAACGTCCCCGCGAAGGCGGGGACCCATAGCACGTCGGAGCTTGATGGTAACTCTGCTCATATGCGCTATGGATCCTCGCCTTCGCGAGGACGACGGTTTTGAGGCTATCTACTTCGATTTACTCTGTCGTATCCATTGGCTTTTCTGGATCTAATCGCTCTAGCCCTCTGCTGGCTTACGCCGGCTTATCGAACTTCTTCAGCCACGCCGACAGCTGGTGCGGGCGCAGGCCGTCGTAGTCTTCGAACGGCTGATGGATCCACGGGTTGTGCGGCAGATCTTCCAGGAAGTAGTCCGGACGGATCGACGAGCAGCCTTTCACCCAGATCACCGCCGACTTCACTTCCGTGACGCCGCTGAAATTTTCGCTCAGGTGACGGGTCACCTTGTCGAGCGTGACGCCCGAGTCGGCCAGATCGTCCACCAGCAGGATCTTGCCGGCCAGCGGCCCCTTGGTCATCGTCATGTACTTGGCAATGTCCAGATCGCCGCGCACGGTGCCGGCTTCTTCGCGGTACGAGCTGGTCGACAGGATCGCCAGCGGCACGTCGAAGATGCGCGAGAACACGTCGCCCGGACGCACTCCCCCACGCGCCAGGCACAGCACCTGGTCGAACTTCCAGCCTGATTCATACACCTTGAGTGCAAGCCGCTCGATCAAGCGGTGATACTCATCCCATGAAACCCACAGATCTTTGTCGGTTGTCGGTGGCGTGCTCATATTGCTTCCTTGTTGGATAGAGGTAAGCGCCGTGCGCGATTGCGATGCCGCGCTTACCTGGTGACTCAATTACGTGAACGTTACTCGAACGTTACTCGAACGGGTGACGCAGCACGATGGTCTCAACGCGGTCGGGACCGGTCGATACCATGTCCACCGGCACGCCGACCAGCTCTTCGATGCGCTTGATGTAAGCGCGCGCGGCGCTTGGCAGCTCGGCCAGCGACTTGGCGCCGACGGTGTTCTCTTTCCAGCCCGGCATCTCTTCGTAGACGGGCACGCAGCGCGCCGCGTCTTCCGCGCCGACCGGGAAGATGTCGACATCACGGCCGTCCAGCTTGTAGCCGGTGCACAGCTTGAGCGACTCGATGCCGTCCAGCACGTCGAGCTTGGTCAGGCACATGCCCGACACGCCGTTGATCTGCACCGAGCGGCGCAGCAGCGCGGCGTCGAACCAGCCGCAGCGGCGGGCGCGGCCCGTCACGGTGCCGAATTCGTGGCCTACGCGCGACAGGTGCTCGCCCACGCCGGCGTCGGTCGGCAGTTCGGACGGGAACGGACCGGAACCCACACGGGTCGTGTACGCCTTGGTGATGCCCAGGATGTAGTGCAACATGTTCGGGCCCACGCCGGAACCGGCGGCGGCGTTGCCGGCCACGCAGTTCGACGAGGTCACGAACGGATAGGTACCGTGGTCGACGTCCAGCAGCGAGCCTTGCGCGCCTTCGAACAGCAGGTTGCCGCCGGCCTTGTGGGCGGCGTACAGCGCGGACGAGACGTCGGCGACCATCGGTTTCAGACGCGGCACCAGGGCCATGGCGTCGTCGAAGGTTTTCTGGAAGTCGACCGCGTCGGCTTTCAGGTAGTTGGTCAGCACGAAGTTATGGTAGTCCAGGTTTTCGCGCAGTTTTTCGCCGAAACGCTGTTCGTTGAGCATGTCGGCGATACGGATCGCGCGGCGTGCCACCTTGTCTTCGTAGGTCGGGCCGATGCCCTTGCCGGTGGTGCCGATCTTGGCGGCGCCACGGGCCACTTCGCGCGCCACGTCGATGGCGACGTGGTACGGCAGAATCGCCGGGGACGCTTCCGAAATCTTCAGACGCGAGACCACTTCGACGCCGGCCACTTGCAGCTTGTCGATTTCGCGCATCACGTCCGGCACCGACACCACCACACCGTTACCGATGTAGCAGGCCACGCCTTCGCGCATGATGCCCGACGGGATCAGTTGCAGCGCCGTTTTCTGGCCATTGATGACCAGCGTATGCCCCGCATTGTGGCCGCCCTGAAAGCGCACCACGCCTTGCGCGTGATCGGTCAGCCAATCGACGATTTTGCCCTTGCCTTCATCGCCCCATTGGGTACCGATGACGACGACGTTTTTTGCCACGTTTTTCTTTGACATCACACTTAGCCTAAGGTTTTGAGAATCCAGTTACTGTCTTCGAGGACGAGTACGCGATCGCACTCGAACTCGTCCTGCTCGTTGTCGTGACCCGGCAGAGACTGGATCACCACTTCGCCGGCCTTGCGCAGGGCGGCGATTTGCTCGCGCAGCTCGGGGGCATTGCCCCACGGCGCGCGGATCGAATGCTTGCGCTCGGCGGTCGGCAGCAGCCGCGCCAGTTCGCGCAGGTCGAGCGAAAAGCCGGTCGCGGGCCGGGCCCGGCCGAATGCTTCGCCCACATGGTCGTAACGCCCGCCCCGCGCCACGGCGTTGGGCAGGCCCGGCACGTACAGCGCGAACATGGCGCCGCTTTCGTACTGGTAGCCGCGCAGGTCGGCCAGATCGATGGCCACTTCAGCACGACCGATGGCCGAGGCCGACAGCGCGGCCAGTTCGGCCAGCGCGCGCGTGACGCCCGGGTAGGCCGGCAGCACTTCGCGGGCTTTAGCCAGCACGTCGACGTCGCCGTACAGGTTCGGCAGCGCCAGCAGCGCGGCACGGGTGGCCGGCAGATAATCTTTACTGATCGCTTGCAGGTCGGGCAGGTCTTTCGCACGCAGCATGCACACCAAGGCGGCCTGGTCGGCGGCGGCGCGCGGGTCCTGGTCGAGGATGGCGCGCAGCACGCCAACATGCGTCAGGTCCAGCCGCACATCGGGAAAGCCGGACATGGCCAGCGAGGCCAGCGCCAGTTCCTGGATTTCGGCGTCCGCTTCCAGGCCGGCGTGGCCGTAGATTTCGGCGCCGATCTGCAGCGGCTCGCGCGTGGCGTGCAGGCCGCTCGGGCGGGTATGCAGCACGCTGCCCGCGTAACAGAGGCGGGTGACCGAGGCGCGGTTGAGCAAGTGGGCGTCGATGCGCGCGACCTGGATCGTCATGTCGGCGCGCAGGCCCAGCATGCGGCCGGAAATCTGGTCGACCAGCTTGAAGGTGCGCAGGTCGGTGTCGGCGCCGGCGCCGGTCAGCAGCGAATCGACGTACTCCAGCAACGGCGGCATCACCAGCTCGTAGCCGTAGCTACGGAAGTTGTCCAGCATCAGGCGGCGCAACTCTTCGATCTTGCGCGCTTCGGACGGCAGGACATCGGCGATATTTTCAGGCAGGAGCCAATTCGGCATGGGCGGAAAGCGGTAACGGGGGTGGTTAATAAAGGACTAGCCAAGGAGCCAATCAGCTGGCGACGGACGGGTCACGTGCGCCATGCAGGGCGTAAAAGTTCGCGCCGAACCATCGATTTTACCCGAAAACCACCCGGGAGCGCCAAGAAATGTGGATTGGGAAGTTGTTGAGGCGTCACTTATTCGAAATCATCCGCAAAATCGGCCTGAAATCATTTGCGCAAAAAAACCGTCGTCCCCGCGCAGGCGGGGACCCATACTCCCTCGGCTTCGTGACGCAATCCGCGATGATTGCAACACTACTCGATGGTGCTATGGATCCCCGCCTGCGCGGGGACGACGGTTTTTGGTGCGACGGTGCTGTTTAATTCTGCGGCTTGCCGCATCGCTCTGTTGCTTACTCGCTCTATGCTTACTTCTTCGGCGCCGCCCCGCCGCCCGCACCGGGACTGCGGAAATACTTGAAGAACTCCGAACCGGAATCGAGCACCATCACGTCGCCATGGTTCTTGAAGGTGGCGCGGTAGGCTTCCAGCGAACGGTAGAACTTGTAAAACTCGGGGTTCTTGCCGAACGCTTCGGCGTAGATCTGCGATGCCTTGGCGTCGCCATCGCCCTTGATCTTTTCGGCGTCGCGGAACGACTCGGCCAGTATCACCGTGCGCTGGCGATCCGCATCGGCGCGGATCTTTTCCGATTCGGCCGAACCGGTCGAGCGCAGTTCGTTGGCCACGCGCACGCGCTCGGCCTTCATGCGCTCGTACACCGAGGCGTTGATCTGCTCGACGTAATCGACGCGCTTCAAGCGCACGTCGATGATCTGCACGCCGATCTGGGTCGCTTCGGCCACGACCTTGTTGCGGATCGCTTCCATCACCTTGCCGCGCTCGCCGGAGATCACTTCGCGCACCGTGCGCTTGGTGATTTCGTCGTTCAGCGCCGCCTTGACGATCTGCGACATGCGGTCGCGCGCCCGGTTCTCATCGCCGCCGAAGCTGACGTAAAACGTTTTCGGGGTGACGATGCGCCACTTGACGAAAGCATCGACCAAAATGTTCTTCTTCTCGGCCGTGATGAAGCGGTCGGCGTCGGGCGTGTCCAGCGTCAGCACGCGCTTGTCCATGTAGATCACGTTCTGGAACGGCGGCGGCAGCTTGAAGTGCAGCCCCGGCTCCTTGATCTCTTCGCCCACCATCTTACCGAACGAGAACACCATGGCGTAGCGGCGCTGGTCCACCACGAACACGGTGGAGGAAATGATCATCGCGCCGATGAACAGGGCGACAAACAGGGTAACAAAGCGGTTCATTAGCGGATCTCCCGGTCACGTGAGGATTCGCGGCTGCGGTTATCGCGCTGGCGCACCTGCTCTAACGGTTGCATGATGTCGGCCGGTACCGGCACGGCGGGGGTGGTCACAGGTCCGGACTTGGCGCCGACCGCGGCGTCGTTGGCGGCGGTCTGGGCGATCAGGCGGTCCAGCGGCAGGTACAGCAGGTTGCTGCCCGACTTGGCGTCGACCATCACCTTGCTGGCGCTGGTGAAGATCTGCTGCATGGTGTCGAGGTACATGCGGTCGCGCGTGACAGCGGGCGCTTTCTGGTACTCGGTCATCACTTGCGTAAAGCGGGCCGCGTTACCGGTGGCGTTCTCGGTCACCATGGCGCGGTAGGCTTCGGCTTCCTGCATCAGGCGGAAGGCGTTACCACGGGCGCGGGGAATCACGTCGTTGGCGTACGCCTGGCCCTCGTTCTTGGCCCGTTCGCGGTCCTGGCCAGCCTTGACGGCATCGTCGAAGGCGCCCTGCACCTGCTCCGGCGGCTGCACGCCCTGCATGGTCACGTTGGTGATCTGCGCGCCGAGCACGTAGCCGTCGACGATCTTCTGCATCAGCGCGTGCACGTCGTTGGCCACCTTTTCGCGGCCTTCGTACAGTACGAAGTCCATCTTGCTGCGCCCGACCACTTCGCGGATCGCCGTTTCGGCAACCTGGCGCACGGTGTCATCCTGGTCGCGGTTGTTGTACAGCCAGGCGACCGGGTCTTTCAGCGTGTACTGCACGGCGAACTGGATGTCGATGATGTTCTCGTCGTCCGTCAGCATCAGCGCTTCTTTGGGGTTCTTGGCCCGGACCGACCCGCGGTAGCCGATTTCGGCCGTGCGCACCTGCGAGATGTTGACCGTCTCGTGGTTCTGGATCGGCGCCGGCCAGCGCCAGTTGAAGCCCGGACCGGCGACATGGCTCAGGCGCCCGAAGGTGGTGACCACGGCCCCCTGCCCTTCCTGCACGATGAACGAGCCGCTGGCCAGCCAGATGAAGGCGATGATGGCCGCCACCACGCCCACGGTGACGCCGGCGCCTTTCATCTCGGGACGATAGGGACCGGGGTCCGCGCCGCCGCCGCCGTTGTTGTTCTTCTGGCCGAACAGACGGTTCAGGCGCGCGTTGAAATCGCGCCACATCTGGTCGAGGTCAGGCGGGCCTTCGCCCGGCTTGCGGCCTTCGTTGGCCTTGTGATCGTCCTGGGGCTTGCGGCCCCAGCGCGGATCATTGAGCGACAGCGAAATGCCTATGCGTTTGAATAATTGTGCGAGCATGCTAGCGTGGTCCGACATGGGTGGAGGTTAGAATTTCGGCCGGTGTGGCGGCGTCGGCGTCGTCATCGGCTTCGTCGTCGGCGGCGGCGTCATACGCCGCTACGTCCAGCTCCGCGTCGTCGTCGGCGTCGGCATCGCCGTCATCCGGTTCGGCATCGTCCTGCTCTTCAAACAGATGGGTCAGACCGGGCGCGGACTTGGCCGCTTCGACGATGGCGTCGCGCAGCAGGTCCAGGCCCGCGCCGGTATGGGCACTGAGGAACACGCGCGAGATCTGTCCCTCCTCGCCCCGCTCCACAGCCGGATCCAGCCCGGCGGCATCGATCTTGTTCCACACCAAAATCTGCGGAATGTGATCGGCGCCGATCTCTTTCAATACCAGGTTGACCTGTTCGATCTGCTCCATCCGCACCGGGCTGGCGCCGTCGACGACGTGCAGCAGCAAGTCGGCGTGAATGGTTTCTTCCAGCGTGGCGCGAAACGCCGCCACCAGCTGGTGCGGCAGCTCGCGCACGAAGCCGACCGTATCGGACACGACCACGTTGCCCACTTCCGCGCCCAGGTACACGCGGCGCGAGGTGGTGTCCAGCGTGGCGAACAGCTGGTTGGCGACATACACGCCGGCCTTGGTCAGCGCATTGAACAGGGTCGACTTGCCGGCGTTGGTGTAACCCACCAGCGAGACGGAAAAGGTGCTGGTGCGGTTGCGCGAACGGCGCTGGGTCTCGTGCTGCTTGCGCAGCTTGGCCAGGCGCGCGCGCAACGCTTTCACGCGCTCGCCGATCAGGCGGCGGTCGGTCTCGAGCTGGGTTTCACCGGGACCGCGCAGGCCGATACCGCCCTTTTGCCGTTCCAGGTGAGTCCAGCCGCGGATCAGGCGCGTGGCCAGGTGCTGCAGCTGGGCCAGTTCGACCTGCAGCTTGCCCTCGTGACTCTTGGCGCGCTGCGCGAAAATGTCGAGGATCAGGCTGGTACGGTCGAGCACGCGGATGTTCAGGCGCTTTTCCAGATTGCGCTGCTGCGCCGGCGACAGGGCGTGATTGAAAATCACGATCTCGATGTTCTCGGCCGCGCAGGCGAGGCCGATCTCGTCGGCCTTGCCGGTGCCGACAAAATAGGCGGCGTCCGGGCTGCTGCGCTTGGCGGTGATGGTGGTGATGGGTTCGGCCCCGGCGGAACGGGCGAGCAGGGCCAGCTCTTCCACGCTGGCGTTGAAGTCGCCTGCGCCGAAATCGATGCCGACTAGGGCTGCGCGCATACGCCTCCCGCAGTTGCCAGCCGGCCCATGGCGGGGGCGCCCACGCCCTTACTCAGCGTCGGAATCAAGATTGAGATTGACCGCGCGCGCTGGCACGACGGTGGAGATTGCATGCTTGTAGACCATCTGCGTGACGGTGTTACGCAGCAGTACGACGTACTGGTCGAACGATTCAATGTGTCCCTGCAGTTTAATGCCGTTCACCAGGTAAATGGAAACGGGTACGTGCTCTTTGCGCAAGGCATTGAGGAATGGGTCTTGTAACAGTTGCCCTTTGTTGCTCATAACAGCTCCGTGATGTTGTTGTAGTTAAGAATTGGAGGCGACGCGCAAATTTTCAAGTGTCCGTGCCACCATTCTATAAAAAGTCGAATGAAAGGCGAATGATGTTGCTAAGCTACTGTAACCTGTTTTACATTTTCCTGTCGGGCGTACACACTTATTTCGCACCTTTTGCGAAGGGGTTTTTCCCCATGCGTAATTCAATGCGCAGCGGTGTACCGACAAGATTGAACGTATCGCGGAAGTGCTTTTCCAGATAGCGCTTGTACGGCTCGCCGATGGCATCCAGGGCATTGCCGTGGATAACAATGATCGGCGGGTTCTGGCCACCCTGGTGAGCATAGCGCATTTTCGGCCGGATCGACCCTTTGCGGCGCGGCTCCTGTTTTTCCACCGCTTCGATCAGCGCGCGCGTCAGGCGCGGCGTGGACAGGTCGGCGGTGGCGGCGGCGTAGGCGGCGTCGACCGACTTCATCAGCGGACCGATGTTGGTCGCCTTCAGCGCCGAGATGAAGTGGGTCTTGGCGAACGACAGGAAGTCGAGTTTGCGGTCGATGTCGATCTTGATCTCGTCGCGCTGGTCCGACTGCAAGCCGTCCCATTTGTTGACGGCCACCACCAGCGCCCGGCCCGACTCCAGGATGAAGCCGGCGATGTGGGCATCCTGCTCGGAAATATCCTGCTGGGCGTCGAGCAGCAGGATGACCACGTGGGCTTCCGAGATCGATTGCAGCGTTTTGACGACGGAGAATTTCTCGATGGCTTCGAACACCTTGCCGCGGCGGCGGATACCGGCCGTGTCGATCAGGGTGTAGTTCTTGCCGTCGCGCTCGAACGGCACTTCGATCGAGTCGCGCGTGGTGCCCGGCATATCGAAGGCGATCACGCGCTCTTCGCCGATCAGGGTGTTGACCAGGGTCGACTTGCCCACGTTGGGACGGCCGACGATGGCGATCTTGATGCCGCGCTCGGGCTTTTCCAGTTCTTCCGGCTCGTCCGGGCGCGAAGCGAACGCTTCGTTGAGAGCTTCCTCGACCAGGTCGGTGACGCCGTCGCCATGGGCAGCGGAGACCACGTACGGGTCGCCCATGCCCAGTTCGTAGAAGTCGGCCACGACGGAGCTGTACTTCATGCCCTCGCCCTTGTTGACGACCAGCATGACCTTGCGGCCCGACTTGCGCAGGAAATCGGTGATGGTCTTGTCGTGCGGGGTCAGGCCCTGACGGCCGTCGACGATAAAGATGACCACGTCCGCTTCGGCGACGGCCTGCTTGGTCTGCAGGGCCATCTGGAACATGATGCCGTCCTTGGCGACCGGCTCGAAGCCGCCCGTGTCGATGACCAGGAACGGCCGCTCGCCGACCCGGCCTTCGCCGTAGTGGCGGTCGCGGGTCAAGCCTGGGAGGTCAGCCACGAGCGCATCGCGCGAGCGGGTGAGACGATTGAATAAGGTCGATTTCCCGACGTTCGGGCGACCTACGAGTGCGATTACCGGCTTCATGGTGTTATTCGACCGCAATAGCGGTCACAGTCCCAGATTGTGTTTGAAAAATTAAATTCGCGCCGGCCACGACCGGAGTCGACGTGATGGCGCTCCCGTCGGTGGCGGCACGTGCTAAAAAGGCGCCGTCTTCGCGCGACAAAAAGTGCACGAAGCCCTGGTAGTCGCCCACGGCGACGGCGCGCCCGTACGAGACGGGGCTGGAAATGCGGCGGTAGCCCAGCTTGTCGTTCTTCCAGGCGCTGGTGCCGTTCTCGCGCGCAAAGGCCGAGATGGCGCCCTTGTCGTCGATGGCGAACACGAAGCGCTGGTCGACGGCCACGCCCACTTCCGACGACAGTTCCTTGGTCCACTTGGCCGCGCCGGTGTTGATGTCGAAGCAGCCCACGCGGCCCTGGTAGGCGGCCGCGCACACATCCTGCTCGAACAGCACCGGCATGCCGCCGATGTCGGTGACGCGCTCCAGTTCGGTGGCGCCGCGGGTTTCGCCCACGGCGATTTCCCAGCGCGGCGCGCCGGTCAACAGGTTCAGCGCCAGCAGTTTGCCGCCCGGCTGGGCGATGATGACTTCTTTGCCCGAGACGATCATGCCGGGCGCGTTGCGCAAGGTCAGCGGAGGCAGCACGCGCTGCACGGTCCATTTCTTTTCGCCCGTCTTGGCGTCCAGGCCGACGATGCGGTTGTCGATCGAGCGCACCACCACCATGCCCTGGCCGACGACCGGGGCCGACAGCACTTCGCTGGAAGCCTGGGCGCGCCACAGGGGCTTGCCGTCCATGTCGTAGGTGAACACCATGCCCTTGTTGGCGCCGATGGCGATCAGGGTGCCGTCGGTGCCGGCGCCGGAGGTCAAGGGCGATTCGGCCTTGATGCGCCAGATCTGGCGCCCGGTGGCCGATTCGACGCGGGCGATGGCGCCTTCGGCGCCGGCCACCAGCACCGTGTTGTCGACCACCACGGGCGAGAACATGTAATTCATGCCCTTGCCGATGTCCAGTTTCCAGGCCGTGCGAACGGCCATGGTGCCTTTCAGTTCGACCAGCGGCGCAGGCACGTTGCCCTTGTTCTTGGAGGCGAAGGGGTTCAGCGAACTGATCGTCGAGCAGCCGGCCATCAGGGCCATCATGCTGACGCCAACGAGCTTCTGGGAAATGCGCATGTTCAATACCTTGTTCGTGATCGGGTGGGGCCGGCGGCAGCGGTGCGGCCTAAAAGGACACGCTGCTCACCGGCGCGGAGCCTGTCAGGCGGCGGCCTTGGCGGCGGGTGCGGCCGGGGTCGCGGCCGGGTTGGCAGCCGGGTTGGCGGCCGGGGTCGCGGCCGGGGTCGCGGCCGGGGTCGGCACGGTGCCGCCGATGGCTTCAAGCTTCAACTGTACCAGCTGGCGGCCCGGGTTCTTGTCCCCCATGGCGGTGAGCGCGGCAGCATACGCGGTGCGCGCTTCGGCCAGCTTGTTCTGTGCCACCAGCACGTCGCCCTTGCGGTCCGACACGGCGCCGGCGAACTGCGACGCGAACGTGCCGTTCAGCAGCGCCAGGGCCTGGTCGTAGGCTTTCTCGTCGAGCAGCACGCCGGACAGGCGCAGCTTGGCCACCGCCTTGTATTCGTCGGTGCCGTTGTCGACAACCCATTGCAGCTGGGCCTTGGCGGTTTTCAGGTCGCTGGCGTCGAAGGCGCTCCTGGCCGCGGCCAGGGCCGCCATCTGGGCGTAGGTGCTCGACTTGTACTTGCTTTCGATGTCGGTGGCCATGCGCTGCACCTTGGCGTTGTCCTTGGCCGTGATCTGCTTTTGCAGTTCGTCGAACAGCATCGACGCTTCGGTCGACTGGGTGCGCTGATGGCTTTTCCAGAAGTTGTAGCCGGCGTAGCTGGCCAGCGCGATGATCAGCACCCAGGTCAGCAGATTGCCGTACTTGCTCCAGAACGCCTTCATGGAGTCAATTTGTTCCTGCTCTTCGAGATCGTATGCCATGGTTGTCTAATTATTTGGAATGGTTGAGGTCTATGGGGCCCAGGTCGCCGGCGGCGCTGTCCAGGCGCCGCCGCTGCCGACCGGTACAGCGTGTTTAGTGGTGGTAGTGCACGTGATCGTGGTCGTGATCATGGCCGCCGACGATCTGGTCGACCACGTAGTCGACCACCGCGTCGAACGCCACCGTGCTCTGCTGCGCATCGCCCTCGGCGGCGCGCATGGCCTTGATGGTGGCCGTGTGGTTGACCACTTCATCGTCGCCGATGATGATGGCGAACGCCGCGCCGCTGCCGTCGGCCTTCTTCATCTGGTTCTTGAAGCTGCCGGGACCCGTGGCCGCGGCGCAATGTAGCACAACATCCAGGCCGGCATCGCGAATTCGCTCGGCCAGCACGAAGGCTTGCATCTGCGCCGCTTCGCCCTGATGGACCATGTAGACGTCGCACTGGGCCGGGGCGTTGGTCTCGCCGGCCATCTTCATCAGCTCGACCAGGCGCTCGATGCCCATGGCAAAACCGACCGCCGGCGTGGGTTTGCCGCCGAAGGTTTCGATCAGCGGATCGTAGCGGCCGCCCGCGCACACGGTACCCTGCGCGCCCAGCGAGTCCGTCACCCATTCGAACACGGTGCGGTTGTAGTAGTCCAGTCCGCGCACCAGGCGCGGGTTGATGGTGTACTGCACGTTGTTGTGGTCCAGAATGCGCTTGAGGCCTTCGAAGTGGGCCACCGATTCGCCTTCCAGGTAGTCCAGCAGTTTCGGCGCGTTGTTGACCAGTTCCTGCATGGCCGGATTCTTGGTGTCCAGGATGCGCAGCGGATTGGCGTGCAGGCGGCGCTTGGCTTCCTCGTCCAGCACATCCAGGTTGGCTTCGAAATAGGTGATCAGGTCGGCGCGGTGGCGCTGGCGCTCGGCCGCGTCGCCAATGGAGTTCAGTTCCAGGCGGATGTTTTCCAGGCCCAGGTCATCCCACAGGCGGCGGCACAGCATGATCAGCTCGGCGTCGATGTCCGGACCGGCAAAGCCGACCGCTTCGGCGCCCACCTGGAAGAACTGACGGTAACGGCCGCGCTGGGGGCGCTCGTGGCGGAACATGGGGCCCTTGTACCACAGGCGCTTGGGACCTTCGTAGACCAGATTGTGTTCGACCACGGCGCGCACCACGCCGGCCGTGCCTTCCGGGCGCAGGGTCAGGTTGTCGCCGTTCATGGAATCTTCGAACGAATACATTTCTTTTTCGACGATGTCGGTCACCGCGCCGATGGCGCGCTTGAACAGCGACGTGTCTTCCACGATCGGGGTGACGATCTTTTGGTAGCCATAGCTTTGCAGCACCGACTGCACGGTGTTTTCAAACAATTCCCACAGCGGCGCATCAAGCGGCAGGATATCGTTCATGCCTTTGACGGCGGTGATCTTTTCAGCTTTTTTAGTTTCGGACATGCGGTTTCTCGTTCACTTCGCTAGTGTTAGGGTGCCGTAGCGATCGGGCTGGCGGCGGTGCTGCCATATTTCGTCTGTACGTAATTCAGCACGATCGCCTGGAATTCTTCGACGATATGCTCGCCGCGCAGGGTCACGGTTTTCTGGCCGTCGACAAACACGGGCGCGGCGGGCGACTCGCCCGTGCCAGGCAGGCTGATGCCGATGTTGGCGTGCTTCGATTCGCCCGGGCCGTTGACGATGCAGCCCATCACGGCCACGTTCATGCCTTCCACGCCCGGATACGACTTCTTCCATTCCGGCATCTGCTCGCGCAGATAGGTCTGGATGTTGTCGGCCAGCTCCTGGAAGGTGGTCGAGGTGGTGCGGCCGCACCCCGGGCAGGCGATCACCATGGGGGCGAACTTGCGCAGCCCCATGGTTTGCAGGATTTCTTGCGCGACGATCACTTCCTTCGTGCGGTCGCCGCCCGGCTCGGGTGTCAGCGAAATGCGGATGGTGTCGCCGATGCCTTCCTGCAGCAGCACCGACAGCGCCGCCGTGGAGGCGACGATGCCCTTGCTGCCCATGCCCGCCTCGGTCAGACCCAGGTGCAGCGGATAGTCGCAGCGGCGCGCCAGTTCGCGGTACACGGCGATCAGGTCCTGCACGCCGGAGACCTTGCACGACAGGATGATCTTGTCGCGCGCCAGGCCCAGTTCTTCGGCGCGCACGGCGTTTTCGATGGCCGAGGTGATCAGCGCCTCGTACATGACGGCCTGGGCACTGAACGGCTCGGCGCGGGCGGCGTTCTGGTCCATGATGCGGGCCAGCAGCTTCTGGTCGAGACTGCCCCAGTTGACGCCGATGCGCACCGGCTTGTCGTAGTCGATGGCCACGTCGATCATCTGGGCGAACTGGCTGTCGCGCTTGGCGCCCTGCCCCACGTTGCCCGGATTGATGCGGTACTTCGACAGGGTGCGCGCGCACTCCGGAAAGTCGCGCAGCAGGGTGTGGCCGTTGTAATGGAAGTCGCCCACCAGCGGCACGTCGATCTCCATGCGGTCGAGCTGCTCGCGGATCAGCGGCACGGCGGCGGCCGCTTCGGCGTTGTTGACGGTGATGCGCACCATTTCCGAGCCGGCGCGCGCCAGTTCCTTGACCTGGATGGCCGTGCCGATCACGTCGGCGGTGTCGGTGTTGGTCATCGACTGCACCACCACGGGGGCGTCGCCGCCCACCCATACTTGACGGGCGCCATTGGCCACCAGCACGCGCCGGCTGACGCGGCGCGCCAGCGGGCCGGAAGGAATCGCCAGATTCGAAAAGGACATGAACTAACCTATGCTATGAGACGGCATGCACAACAGTGCGCATGCCACGTACAACCACCTGCCGGTGAACGGGCCGGCAAGGGCCGGCAAGTATATTAACAAAACCCTACGAGGACAATCTTACGTCAGGCTTATTTGATGGCGACCCGGGCGACCGTGCCGCCAGGAATGGACGGCAAGGCCACGGCGCTGCCGCGCAGCGACGCTTCCACGCCGGCCGGTTTACCGACGATCAGGGTCACCGGCTCGGTCACTTCCACCGTTTCGGTGGACCCGGCGCGGGCCAGCTTGGACAGCA
>CALRYE020000033.1:0-43696 GCA_943372275.1 Janthinobacterium lividum
CGATCGCCGCCTACACCGACTTCGTGCCGGCATTCCGCGCACTGCTGGCGCGCGAACAATCGTTCCCGCGGTTTTACCGCGCCGCGCGCGCGCTGGCCGACCTGGACCGCAAGGAACGCCACCTGCGCCTGAAACAGCTGGCAGCGGGCACGCCATCCATCTAAATGTTGCTTTAATGTATATATGTCCGGACGCGCCTGCCGGACCATCAAAGGAGAACTCGTAAAGCAGCAAAAGCGCTTGCATACTGAGGCCTGCACCGCTAGCATTGATGTCAACGGTAAACCAAGCGCTTGCTCGGTATTTTGGGGCGGGCGCGGCGAAGCCGACATATAACGATAAAAACTTATAGAGACAGAGGCAGACGAATGGAAAAGATTTGGCTCAAATCGTACCCCGGCAGCGTACCCGCCGAGATCAATCCCGACCAGTACGGCTCGCTGGTGCAACTGCTGGAGGAGTCGTTCCAGAAGTATGCCGAACGTAATGCGTTCGTATGCATGGACAAGTTCCTCACTTACGGGGAACTGGATGCCTACTCCAGCCGCATGGCCGCCTGGCTGCAAAGCCGCGGCCTGAAAAAAGGCGCGCGCGTGGCCATCATGATGCCCAACGTGCTGCAGTATCCGGTCGCCATCGCCGCTGTCCTGCGCGCCGGCTATACCGTCGTCAATGTCAATCCGCTGTATACGCCGCGCGAACTGGAGCACCAGCTCACCGATTCGGGCAGCGAGGCGATCATCGTGCTGGAGAACTTCGCCACCACGCTGGAGCAGGTTCTGCCGCGCACGCCCGTCAAGCACATCGTCGTGGCCAGCATGGGTGAAATGCTGGGCGGCGCCAAGGGCTTCATCGTCAACCTGGTGGTGCGCCATGTGAAAAAAATGGTGCCGGCGTTCGCGCTGCCCAACGCCGTGCGCTTCAAGGATGTGCTGGCGCAGGGCGAGCGCATGACCTTCACCCCGGTCCAGGCCACGTCGTCCGACGTCGCCTTTTTGCAGTACACCGGCGGCACCACGGGCGTGTCCAAGGGCGCTACGCTCACCCACCGCAACGTGATCGCCAACGTGCTGCAAAGCGAAGCCTGGTCGCAGCCCGCACTGAGCCGCCCGCCCGTGGTCGAACAGGTCAACATCGTCTGCGCGCTGCCGCTGTATCACATCTTCGCGCTCACCTGCTGCGCCATGTGGGGCATGCGCGTCGGTGCGCTCAACATCCTGATCCCCAACCCGCGCGACATCGGCGGCTTCATCAAAGAGCTGTGCAAGTACAAGATCAACATGCTCCCCGCGGTCAATACGCTGTACAACGCGCTGCTCAATCACCCCGATTTCGCCAAGGTCGATTGTTCGGGTCTGAAGATCTCCAACGGCGGCGGCATGGCGGTGCAGCGCGCCGTCAACGACAAGTGGAAGCAAGCCACCGGCAGCTGCATCATCGAGGGTTACGGCCTGTCCGAGACCTCGCCGGTGGCCACCTGCAACCGCGCCGACCTGACCGAGTTCACCGGTAACATCGGTCTGCCGGTGCCGTCGACCGAGGTCGCCATCCTGGACGACGACGGCCATCCGGTCGCGCTGGGCGTGGCCGGCGAGATCGGCATCCGCGGGCCGCAGGTCATGGCCGGCTACTGGAACCGCCCCGACGAAACCGCCAAGGTCATGACGCCCGACGGCTTCTTTAAGTCGGGCGACGTGGGCATCATGGACGAGCATGGCCATGTCAAGATCGTCGACCGCAAGAAGGATATGATCCTGGTGTCGGGCTTTAACGTGTACCCGAACGAGATCGAAGAGGTGGTCGCGGCGCACCCGGGCGTGCTTGAATGCGCCTGCATCGGCGTGCCGGACGAGCACTCCGGCGAAGCGGTCAAGGTGTTCGTGGTGCGCAAGGACCCGGCCCTCACCGCCGAGCAGCTGCTGGACTTCTGCAAATCGCAGCTGACCGGCTACAAGCGCCCCAAGCACATCGAGTTCCGCACCGAGCTCCCCAAAACCAACGTGGGCAAAATCCTGCGGCGCGTACTGCGCGACGAGAAAAAGCAGGCCGCTTAACTTTACAAGGCACCGATGGACAAGTTTTGGCTCAAGTCGTATCAACCCGGCGTACCGGCGGAGATCGACTGGACGCAGTACCGCTCCCTGACGCACCTGCTGGAGGAAGCCTTCAGCAAGTACGCCGACCGGCCCGCGTATGCCTGCATGGATGTCCAGATCAGCTACGCCGATCTGGACCGCATGTCGCTGCAGATGGGCGCATGGCTGCAGTCGCGCGGCATGAAGCCGGGCGCGCGGGTGGCCATCATGATGCCCAACGTGCTGCAGTATCCGGTCGCCATGGCGGCCGTGCTGCGCGCCGGCTATGTGATCGTCAACGTCAATCCGCTGTACACGGCGCGCGAACTGCAGCACCAGCTGACCGACTCGGGCGCCGAAGCGATCATCGTGCTGGAGAACTTCGCCACCACGGTGGAGCAGGTGCTGGCCAAGACCCCCGTCAAGCATGTCGTCGTCGCGGCGATGGGCGACCTGCTGGGCGGCCTGAAGGGCATGATCGTCAACTTCGTGGTCCGCCGCGTCAAGCACCTGGTGCCGGCGTTTTCGCTGCCGGGCGCGGTCAAGTTCAACCAGGTGCTGTCCGAGGGCGCGCGCATGACCTTGCGCCCGTCCACGGCGGGCCAGGACGACATCGCCTTTTTGCAGTACACGGGCGGCACCACGGGCGTGTCCAAGGGCGCCGTGCTGCTGCACCGGAACGTGATCGCCAACGTGCTGCAGAACGAGGCCTGGCTGCGGCCCACGCTGGACACGCTGCCGCAAGGCCAGCAGCTGCAGTTCGCCTGCGCGCTGCCGCTGTATCACATCTATTCGCTGACGGTGTGCTCGCTCATGGCCACGCGCCTGGGCGGCATGAACCTGCTCATTCCCAACCCGCGCGACATGCCCGGTTTCGTCAAGCAGCTGGCCAAGTACCGCATCAATATCTTCCCGGCCGTGAACACGCTGTATAACGGCCTGCTGAACAACGCCGACTTCCTCAAGCTGGATTTTTCCAGCTACAAGGTGTGCAACGGCGGCGGCATGGCGGTGCAGCGGGCCGTGGCCGACCGCTGGCTCAAGCTGACCGGCACGCCCATCATCGAAGGCTACGGCTTGTCCGAGACCTCGCCCGTGGTCACGGCCAACCGCTGCGACATCCAAGAATTCACCGGCGCGATCGGCTTGCCGTATCCGTCCACCGAGATCGCCATCGTCGACGACGACGGCAAGCACGTGGCGCTGGGTGTGGCGGGCGAAATCGCCGTGCGCGGCCCGCAGGTGATGGCCGGCTACTGGCAGCGCGACGACGAAACGGCCAAGGTCATGACGGCCGACGGCTTCTTCAAGACGGGCGACATCGGCATCATGGACGCGCTGGGCATGACCAAGATCGTCGACCGCAAGAAGGACATGATCCTGGTGTCGGGCTTTAACGTCTATCCGAACGAGATCGAAGACGTGATGGCGGGGCACCCGGGCGTGCTGGAAAGCGCCTGCGTCGGCGTGCCGGACGCGAATTCAGGGGAGGCGGTCAAGCTGTTCGTGGTGCGCAAGGACCCGAATCTGACGGTGGAAGCGCTGCTGGAGTTTTCGAAGGAGCATCTGACCGGGTACAAAAGGCCGCGCATCATCGAGTTCCGCGAGTCGCTGCCCAAGACCAATGTGGGCAAGATCCTGCGGCGTGAGTTGCGCGACAGCGGCCCGGTCGGCGCGAAGGCCGCCGGCACTCAATAGGCCGTTGGCCGCAGTGTCCTCGCCTGCGCGAGGACGAAGCCTGCGCGAAAACAAAGTTGATTATTTCGCGGATCGGCGCGGTACGCACCTTCGGCGCCTCCGCACTAATCCCTATAGCTCAGATTTTCTGCGGCCCCGGCCGCCCGTTCTGCACCCGAAAACTGGCCAGCACCGCCGCCCCCGAACGCGCATCGCGCACGTTATCGAGCCCGACGAACAGGGTCTTGGTCGCCTCGGGCGTAATCTCCATCAGCATGAACCCGCGCTTGTCGCTGCGCCCGTACTTCACATGGGGATTCATATCCAGATACTGCAGCGTGCGCGCCTGCGGCCGTGAGCTCGACGTCACCGAAGTGCCGCAAAACTCGGTCGCAATCACCGGATTGCGGCTGGACGCCGCCCGGTTGAAATCCCCCTGCAGCGCGCTCGCATAAAACGTGTGCACGTCGCCCGCCAGCACGATCGGGTTGGCCGCACGGGACGAACGCAGCGCGTCGAACAGGCGCGCACGCGCCGCTGGATACCCGTCCCAGCCATCGTTCCAGAACCTGCCGCCGCCCGCATTCACTAGCGCCACCTGGGTCGATTGCGCCATCGGCGTCTGCTGCGCCAGAATGTTCCAGCGCGCCTTGGACGATTGCAATCCCTGCGCCAGCCAGCTCTCCTGGCCCGCGCCCAGCATGGTGCGCTTCGGATCGGAGAGGGCGGTGCAAGCCCGCGTCACCGACGCCGAGCCGCCCCGGTTAGTCGGCCCGCAGGCATGCTTGTCGCGGTACTGGCGATCGTCCAGCACATGAAAGCGCGCCAGCCGTCCCCAGTCGTAGCGCTGATACATGCGCAATTCGCCGAAGTTACGTACCGGCCCGCCGCGCAGCGGCATGTGCTCGTAGAAGGCCTGATACGCCGCCGCGCGCCGCGCCGCGAAGGCGGGGTCGAGCCGCTCGTCGCGGTCGCGCGCGTAGTCGTTGGCCACCTCGTGATCGTCCCAGGTGACGATCCAGGGCGCCGCCAGGTGCGCCGCCTGCAGATCCGGGTCGTTCTTGTACTGCGCATAGCGCGCGCGGTAGTCGGCCAGCGTGAACGACTCGTTGGAGCGCTGCGACGAGAGCGGATGGGCCAGCCGGTACGGCCCCCATTCGTAGATATAGTCGCCCAAAAACGCCACCAGATCGGGCGCCGCCGCGGCGATATGCCGATGCGCGGCATAGCTGCCGAACTCCCAGTGCTGGCACGACGCCACCGCCAGCAAGAGCTGCGCCGGCATGGCATCCGGCGCCGGCGCGGTGCGGGTGCGCCCCACCGGGCTGACGGCGTCGCCCAGCATGAAGCGATACCAGTACCAGCGCGCCGGTGCCAGACCCTTGACGTCCACATGCACGCTATGCCCCAGCGCGGGCGTGGCGGTGGCGCTGCCGCGCGCGGCGATGCGCGTGAAGGCCTGGTCGTGCGCCACCTCCCAGCGTACCGCCAGCGCCACGGGCGCCGTCGGCGCGCCGCCCAGCGGATCGCTCAGGATGCGCGTCCACAGGATCACGGAGTCGGGCAGGGGAGCGCCGGAAGCCACCCCCAGGCTGAACGGGTAGGCGCCCTTGGCGGCTGCGGGCAGCGCCGTCCCGGCTGCGCCGCTTGCCACGCCGCTTGCCAATAAGCCGATGGCGGCGGATTGGGCGATGAAGATGCGCCGCTGCTGATCCACGCGCGCCTGTTCCGACTGCGGCATCTGCATGGGCTACTGGCTGATCAGCGATTCGATCGGCGGCAGCGGACGCGGCTTGCGGTCCGAGCCGGTGGCCACATAGGTCAGCGTCGCCTCGGTGACCTTGACGATGTCGGCCTGCAGCCGGTTGCGCTCCGCGTAGACCTCGACGTACACCGTGATCGACGTGTTGCCAACCTTGACGATATCGGCATAGAACGACAGCAGATCGCCCACGAACACGGGGTTCTTGAAGACAAAGGAATTGACGGCGATGGTGGCGACGCGGCCGTTGGCGCGCCGGGTGGCCGGCAGCGAGCCGGCGATATCGACCTGCGCCATGATCCAGCCGCCGAACACATCGCCGTAGACGTTGGCGTCGGGCGGGCCGGGCATCACGCGCAGCTGAGGCATTTTGCCTTCGGGAAGACCACGGTGTGGGGCTGGGGGAACTACATTTTCTGGCGTGGTCATCGTGTTTTCTCGTGAAGGGCTACAATCGACCAGAATTGAACCATAAATCCCAGAGCTCTGCCATGCGACGTAACTCCACCAGCCCGCCCCCTCCGCCGAACGACCCGAACCGGGCGCCGCGCAGCGACTGGGCCACCATCCAGACGCTGTTCCCCTACCTGTGGGTGTACAAGTGGCGCGTGATCGCGGCCATGGCCTGTCTGATCGGCGCCAAGGTCGCCAACATCGGCGTGCCGGTCGTGCTCAAGCACCTGATCGACAGCCTGACCGTCAGCCCCGCCAACCCGCAGACGCTGCTGATTTTGCCGCTGGGCGCGCTGGTGGCGTACGGCGCGCTGCGCCTGTCGACCACCGTATTTACCGAGCTGCGCGAGTTCCTGTTCGCCAGGGTGACCCAGCGCGCCGTGCGCACCATCGCGCTGCAGGTGTTCCGCCACCTGCACGCGCTGTCGCTGCGCTTTCACCTGAACCGCCAGACCGGCGGCATGACGCGCGATATCGAACGGGGCACGCGCGGGGTCGGCTCGCTCATTTCGTACACGCTGTTTAACATCCTGCCCACGCTGGTCGAAATCACGCTGGTGCTGGGCTACCTGGCCACCCACTACGACATCTGGTTCACCGTGATCACGGCGGTGGCGCTGGTGACCTACATTATCTTCACCGTCGTCGTCACCGACTGGCGCACGCACTTCCGGCGCACCATGAACGACCTCGATTCCAAGGCCAATACCAAGGCCATCGACTCGCTGATCAATTACGAAACGGTCAAGTACTTCGGCAACGAAGACTACGAAGCCAAACGCTACGACGAAGGGCTGAAGAATTTCGAATCGGCGGCGGTGCGCTCGCAAACCTCGCTGTCAGTGCTCAACACGGGCCAGTCGCTGATCATCGCCACCACCGTGACGCTGATCCTGTGGCGCGCTACCGCTGGCGTCATCGCCGGCACCATGACCATCGGCGACCTGGTGATGGTCAACACCTTCATGATCCAGCTGTACATTCCGCTCAACTTCCTGGGTGTGATCTACCGCGAGATCAAGCAGAGCCTGGCCGACATGGAGCGCCTGTTTTCGCTGCTGGACCAGAACCGCGAAGTGGCCGACACCAAGGGCGCCACGCCGCTGGTGACCGATGGCGCCAAGGTGGCGTTTTCGCACGTCGAGTTCAGTTACGAGGCCAACCGCCAGATCCTGTTCGATGTGGACTTCACCATCGCCGCCGGCACCACCACGGCCGTGGTCGGGCACAGCGGCTCGGGCAAGTCGACCTTGTCGCGCCTGCTGTTCCGCTTCTATGACGTCAACAGCGGCAGCATCACCATCGACGGCCAGGATCTGCGCCATGTGACGCAGGAATCGCTGCGCAGCGCCATCGGCATCGTGCCGCAGGATACGGTGCTGTTCAACGACACTATCGAGTACAACATCGCTTACGGCAAGCCGGGCGCGAGCAAGGAAGCGATTGTGTCGGCGGCGCGGGCGGCGTCGATTCACGAGTTCATCGAGTCGCTGCCGGACGGCTACGCAACCATGGTCGGCGAGCGGGGACTGAAGCTATCGGGCGGCGAGAAGCAGCGCGTGGCGATTGCCCGCACCTTGCTCAAGAACCCGGCGATTTTGATTTTCGACGAAGCCACGTCGGCGCTGGACTCCAAGGCCGAGCAGGCGATCCAGGGGCAGTTGAAGGAGATCGCCAAAAACCGCACGACCCTGGTGATTGCGCACCGGTTGTCGACGGTGGCCGACGCGCAGCAGATCCTGGTGCTCGACCATGGCCGTATCGTCGAGCGCGGCACCCATTACGGGCTGCTGGCCGCCAATGGCTTGTATGCGCAGATGTGGGAGCGTCAGCAGGCAAGGCAGGACGAGGAGCTGGCCTCGCCGCTGGAGCTTGAAAGTTAGCCGCAACCGCGTTTGAAAGTTAGCCGCAAACCCGTTATAAAGTTAGCCGCAAACCCGTTATAAAGTTAGCCGCAAAACTGTCATCCTCGCGCACGCGAGGATCCATACACATCTCGCGATAACGCTGGAACGGGCCATTCAAGCTGACGTGCTATGGGTCCCCGCCTTCGCGGGGACGACGTAGCGAGCGGTGTGGAAGTGCGGGTTGCTGCGGCTCCGACGACGCGCTGGGCGCCGTCCCGTCAAGGTCAGTAGGTATAAAACATGCGCTGAATATCGCGCGTATTGTTCGTCCTGGTCAGCGCCAGCATCAGCAGGATGCGCGCCTTCTGCGGATTGAGCGTGTCGGCCGCGACAAAATCCAGCTCGTCGTCGTTAGCCTCGCCGTTGCGCGCCAAGATGCCCTGGCCCACGCGGCTGGCGCGCACCACGATGGTCCCCTTGGCGCGCGCCGCCTTCAGCGACGGCACCACCTTGGCGGCCAGGCTGCCATCGCCCACACCCGCATGGATGATGCCCTTGGCGCCGGCAGCCACCAGCGCGTCGAGCGCGACGGGATTCATATTGGCGTAGCCGTACACAATGTCGACCTGCGGCAGCACCGTCAGCGCGCCGATATCGAATTCGCTGTCGACCGTGTGCTTGCGCAGCGGCTGGCGATAGAAGAACGCCTTGCTGCCCTGGATGTAGCCGAGCAGGCCCAGTTCCGGCGTGCGGAACGAGTCGAGCGTCGAGGTGTTCACCTTGGTGACGTCGCGCGCCGACTGGATCTGGTCGTTCAGCGCCACCAGCACGCCCTTGCCGGTCGCCTCGGGCGTGGCCGCCAGCAGCACCGCGTTGTACAGGTTGATCGGGCCGTCGGCCGACAGCGCCGTCGATGGCCGCATCGCGCCCACCAGCACCACCGGCTTGCGGCTCTTGACCGTCAGGCTCAGAAAGTACGCGGTTTCTTCCAGGGTGTCGGTACCGTGGGTGATGACGATACCGTCCACATTCGACTGGGCCAGCAGCACGTTGACGCGCTTGGCCAGGGTCAGCCAGTGCTCGTTGCTCATGTTCTCGCTGGCGATCTGGAACACCTGTTCGCCGCTGACATTGGCCACCTTGGCCAGCTCTGGCACCGCCTTGATCAGGCGCTCCACGCCCACCGTGGCGGCGGTGTAGCCAACCGTGGTGGTGCTGGTGGCGCCGGTGCCGGCGATGGTGCCGCCGGTGGCCAGGATGGTCACGTTGGCCAGCTTGGCCGGCGTGCTTTGCGCCTGCACGGCGCCGGCCAGGGCGAACAGAAAGGTGAACAGCGCGAAGGTCGATCGCGCAGCTTGGTTGCGGTACGGTGTGCTGAACATACAGGGCTCCTTGAGGACTATTGATTCTTGTAGACGACGCCGTCTTTCATGACGAAGCGGACCGATTGCAGCAGCTTGATATCGGCCAGCGGATCGCCCGTGACGGCCACGATGTCGGCTGCAAAGCCGGGCGCGATGGCGCCCAGGCGCTTTTCCTGACCCAGCATCAGCGCCGCATTGGTGGTGGCGGCGCGGATCGCTTCCAGCGCCGGCATGCCCGCTTCGACCATGTACTCGAATTCGCGCGCATTGGCGCCGTGCGGGAATACCGCCGCGTCGGTGCCGAAGGCGATCCTGACGCCGGCCTTGTAGGCGCGCGCCAGCGTGGCCTGCATCAGCGGGCCGATGGCGGCCGCCTTGGGCCGCACCAGCGCCGAGTAGTAGTCCGGCTCCCTGGCCTTGTCGGCCACGAAGCGCCCGGCCGAAATGGTCGGCACGAACCAGGCCCCGGTCTTCTTGAACAGGGCGATGGCTTCGTCGTCCATGTAGGTGCCATGCTCGATCGAGTCGACGCCGGCGCGCAGCGCGCGCTTCATGCCTTCGGCGCCGTGCGCGTGGGCCGCCACCTTGAAGCCGTAATCCTTGGCCGCACCGATGATGGCGCGCAGTTCGTCGTCGGTGAACTGGGCGTTCTGGCCGCTGCTTGCCTGACTGAGCACGCCGCCGGTGGCGGTGATCTTGATCAGGTCCGCGCCTTCCTTGTAGCGCGCGCGTACGGCCTCGCGGCCCTGTTCCGGGCTGTTGATGACGCCCTGGCCGGGGCCGGGCACGCCGAGCGCGTGCAGCATGCGGTCGGACAGGTTGTTGCTGGGATCCGCATGCCCGCCGGTGGTGGCGATCGAACGGCCCGCCGTAAACACGCGCGGGCCGACGATGGCGCCGCTGGCGATGGCGCGCTTGAGCGAGACGTTGATGCCGTCGTCGGCGCCCAGGTCGCGCACCGTGGTGAAGCCGGCCTTGAGGGTGCGCTCGGCGTACGCCACCGAGCGGTAGGCGTGATCGGCCAGGTTGAACGACAGCGTCTGCTGCAGTTCGTCGACCTGCTTCTGGGTTTCGCCCGTCAGGTGCACGTGGCCGTCGATCAGACCGGGCAGGCACGACTGCGCGGACAGGTCGATGCGGCCAGGGCCGGTGACCGCGGCAGCGGCAGCCATCGGACCGACCGACTTGATGATGCCGTCTTCGATGACGATGCTGACGCGCTCGCGCCAGACCCCGGCCTTGACATCGAGCAGGCGGCCGCAGTCGACCGTCTGGGTTGCTGCCTGGGCAGTGGAGGCGGCCAGCGTCAGGCCGAACAGGATCAGTGTTTTCAATGTGGCTCCGCAGGTGGGGATATCGAATGCACAGGGCCGCTGGGGGATGTCCCGGCAGGCCCTGGCTTCAAGAACGTTGGCGCTTACGGCAGCGGCGCGGTGGCCAGATCTTTTTGCGCGGGCAGCGGGGCGCCCAGTTCGCCTTCCCACTTTGCCACCACGGCGGTGGCGATGCCGTTGCCCACCACGTTGGTGGCCGAACGCGCCATGTCGAGGAAGTGGTCGATGCCGAGCAGCAGAAGCAGGCCGGCTTCGGGGATGCCGAACTGCGACAGCGTGGCGGCGATGACGACCAGCGAGGCGCGCGGCACGCCGGCGATGCCCTTGGAGGTGACCATCAGCACCAGCAGCATGGTGATCTGGGTGCCCAGCGACATCTCGATGCCATAGGCCTGGGCGATGAACACCGTCGCAAACGTGCAGTACATCATGGAACCATCGAGGTTGAACGAGTACCCGACCGGCAGCACGAACGAGGCGATACGGTTCGGCACACCGAAGCGCTCCAGGCCTTCCAGCGTTTTAGGAAAGGCAGCTTCCGACGACGCGGTGGAAAACGCCAGCAAGGAAGGGCCGCGCAGTTCGCGCAGCAGGGCGAACACGCGGGGGCCCAGGAACACAAAGCCGGCCAGGATCAGCACCAGCCACAGCACCGCGATGGCGAGGTAAAACTCGCCCATGAAGATACCGTACTTGCCCAGGATGCCCAGACCGTTTTTGGCCACGATGCTGGCCACGGCGGCGAACACCGCGATGGGAGCGAAGTTCATCACGTAGCCGGTCACCTTGAGCATGACGTGGGCCACGCCGTCGATCGCGTCGACCATCGGTGTGGCGCGCGGGCCGACGGCGGCCGCGGCGATGCCGAAGAAAACCGAGAACACGACGATCTGCAGAATCTCGTTGTTGGCCATGCCCTCGACGATCGACACCGGAATCAGGTGTTTAATAAAGTCCTTGAGCGTGAAGCCGGTGGTGGTGATGCCGGTATCCTTGGCCGCTTCGAGCGGCATGCCCACGCCTGGCTCGAACAGGTTGACCATGACCAGGCCGAGCGCGAGCGACATGAGCGAGGCGAGGATAAACCACAGCAGCGCCTTGGCGCCGATGCGGCCCACCTCCTTGGCGTCGCCCATCTTGGCGATGCCCACCACCAGCGTGGCGAACACCAGCGGCGCGATGATCATCTTGATCATGCGCAGGAACGCAAAGCTGATCAGCGACATGTACTCGCTGAACGTGACGGCATACGGCGTGTGCGAATTGATGATGTAGCCAACCACGATCCCCAGCACCAGGCTGATGAGAATATAGGTGGTCAGTCGGCTGCGCGTGTTCATGTAGTCAGGTTCCTTTAGGAGTCGATTCGTTTTCGAACGCGTACGTGGTCGTGGCGTCGCAATGTATCGGGCAAAATAGGGTAAATTAAGCGCGCGAACCAGCCCCGAAAAACGTGATTTCCTTGGCAAGTTGGGGCAGTATCCTTGGCGTCGACTAGCCTGTCAAGCTTGCACCATCAGCCCTGTTCAGACAAAAATACAACATGATCGAACTTTATAATGTCAGTAAATGGTATGGCGCGTTTCAGGTGCTGGCCGATTGCAGCGTCACCGTGGCCAAGGGCGACGTGGTGGTGGTGTGCGGGCCATCCGGGTCGGGTAAATCGACGCTGATCAAAACCGTCAATGGCCTGGAGCCGTTCCAGCAGGGGCGCATCGCGGTCGACGGCGTGGCCGTGGGCGATGCGGCCACCAGCCTGGCGCGCCTGCGCGCCCGCATCGGCATGGTGTTCCAGAATTTCGAGCTGTTCCCGCACCTGTCGGTGCGCGCCAACCTGACCCTGGGCCAGACCTGCGTGCTGGGGCGCAGCGCCGACGAGGCCAATGGCAAGGCGCTGGCGCTGCTCGAACGGGTCGGCCTGCTGGGGCAGCAGGACAAATTCCCCAGCCAGCTCTCGGGCGGCCAGCAGCAGCGCGTGGCCATCGCGCGGGCGCTGGCCATGGACCCCATCGCCATGCTGTTCGACGAACCCACTTCGGCGCTCGACCCGGAAATGATCGCCGACGTGCTGGCGGTGATGGTCGACCTGGCGCAGGAGGGCATGACCATGATGGTGGTGACCCACGAAATGGGCTTCGCGCGCAAGGTGGCCGACCGCGTCGTGTTCATGGACCATGGCCGGATTGTCGAGGACACGCCCACGGCCGACTTCTTCAGTGCCCCGCAGTCGCCCCGCGCGCGCGACTTCTTGGCCAGGATCCTGCATTAAGCGAGGCCGCGCCGCGCCGCGGGTTTCTCATCGCCGCTCTGAAAGCGGTCGTGCCACGATCGGCAGCGGGTAAAATACCGCATCCGTTTTCAGAAAGCCGCCATGTCCCTCATCGATACTCCGCCCAGCCTGACCGAACTGACCGAACTGACCATCACCCGTCCCGACGACTGGCACCTGCACCTGCGCGACGGCCCGGCGCTGGCCAGCGTGCTGCCGCACAGCGCGCGCCAGTTCGCCCGCGCCATCGTCATGCCCAACCTGAAGCCGCCGGTGACCACCACCGCGATGGCCGCGGCCTACCGCGATCGCATCCTGGCGGCGCTCCCGGCCGGCATGGCGTTCGAGCCCCTGATGACGCTGTACCTGACCAATAACACCGACCCGGACGAGATCCGCCGCGCCGCCGACAGCGGCTTCGTGCACGCCGTCAAGCTGTACCCGGCCGGCGCCACCACCAATTCCGACGCCGGCGTGACCGACCTGACGCGCTGCTACAAGACGCTGGAAGTGATGCAGGAACTGGGCATGCCGTTCCTGGTGCACGGCGAAGTGACCGACCAGGACATCGACCTGTTCGACCGCGAAGCCGTGTTCATCGAGCGCGTGCTGCGCCCCTTGCGCGGCGCCATGCCCGAGCTGAAGATCGTCTTCGAGCACATCACCACCAAGGACGCGGCGCAGTACGTGGCCGAAGCGGACGGACCGATCGGCGCGACCATCACCGCCCACCACCTGCTGTACAACCGCAACGAGATCTTCAAGGGCGGCATCCGCCCGCACTTCTACTGCCTGCCCGTGTTAAAGCGCGAAGAGCACCGCCTGGCGCTGATGACGGCCGCCACCAGCGGCGACGAGCGCTTCTTCCTCGGCACCGATTCGGCCCCGCACGCCATCGGCGCCAAGGAAACCGCCTGCGGCTGCGCCGGCTGCTACACGGCGCTGCACGCCATGGAGATGTACGCCGAGGCGTTCGAACGGGCCGGCGCGCTCGACAAGCTGGAAGGCTTCGCCAGCTTCTTCGGCCCCGACTTCTACGACCTGCCGCGCAATACCGAACAGGTCACCCTCAAGCGTGAAGCCTGGACCCTGCCGGCCACGGTGCCGCTGGCCGACAGCGCGCTGGTGCCGCTCAACGGCGGCGAAGAGATCAACTGGAAGCTGCTGTAACGGGCACGCCGGTGCAGATGGATTTCGCGCAGACCGACCTGGCGCAGATCGACTGGACGCGGCCCTGGCTGGCTTCGGTGCGTCCGGCGTTCGAACGGCTGCCGGCCGGGGAGGGCAGCATCGCCGCTGCCTTGAGCGCCGCAGCCGAGGCGCTGGCGCTGGTCAACGCGCAAGGCCAGCCGCTGCGCTTCGTGCCGCAGTCGGCGCTGCCGGAAGGGCGCGCCTACGAAGAGTTCATTGGCGCGACCGGCTGCGTGCCCACGCGCGAAAACCTGCACGACTTTTTCAATGGCCTGGTGTGGCTGACCTTCCCGCGCATCAAGCGAGAACTGAACGCGCTGCAGGCGGCGCAGATTGCGCTGGCCGGCGTGGGCAAGTCGCGCGGCGCGGCGCGCGACGGCGCCACCATCTTCGATGAAAACTGCGCGCTGCTGGTGGTGCGCGACGATGGCCATGATGTTGACGCATCTGCTGGCGCACTGGTGAGCGCGCTGCGGGCGCACCAGTGGAAGCAGGCGCTATACGACCGCGACCGGCGTGCCCAGTTCGGGCCGGATGCGCAAGTGTGGCTGTTCGGGCACGCGCTGATGGAAAAGCTGGTCGCGCCACGCAAGGCCATCACCGCCCATACCCGGGTGGTGATGGCCGACTCCGGATTCTCCGCGCTCGATTACCAGTCGCAGCGCGCGTGGATCGATGCCAAAGTGGCCGCCGAACTGGCTGCCGACGGTTTGAATACGTCCTGCTTCACGCCGCTGCCGGTGCTCGGCGTGCCGCACTGGTGGGACGGACAGGATGCCGCGTTTTACGACGATACAAGCGTGTTCCGGCCCAAGCGGGCCGTCTGACTCGAACTTCGATATAACAATCTGGACTATATAAAAATGGAGACGACATGACCAAAGTAATACGGTGGGGTGTATTGGGTACGGGCGGTATCGCCCATCAGTTCGCGACGGCGCTGATGGACACGCCCGATGCGGTGCTGGCGGCGGTCGGCTCGCGCAGCGTCGCCAGCGCGGAAAAGTTTGGCAGCGAATTCGTCAAGGACGGCCGCGTACCCGTCGCCTACGGCAGCTACCAGGCGCTGTGCGACGCGCCGGATGTGGACATCATCTACATCGGCACCCCGCACCCCATGCATGCCGAGAACACCATGCTGGCGCTGAACGGCGGCAAAGCGGTGCTGTGCGAGAAACCCTTCACCATCAACCTGCGCGAGGCCGAGCAGGTGGTCGCCCTGGCGCGCGAGAAAAAGCTGTTTCTGATGGAAGCCATGTGGACGCGCTACATGCCGGCGCTGGCGGAAGTCAAGCGCATCATCGCCTCGGGCGAAATCGGCACGCCGCGCCAGGTGCTGGCCGACTTCGGCTTTGCGGCGCCGACCGACCCGGGCCACCGCGTCAACAACCGCGAACTGGGCGGTGGCGCGCTGCTGGACCTGGGCATCTATCCGCTGTCGATCGCCGCGGCCATCATGGGGCCGGTGCTGTCGGTCCAGGCGCAGGCCACCATGAGCGCCACCGGCGTCGATGCCCAGACCGGCTTCACGCTGCTGCATGAAGGCGGCATGTCGGTATGCAGCTGCAGCTTGCTGGCCAAGACGCCCGGCGAACTGACCGTGTCGGGCACGCTGGGCCGCATCCGCATGGACGCCATGTTCCACCGCTCGCCGTCGGTCACGGTCACGCTGCTCGATGGTACCGCGCGCACCGTCGCCACACCGTGGCTGGGCAACGGCTATGTGCATGAAGCGATCGAGGCGGGCCGCTGCCTGCGCGAGGGTTTGCTCGAAAGCCCGGGCATGACGCTCGACGAAACGCTGACGCTGATGGGCGTGCTCGACACGGTGCGCGCGCAGATCGGTTTGAAGTACCCGGCCGACGCATAACCGCCGGCTCCCGTGAACCGCCGGCTCCCGCGCGCCCGCCGCACGGGAGCTTTTTGCCGCCGCTCCCCCTTCCCGTAGTTCCCCCCGTTCCTACCCCTCGTCGTCCGCCCTCGCTTTTTTCGGCTGTATTGTTCATCTTGACCACCGTCCGCCCCAATGGTTGTCCGCATTCCGGTATGGATTGGCAGGACGCCGCATCCTGACGCGACTTACCATAACAATAAAGCAATGCCGCAAGGGCCGCACCACGCATCGTGGTCGCGTGCTCGACGCGCGGCGAACCATTACAAATATCACGAACCACCACAACTCACCACGACCCACCGCGACCCCAGCAGAGGATTTCATCATGGAGCAATTTACCGATATCTCGGCGACGCTGTCGCAGTTCATCGCTGAACAAAAGCTGTTCTTCGTCGGCACCGCCACCGCCGACAGCCGTGTCAACATCTCGCCCAAGGGCATGGACTCGCTGCGTGTACTGGGGCCGAACCGGGTGCTGTGGCTTAACGCCAGCGGCAGCGGCAACGAGACCGCGGCCCACATCCTGCACAATCCGCGCATGACGCTGATGTGGTGTTCGTTCGAGGGCGACCCGCTGATCCTGCGCCTGTATGGCAGCGCCCGCGCGGTGCACCTGACCGATCCGGACTGGGAGTCGCTCAGCGCCGCATTCGATCCGATCCCGGGCGCGCGCCAGATCTTCGACATGCACGTGGACTTCGTGCAGACCTCGTGCGGCTGGGCCGTGCCCATCATGGCGTACATGGATGAGCGCACCATCCTGACCGACTGGGCCCGGCGCAAGGAGCGCCCCGAGGAATGGACCGAGTACTGGGCCTGGCGCAACCAGAAAAGCATCGATGGCATCGAAACCCATATCCTCGTCAAGAACGCGCTGCCCGCTTCCACCACCACCGCCTGACCCACTAGTGAGACGACATGAATAACTCCGCACTGATCTTCGGTATCGTCGGCGCCCTCGGCCTGGGCGCCATGAGTCCCGGTCCCAGCTTCCTGCTGGTGGCCCGCACCGCCGTCACGGCCTCGCGCCTGGACGGCCTGGCCGCCGCCATCGGCATGGGCCTGGGCGGCGTGGTGTTCGCCGTGATCGCCCTGCTCGGGCTGCACGTGCTGCTGACCAATCTGCCCTGGCTGTACGTGGCCCTCAAGCTGGCCGGCGGCGCCTACCTGATCTATCTGGGCTGGTGCATCTGGCGCGGCGCGGCCAAGCCGCTGGCCATGGTCCACGACGAACAGCAGGCCAGCCGCCAGGTGACGCGCTCGTTCAGCCTGGGACTGGTCACGCAGCTGAGCAATCCCAAGACGGCCATCGTCTACGCCAGCGTGTTCACGGCATTCCTGCCGCCCCAGTTCCCGCTGTCGCTGGCGCTGCTGCTGGCCGTGCTGGTGTTTATCGTCGAAGCGGGCTGGTACGCCATCGTGGCCGTGGCCCTGTCGTCGTCGGCGCCGCGCGCCTGGTACCTGCGCTACAAGGTGTGGATCGACCGCGCCGCCGGCGGCGTGATGGCGGGCCTGGGCGCCAAGCTGGTCGTGTTCGCGCGCTCGCTCTGAGGGACGCGCTCATGCATGAACGTAATCAGCGCGTCTACGCGGCCGTCAGCCAGATACCTTACGGGAAGGTGGCCACGTACGGCCAGATCGCCGCCATGTCCGGGCTGTACGGCATGGCGCGCCAGGTGGGGTACGTGATGTTCGGGATCCCCTCCGACAGCGAGCTGCCCTGGCACCGGGTGCTCAACGCGCGCGGCGAAATCAGCGCGCGCAGCATGCCCGGCGCCGACACGCGCCAGCGTCAGCGCCTGGAAGCGGAAGGGGTCGAGTTCGACCGCCACGGCCGCGTCGCCATGAACAAATTCGCCTGGAAGCCGGTCGACCAGGCCGACCCGGACGCTCAGAGCGAACTGTGGTGAGCCGGGAAGCCGGCGTACAGGGGCGCCATCTGCGGCAACGGCGGCGCGCCCCGTAGCAGCAGGCCGCGCGGCGCGATGTAGCTGTAGATGGCGCGGCGCGGCCGCTCGTGCCAGCCGATATTGAAGGCGGCCAGCTTGGGATAGAACTCCAGTTCGCTGTAGGGCAGGTGATTGTGGATCCAGTAGGCCAGCGCGCGCCAGTCGGCGCCGGCGGCGTAGCGGTCGGCGAACCAGGGAATGACCACGCAGGCCATCGCCCCGGACAGGCCGTCGCGGTCGGGATAATCCCAGATATGGCGCGCGAAGTTGCGCTCATTGCTGCCGCAGGCGTGGCCATGCCGATTGCCGTGCGCATTGACGGCCGGGGCGCGGTAGGCCGAGCGGATCGCCACCTGGCCGAAGGCCGCCTTGAGCGGCTCGAGCAGCTGCTCGCACAGCTGGCTGCCGGCGGCGATGGCGCGCGCCGGATGGTCGGGCAGGTTGGGGATGCCATACAGGCTGGCCACTTCGCTGTACAGAAAATCGCGCATGAAGAACGACGGCGACAGGCGCACACGGCCCAGCTGTTCGAGGGCATGCACCGATGGCGGGCGGCGCACCGCCCGCCTACCGGGTCTGTTCGGCGTAGTGCTTGGGCGACTCGCCCAGCGACAGCCGGAACATCGAAATGAAGGCGCTGGCGCTGCGGTAACCCAGGCTGCCGGCGATCTGCTTGATCGACTGGCCGCTGGCCAGCCGTCCCACCGCGTCGGCCAGGCGCACCTGCTGGCGCCACTCCACGAAACTCAAGCCCGTCTCGGCCCGGAAGCGGCGCGCCAGCGTGCGCGGGCTGGCGCCCACGCGCAGGCCCCAGATCTCGATGCCGTCGGTGGAGCCGGGGTTCTTGAGCAGCAGCTGGCAGATCTTGACCAGCCGCGCGTCCTGCGGCATGGCGATGCAAATGGCCGCCACGGGCGCGGCCTTGAGTTCTTCCAGGATCAGCTTGCGAATCAGGTCGGCGCGGCTGCCGGGGCGTTCGTCGAGCGTGTCGGCCAGCGCCCCGCCGATCAGTTCGCGCAACAGCGTGGACACCACGATCACGCGGCATTCGCAGCCCAGTTCGCGCGACGACGCGGCCGCCACATACAGGGTGCGCATGTGCACGTTGCCCACCATCTCGAGCGAGTGCGTGACCTGGGGCGGTATCCAGATCGCCCGCCCGGGCGGCACCACCCAGGTTTTACCGGCCGCGCTCACGCGCATCACGCCCACGGTGGCGTAGACCAGCTGCGCGCGGATGTGGCTGTGCGCAGCGATGGCGGCGCCGTCGGCGAACAGCTTTTCCATCACCGCCACGGCGCTGCTCAAGTGCTGAAAATCGTCCGCGTTAGTACTGGAATTGAGCATGGCCGTTTAGCTGTATTGAATGGCAGTCTGTTTAGTATAAGTCAATATTACTATAACCGCATGGTGGTTTTTCAGCCGCCATGCGTCAGGCGTACTAGCTGTGTGACGAGTAGATGGACCGAGCGGCGCGAGCCGGTTGTTTTCTCTGATGGACTCTAGGAAGGACTAAGCTTGAAATCGATATCTGATGTGATCAATGATGACAATTTCATCCAACTGCGTGGCTTTGAAGGACTGCCCAAACTGCACGTGAAGATCGAAGCGCTCAATCCTGCGGGCTCGATCAAGATGAAGGTGGCGGTCGGCATGATCAACGACCTGGAAGCACGCGGCCGCATCCTGGCCAACACCACCCTGATCGAATCGTCGTCGGGCAGCCTGGGCGTGGCGCTGAGCATGATCTGCGCCGAGCGCGGCTACCGCTTCACCTGCGTGGTCGACCCCAACACCTCCGAGCACAACATCAAGATGATGAAAGTGCTGGGCGCCGACGTGGTGGTGGTCAGGCAGCGCGACGCCAACGGCGGCTTTCTCGGCACCCGCATCGCCTACATCAACGATGCGGTCGCCCACGATCCCCGCTACCTGTGGCTGAACCAGTATGCCAACCCCGAGAACCCCAATACCCACGCGCGCACCACGGCCCGTTCGATCGCCTTCGCCTTCGACCATATCGACTACCTGTTCGTCGGCGCCGGCACCACCGGCACCCTGATGGGATGCGTGAGCTACTTCCGGCGCCACCGCCCGCGCACCAGGATCGTGGCGGTCGACAGCGTCGGTTCGGTGACGTTCGGTCTGCCGCCCGGCAAACGCTACATCCCTGGCCTCGGCACCAGCCGCCGCCCCGAGATCTATGCGCCCGACGGCATCCACGCCTTCGAGATGGTGGAGGAGTCGGAAGCGGTGGCCATGTGCCGCTACCTGGCGCGCACCAACGGTTTACTGGCTGGCGGCTCGACCGGCACGGTACTGAGCGGCGTGCACCGCTGGCGCGAGCGCATCGCCCCGGACGCGGTGGTGGTGGCCATTTCGCCGGATCTGGGCGAGCGCTACCTCGACACCGTGTACGACGACGACTGGGTGCGCGAACGCTTCGGCGACAAGCCCGCGCAGCACCAGTTCGGCCAGGCCCGCCAGCTGGTGGCCTGAAGGGGCGGCGCCAGTGCGGCGCCACCGGCCCCGCTGCAGATTTTTTTGACGCGTCACCGCATCGCGTTGCAACCACCATCAAGGAATCACGCTTTATGTTCGAGTTCGATGTCATTTCCGGCAGCACCATCAGGACCCTGATCGCGGCACGCCCGGCACGCTGCATCGCCAGTGTCCAGGCCAGCTACCTGGCCCATCACGATGGCCTCACCGTCAATCCCGACAGTTACTTCCTGCGCTTTCCGGCCGCGCCGGCCAACCGCATCATCGCTCTGCCGGCCTCGATCGAAGGCGATGGCGGCGTGGCCGGCATCAAGTGGATCGCCAGCTTTCCCGGCAATATAGAGCGCAGCATCCCGCGCGCCTCGGCGGTGCTGATCCTCAACGACCAGCACACCGGCTATCCGTTCGCCTGCATGGAAGCGTCGCTGATCAGTGCCGCGCGCACGGCCGCCTCGGCGGTGCTGGGCGCGTACTGGCTCAATGGCCGCCGCCGCCACGGCGGCACCATCGCCTTCATCGGCGCCGGCATCATCGCCCGCAATATCCTCGATATGTTCGTCGCCGATCACTGGGAGTTCGACGGCGTGGTGATCCACGACAGCCACGCCGGCTCGATGCAGGCGTTTGCCCAGCATGCCGCAGCCGGCGCCCAAGGCGCCGGCTGCCCGGTGCGCACCGAGGCGGCGCTGGAGCGCGCGCTCGAAGCGGACATCGTGGTCTTCGCCACCAACGCGGGGGTGCCGTACGTGCTGCCGCCGCTGTCGTTCGGCGCCGGCCAGATCGTGCTTAACATTTCGCTGCGCGACCTGGCACCCGAACTGATACTCGATGCCGATAATGTCGTCGACGATATCGATCATTGTCTCAAGGCGCAGACCTCGCCCCACCTGGCCGAGCTACGCAGCGGCAACCGCGATTTCGTCAACGCCACCCTGGCCCAGCTGATCCGCGGCGACGTGACGCTGGACGGCACGCGCGCCCGCATCTTTTCCCCGTTCGGCATGGGCATCCTCGACCTGGGCCTGGGCCTGGAGCTGTACCACGAAGCGCGCGCCCAGGGCGCCACCACTTCCATCGATGGCTTTTTCGGCGAGACCGCGCGCTGGTAGGGGCTCTTCATTGGCCAGCCCCGCATTGCCGCATCCCGCTCCGTAGCACCCCATACCTCAACCTGAAGAGAACATCATGCTGAAAACCGTATCGATCCAGACCGACTGCCCCGCCCTGCAAAGCCGCGACTGGCCGCCCGTGCACGAATTCGACGGCCTGCCGCCGGAGTTCAGCGCCTTCCTGGCGCTCGATCCAAGCGCCAAGCAAGCCTACCTGACGTCGCTGCGCGGCGACTACGAAGTGCACGGCGGCTTTCTCAACAAGGCGCTCGGGATCATCTACGCCTACGTGTATTCGTACAAGGACAGTCCCAGTTACCTGGTCAGCTCGCCCGAGCTGGAAGTCGCCCTGCAAAGCGCCAAGATCGTGCTGGAGGAAGAGCTGATCCACGCCTGGATGCCGGCCAATCCGATTCCCGACCTGCAGACCCAGGAAGAGCTGGTGGATTACCTGCGCGACTTCGTGGTCAGCAATCCCGGCGTCTATCACGCGTTCTGGGATTACATCCGCGAAGAGGCCAGCCCGGCCGCCATGGCCGAATTCCTGCGCCTGGTCCTGTGCCGTAACGAAGTCGTCGACGACGAGTGCGCGCTGCTGGTGTGCGGCCTGCAGGGCAATATGAAAAAGGTCATGACGTCGAACCTGTGGGACGAGTGCGGCAACGGCGCGCTGACCCGCTTTCACACCTACTGGCTGCGCCGCATGCTGGAGCAGACCGACGATTGGGAAGCGCTGCCGGCCTACCGCGCCAATAACCAGAAGCCGTGGTCCTCGGGCATTCTGTCGAACGTGTTCAACGTGCTGCTCACGCGCCCCGGTTACAAGCTGCGCGCCTACGGCTTTTTCGTCACCACCGAATCGTGGGTGGAGCCGCACTTCGTGCGCATTCTCGACGGCCTGACCCGCACGGGGCTGGACCATGAAGACATCGCCGTGTACTTCCTGGCCCACATCACCATCGATCCCCAGCATAGCCAGGAGCTGCTCGACGCGCTGCTGTATCAGACCCCGCGCCTGACGCCGCTGGAAGTGCGCGAGATCCTGCACGGCGCGCACCACGCAATGGCCGCCGCGCTGTGCCAGTACCGCAGCGTGATGGAGTATCTGCGCAGCGTCGACGCGCGCCAGCAGCTGCAGCAGGCCGCCTGACGCAGCCGCGCGCCAGCGTCGCCGGATCGCCGGCGCTGGCGCGGGGTTTCCCGCACCTCAGCTTATTTTTTCCCCGGCCCCGTGGGGGCCGTACTTGCTCACTGCCGATCCATGACACCACAGCTGACTGACATCGTATGCTATCCCCTCAAGGGTTTTCCCGGCCATGGCCTGGCGCGGGCCGATCTGGCCGCCGGGCAGGGCGTCGCCCATGACCGCCGCTTCGCCATCGAGATCGGGTCCAGCCAGGCGCTCGCCAGCGAGACGTGGGCGCCGTGCCAGCACTTTACCCGCCTGACCATCGATCCCACGCTGGTGCGCTACGGCGTGCGCTACGACCATGCGGCGCGCAGGCTGAGCTTGCGTACGCCGGCGCACGACGACTGGTCCGTGCAGCTCGACAGCGCGGCCGATCGTCAGCGTTTCGACCTGCAGCTGGCGCAGCAGTTCGGCGCCGGCCCGCAACGCCCGGCGCGCCTGCGCGAATTCGCCGGCGGCGCATACTGGGACGAAGCCGATGCGCCCATTTCCATCGTCAATGCGGCCACCATCGCCGCGCTCGCGGCGACGGCCGGCGAACCGCTGGCCCACGCGCGCTTTCGCGCCAACCTGGTGATCGACGGCGTGCCGGCCTGGGATGAACTGGGCTGGGTCGGCCGCACCATCGACATCGGCGGCGTGACGCTGCTGGTGACCGCGCCCATCGAGCGCTGCGCGGCCACCAGCGTCGATCCGGCCACCGGCATTTCCGGCAACGCCATTCCGGCGCTGCTGCATAGCCGCTTCGGCCATCCGTATTGCGGCGTGTATGCGCGCGTGCTGCATGGCGCCACGCTGGCGCCCGGCGCGCCGGTGCGCGCGCCCCAGCGCTGGCGGCGCCTGCTGGTGCAGGAGGTGCGCGAGGAGGGCGGCGCCACGCGCTCGCTGATACTGGCCAGTGCCGATGGCGCGCCGCTGCCGCCGTTCGTGCCGGGGCAGCACCTGACGGTGCGCGTGGCCGGGACTGCGGATAGCGCGGCGCCGGGCGCAGGGCCGCGGCAGGCCGCCGAAGGCGGGGCGGAACGCAGCTACACCCTGTCCGGCACGGCCAGCAAGGTGCAGACGAGCTACCGCATCAGCGTCAAGAAGAAGGGTACGCTGTCGCGCGCGCTGCACCTGGCCGATGTCGGCACGGCGCTCGACGTCAGCGCCCCCAGGGGCGGCTTCATCATGCGCCCGTCGCCGCGCACCCCGGTGCTGGTGGCCGGCGGCATCGGCATCACCCCGATGCTGGCCATGCTGCAGCAGCAGGCCGAACGCGACCCGGGGCGGGTGCTGTGGCTGTTGTACGGCACCCGCAGCTGGACCGATTTTCCGTTCCGGGACGAGCTGGGGGCGCTGGCCACGCGCCTGCCCAACCTGCGCATCGTGGTGTTCTTCTCGCGCGGCATGCCGGCCGAGCCGATTGCCCCGTTCGGCAAGCGCCTCGGGCGCCTGTCGATCGACGGCCTGCGCGCCGTGCTGCCGTTCGATGCCTACGACTTCTACCTGTGCGGCACCGCCGGCATGCTGCGCAACGTCTCCGAAGGGCTGCTCCGCCTGGGCATTCCACGCCAGCAGATCGCCCTCGAACGCTTCGGCCTGGAAGCCGAAGCGCCCCAGGAGGCGGCCTTTCCCGCCGCCGCCAGTATCCGCTTCACCAGGAGTGCGCGCAGCGGCCTGTGGCGGGAACCCGCGCAAACCTTGCTCGACTTTAGCGAACAGCTGGGCATCGCCGCGCCGTGGGACTGCCGCGCCGGCAGCTGCGGCGCCTGCCGCTGCACGGTGCGCGGTCCGGTGCACTACGCCATGCAACCCATGTTCAGCCTTGGGCAGGACGAGGCGCTGCTGTGCTGCGCGCGTCCGCTGGCCGATCTCGAAATCGATCTGTAAGCGTGCGCGCGCATGAGGCCAACGATACGGCCACCCGTTCGACCACCCATCCAAATCACCCATTTAATCACTTACCCGGCACCTATCCACCATGATCGACTTCCGCCATAACTATCCCATTCTCGACGACCAGGCCGCCATGCTGGCGCGCTACCTGACGCGTGCCAGCGGCGCCGAGCTGCTGCCCCTGCCGCCCTGGGGCGGCGCCGGCGCCGAGCTGCGCATCGCCCGCACCTGGCTGGGCGCCGGACCCCAGCAGGAGGTACTGGCCTGCGGCGGCGGCAACCACGCCCTGACGGTGCTGACGCTGGCGCTGAAGCTGACCGGCAAGGCGGTGGTGGTCGACCAGTTCACCTACGGCGCCTTCATCGGCGTGGCCGACATGCTGGGCGTGCGCCTGCTGCCGTGCGCCAGCGACGACGACGGCATGCGTCCCGACGCGCTGGCCGCCTTGTGCCGCCAGCACAGCGTCGCCGCCTTGTTCCTGCAGCCGACCGTCCACAATCCCACCTGCGTGACGATGTCTTTCGAGCGGCGCCAGCAGATCGCCGGGCTGGCGCGCACGCACGCCATCAGCATCATCGAAGACGAGGCCTATGCCTTCCTGCATGACAGCCCGGGCCCGCGCTTCATGGAATTGCTGGCGGCCCAGACCTACCATATCTATTCGCTGTCCAAGCCTTTCAGTCCGGCCCTCAAGGTGGCTTACCTGACCGTGCCCGCGCATGCGCGGCAGGCGCTGGAGCAGGCCATCCGCCTGACCAGCAGCGGCGCCTCGTCGATCCTGCTGCGCGTGGCCACGGGCCTGGTCGGCGACGGCGTGCTGGACGAGCTGATCGCACGCAAGCGCGTTGAAGCGCAGCGCCGCCAGGCCGTGGCGCGCGAGGCGCTGGCCGGGATGGCCTGGCTCAGCCACCCCAGCGCCTTTCACCTGTGGCTGTCGCTGCCGCCGCGGCTGTCCTCGGCCGACCTGAAAATCGACCTGCTGGCGCGCGGCGTGGACATTTGCAGCGGCGACGAATTCGCCAGTCCCGGCATGGATGGCGCACATGCGCTGCGGGTGGCGCTGGGCGCCGAAAGCGATGGCGCGCGCCTGCGCCAGGGCCTGCACCTGATACGCCAGAGCGTGCAACACAGCATGCCGGCACTGGCCTGAGATGGCGCCGCACACGCCCGCCGGTGCGGCCGCAAGCGCGGCCAAGCCCGCGGACACTGCGGCGGGCCATCGCGCCGCCGAGCCGGGCGCCGGCCCCGGGGCGGCCTCCATCTGGCGGCAGCACAACTACCTGCGCTACCTGGGCTCGCGCGTGCTGGCCACGCTGGCGCTGCAGATCCAGACCGTGGCCATCGGCTGGCAGGTCTACCAGGCCAGCGGGCGCGTGCTCGACCTGGCGCTGGTCGGGCTGTTCCAGTTCGTGCCCATGCTGGCGCTGGTGCTGGTGGCCGGGCAGGTGGCCGACCGCTGCGATCGCCGCCGCATTCTGCTGGTGTGCCTGGCGCTGTACGGCGCGTGCAGCCTGGCGCTGTGGATGCTGGCCCTGGCCGCGCCGGCGGCCGGCCCGGCCTGGCCCGTGTTCGCCATCCTGACGCTGATCGGCGCCACGCGCGCCTTCATGACCCCGGCCACGCAATCGATGCTGACCGGCCTGGTGCCGCCCGAACACCTCAAGCGCGCCGTCGCGCTGGGCTCGTCCGGCTTCCACCTGGCCGCCACCGCCGGTCCCGCGCTGGGCGGCCTACTGTGCCTGGCCGGCACCGGCGTGGCGTACGGGGTGGCCGCCGCGCTGTTCGGCGCGGCGCTGCTGCTGGTGGGGCTGACCCGCATGCGCGCCGCGCAGCGCGCGCCGCAGGCGGTGCAGTGGCAGGCGGTGTTCGACGGTGTCCGGTTCGTGGCGCGCAGTCCGCTGATTCTGGGCGCGCTGGCGCTGGACCTGTTCGCGGTGCTGTTGGGCGCCGCCACGGCGCTGCTGCCGGCCTACGCGCACGACGTGCTGCGCGCGGGGCCGGACAGCCTGGGCTGGCTGCGCATGGGTGTCGGCCTGGGCGCGCTGGGCAGCGCGGCGCTGCTGGCCTGCAGACCGGTCGCGCGGCGCGCCGGCCACTGGATGTTCGGCGGGGTGATGGTGTATGGCCTGGGTTGCGTCGGGCTGGCGCTGTCGACCAGTTTCGGCGCGGCGCTCACGGCGCTGGTGGCCATCGGCGCGGGCGACATGGTCAGCGTGTACGTGCGCCAGATCCTGCTGCAGCTGGGTACGCCCGACGAATTGCGCGGCCGGGTCAACGCCGTCAACAGTGTGTTCATCGGCGCCTCCAATGAGCTGGGCATGGTGCAGGCGGGCCTGTCGGCGCAGTGGCTGGGGATCGAACGGGCCATGCTGGCGGGCGGACTGGCCACCCTGGCCGTCACGGCGCTGCTGGCGCAGCGCCTGCCCGCATTGCGCCGCCTGGACCGCTTTCCGACGGCGCCCGCGTCCCATTGCGCACGGCCGTGAGCGCATGGCGCGCTGCCGGCGCTCAGGGTGCGTCGATAAAGCCGCGCTGCGCTGCCGCCGCCTGATCCTCGAATACCGCCATCGCGGTGCGCATGCGCCGAAATCCCAGCTTGTCGTAGAACGGCTCTTTGCCCGGCACTGAATACAAAATGATTTTCTTGTGCCCGCGCGACATCTCCATCAGCTTCGCCACGATCGCCTTGCCCAGCCCCTGGCCCTGGTAGGCAGGCAGCAACGCCACGTCGGCGATGTAGGACACGTCGACGCCGTCGGCCACGGCGCGCCCGGCGCCCACCAGCTTGCCGTCGTCGCGCACCAGGCAGACGAACATGCTGTGGCCGAAGGCGGTCTTGAGCTCGGCCGGGTTCTTGCTGCCCAGCGGCGCGGCGTGATACAGGTCGGTCAGTTCCTGCCAGTCCAGCTGGTCGGTCGTGTAGTCCCATGCGAGTGGCATGCGGTTGTCCTTTGCTTGAGTGGATCGCTGGATTGCGTGGATTGCGCGGATTGCGTGGATTGCGCGGATTGCTTAAATCATAGTCCAGGCGCGAACGCGGCGTGCGTCACACCTTGAGAAACTCCTCGCGCCCGCCCAGCCAGCGCGCCAGATGGGCCTCGACCACATCGTCCACCGCTTCGTGGATCAGGTTGTGCGCCACGTCGCGCGCCTGATCGACCAGCCACTGGTCGGTCTCCAGGTCGGCGAAGCGCAGCATCGCCTGGCCCGACTGGCGCGCCCCCAGAAACTCGCCGGGGCCGCGGATCTCCAGGTCGCGCCGGGCGATCTCGAAGCCGTCCGTCGTTTCGCGCATGGTCATCAGGCGCTGCTTGGCGATCTGCCCCAGCGGGCTTTGGTACAGCAGCAGGCACACGCTGGCGGCCGAGCCGCGGCCGACGCGCCCGCGCAGCTGGTGCAGCTGCGACAGGCCGAAGCGCTCGGCGTGCTCGATCACCATCAGCGAGGCATTCGGCACGTCCACGCCCACTTCGATGACGGTGGTGGCCACCAGCACCTGCACCGCGTTGGCCGTGAAGGCGTCCATGACCTCCTGCTTTTCGGTGGCCTTCATGCGCCCGTGCACCAGCCCGACCTGCAGATCGGGCAGCGCTTCGGCCAGCATGGCGTGGGTATCGGTGGCGGTCTGCAGCTGCAGCGCTTCGGATTCCTCGATCAGCGGGCAGACCCAGTACACCTGGCGCCCTTCCAGCGCCGCCGCATGGACCCGTTCGATCACTTCGTCGCGCCGGTTCTGGTCGATCGCCCGGGTGACGATGGGGCTGCGCCCCGGCGGCAGTTCGTCGATCACCGACACTTCCAGGTCGGCGTAGTAGGTCATGGCCAGGGTGCGCGGAATCGGCGTGGCCGACATCATCAGCTGGTGCGGGGTCTTGCCATTGCTGCCCTTGTTGCGCAGGGTGAGGCGCTGGCCCACGCCGAAGCGGTGCTGTTCGTCGACGATCACCAGCCCTAATTTTGCGAAGCTGACCGAGTCCTGAATCAGCGCGTGGGTGCCGATCACCAGCTGCGCTTCGCCCGATTCGACCAGCGCGGTGGCGGCCACCTTGTCCTTCTTTTTCAGGCTGCCGGTCAGCCAGGCGACCTTCACGCCCAGCGGCTCCATCCACGCGGCGATCTTGCGGAAGTGCTGGTCCGCCAAAATTTCGGTCGGCGCCATCAACGCGGCCTGGTAGCCGCTGTCGATGGCTTGCGCGGCCGCCAGCGCGGCCACCACCGTCTTGCCGCTGCCGACGTCGCCCTGCAGCAGCCGCTGCATGGGGTAGCCGTTCTTCAGGTCGGCGCGGATTTCCTTCAGCACGCGCTGCTGGGCGCCGGTCAGCTGGAACGGCAGCTGGCCCAGGAACGCGTCCGACAGCGCGCCGATGGCTTTCAAGACCGGCGCGCCTTTCACGCGGCGCGCCCGCTGCGCGCGTTTCAACGACAGTTGCTGGGCCAGCAGTTCGTCGAACTTCATGCGTACCCAGGCCGGATGCGAGCGGTCCACCAGTGCGTTGGCATCGATCTCCTGCGGCGGATAGTGCAACAGGCGCACGGCCGGCTCGAAGTTCGACAGACTCATTTTGGTCAGCAGGGCGGGCGGCAAGGTGTCGCACCAGTCGATGCGCTTCATGGCGTCGGCGATGGCGCGCCGCAGTATCGCCTGCGACAGTCCCTCGCCGGACGGGTAGACCGGGGTCAGCACGGTCGGCAGGGGGGCGCCCTCGTTGATCACTTTGTAGCCCGGGTGGACCATCTCGGCGCCGAAAAAGCCGTGCTTGAGTTCCGCGCGGGCGCGCACCCGCGTGCCTTCGGCCAGCTGCTTGACCTGGCTGCCGTAGAAATTCATGAAGCGCAGCAGCAGGTCGCCCGTCTCGTCGGCGATGGTCACCAGCAGCTGGCGCCGCGGCCGGTAGCTGATCTCGTTCTTGGTGACCACCCCTTCGACCTGCGACACGTGGCCGCCGCGCAGGCACGCTTCGCGGATCGACACCACGACGGTCTCGTCCTCGTAGCGCATGGGCAGGTGCAGCACCAGGTCCATGTCGGTGCGCAGGCCCAGCTTGGCGAGCTTGCTTTCGTTGGTTTTTGGCGCCGGTTTGGGCGTGCTTTTTGGTTTCGATGGAGGCATTTTGCGGCAATGAGGTGCTGGCAAGGTTAAAATAGAGGGTTGCCCTGCACGCGTGAGCCCTATTGTAAGGCTCGCGAACCCCTTTTTCCCAGAACACGCAACAATGTACTCGCTTTCAGACTTCGATTTCGACCTGCCGCCCGAGCGTATCGCGCAAATTCCGCTGCCCAACCGTAGCGGCTCGCGCCTGCTCGAACTCCATCCCACGGGCCTGACCGACCGCCGCTTTTCCGATATCGTGGAGCTGCTGTCCCCGGGCGACCTCTTGGTCATGAACGACACGCGCGTGCTCAAGGCGCGCTTTTTCGGCGTCAAGGAGACCGGCGGCGCCGTCGAGGTGCTGGTCGAGCGGGTGCTCGACAGCCGCACCGTGCTGGCCCAGGTGCGCGCCTCCAAGTCGCCCAAGCCGGGCAACCGCATCCGCCTGGCCGACGCCTTCGACGTCACCGCCGGCGAGCGCGCCGGCGAATTCTTCACCTTGCACTTCGAAGCCGACGTGTTCGAGCTGATCGAAGCGCACGGGCGCCTGCCGCTGCCGCCGTACATCGAGCACGACGCCGACGAATTCGACGAAACGCGCTACCAGACGGTGTACTCCAAGGAGCCGGGCGCAGTGGCCGCGCCCACGGCCGGCCTGCATTTCGACGAAGCGCTGCTGGCGCAGCTGAAGGCCAAGGGCATCGAGTTCGCTTATGTGACCCTGCACGTGGGCGCCGGCACGTTCCAGCCGGTGCGGGTCGAGACGCTGTCCGAGCACAAGATGCATACCGAGTGGTACACCGTGCCGCAGGCCACCGTGGACGCGGTGCGCGCGGCCAAGGCGGCGGGGCGCGATGTGGTCGCCGTGGGCACCACCAGCCTGCGCGCGCTGGAATCGGCCTCGCAGTCGGGCCAGCTGGAAGCGGGCAGCGCCGACACGGCCCTGTTCATCACGCCCGGCTACCGCTTCAAGACGGTGTCGCGCCTGATCACCAATTTTCACCTGCCCAAGTCGACGCTCCTGATGCTGGTGTCGGCCTTTGCCGGCTACGCCGAAATCCGCCGCGCCTATGCCCACGCCATCGCCAGCGAATACCGCTTTTTCAGCTATGGCGACGCCATGCTGCTCACCACTCCCTTTGGTACCCCCTGATGCTCGACTTCAAACTCCTCAAGACCGACACCAGCGGCCTGTCGCACGCGCGCCGCGGCCGCCTGACCCTGAACCACGGCGTCATCGAAACGCCGATCTTCATGCCGGTCGGGACCTACGGTTCGGTCAAGGCGATGGACCCGGACGAACTCAAAGCGGTCGGCTCGCAGATCATCCTGGGGAACACCTTCCACCTGTGGCTGCGCCCGGGTACCGAGGTGCTCAACAAGTTCGGCGGCCTGCACGGCTTCATGAACTGGCACGGCCCGATCCTGACTGATTCGGGCGGATTCCAGGTGTTTTCGCTGGGCGCGATGCGCAAGATCACCGAGGAGGGCGTCAAGTTCGCCTCGCCCATCGACGGCTCCAAGCTGTTCCTGTCGCCGGAGATCTCGATGCAGATCCAGCGCTCGCTGAACTCCGACATCGTCATGCAGTTCGACGAGTGCACCCCGTACGAGATCGACGGGCGCCCCGCCACCGCCGAAGAAGCGGCCAAGTCGATGCGCATGTCGCTGCGCTGGGCCCAGCGCTCGATGAACGAATTCACCCAGGGCGAGAACCCGAATGCGCTGTTCGGCATCGTCCAGGGCGGCATGTTCGAGCACCTGCGCGACGAGTCGCTGGCCGGTCTGGAAGAGATCAACTTCCCCGGGGTGGCCATCGGCGGGCTGTCGGTGGGCGAGCCCAAGGAAGACATGATGCGCATGCTGGAGCACGTCGGCCCGCGCCTGCCGGCCAACAAGCCGCACTATCTGATGGGGGTGGGCACGCCGGAGGATCTGGTGGCCGGCGTGGCCAACGGCATCGACATGTTCGATTGCGTAATGCCGACGCGAAATGCGCGCAATGGCTGGTTGTTTACGCGGTTTGGCGACGTCAAGATCAAGAATGCGCGCTATAAGGATGATCAGGGGCCGCTGGACGAGAGTTGCGACTGTTATTGCTGCAAGAATTTCTCGCGCGCGTATTTACATCATTTGCATCGTTCCAAGGAGATTCTGGGGGCGCGCCTGAATACTATTCACAACCTGCACTATTACCTCAAGCTGATGAGTGAGATGCGCGACGCCATCGATGCGGATGGGTTTCATGCCTGGCGCTTGGGGTTCAATGCCAACCGGGCACGCGGCGTGTAGGCGTCCACCACCAGCGCTTGCGCCTCTGTCCTCGCGAAGGGCTGGGCGCCCCCGCGTGGGACCCATACTGAGCCAGCTCTACCGGTACTGCGCGCTCAGCATGGATCCCCCCTCCGCGGGGGTGACAGCAGCTTCGCTGCCGTCACTTGCAAAAACAATTATGACCGCCACATACCCCCAATTAAGTCCGTCGCCCTACGCCGGTGCTAGAATACAGCGCTGCTTTTTTAACTGCATTTTCACTGCATTTCTTACCTATCGGAGTTCCCCGTGTTTATTTCCAACGCTTATGCGCAAGTCCCCGCCGCCGCCGATCCTGGCCTGATGGGGAACCTGTCGACATTCCTGCCGCTGATCCTGATGTTCGTGGTCATGTATTTCCTGATGATCCGTCCTCAGCAAAAGCGCGCAAAAGAGCAGAAATCCATGATGGATGCACTGGCGCGTGGCGATGAAATCATCACTTCCGGCGGCATCCTGGGCAAGGTCAGCAAGGTCACCGACGCCTACGTGACCCTGGAAGTGGCCACCGGCACCGAAATCGTGGTGCAGAAGAACTCGGTCACCACGCTGCTGCCTAAAGGCACGCTGAAGTCCCTGTAAGACTGCGCGGCGGCGCGGCTGTCGCCCGCGCTGCCTGTTTCGCTCAATCGAACGCTGGAACACTATGAATCGCTATCCCGTCTGGAAATACATCGTCATCGTCTTTGCGCTCCTCATGGGCGCCTTGTACACGGTGCCCAACTACTTCGTCGAGTCGCCCGCCCTGCAGGTCACCACCGGCAAGACCATCGTCAAGATCACGCCCGACACGGTCGACCGGGTCGCCGCGGCGCTGAAGATGGAAGGCATCAAGTCCGAAGGTATCAGCCTGGACGGCACTGGCAATTCCACCTCGGTGCGCGCGCGCTTCCGCACCAACGATGAGCAGTTCAAGGCCAAGCTGGCCCTGGAAAAAGACCTCAACCGCGATCCTGCCGATCCGGACTACATCGTCACCGTCAACCTGGTCAAGAACACCCCGGCCTGGATGGAAGCGCTGGGCGCCAAGCCGATGAACCTGGGCCTGGATCTGCGCGGCGGCGTGCACTTCCTGATGCAGGTCGACGTGGCCGCGGCCACCGACACCAAGGTCAAGGGTATCCTGGCCGGCGTACGCAGCACCCTGCGCGACAAGGCCGTGCGCCACGCCGGTATCGAGCGCGTGGGCAATGCCATCGAGGTCAAGTTCCGCGACGCCGACACGCGCGCCAAGGCGCGCACCGCGCTGGCCGCCGCCTACCAGGACCTGGCGCTGGTCGAAAGCGCCGACGGCGCCGACCTGAAACTGGTCGCCAGCCTGAAGCCGGAAGCGCTGCGCCTGTCGGTGCAGGAAGGCGTCAAGCAGAACATCTCGACCCTGTCCAAGCGCGTCAATGAACTGGGCGTGTCCGAGCCGATCATCCAGCAGCAGGGCGCCGACCGCATCGTGGTGCAGCTGGCCGGTATGCAGGACGTGGCCCGCGCCAAGGACATCATCGGCCGCACCGCGACCCTGGAACTGCGCATGGTCGACGACACCATCGTGCCGGGCACCGAGTCGTCCGCCACCATTCCGCTGAACTCCGAACTGTTCACCGCCGCCCAAGGCGGACCGCTGGTGCTGTCGAAAGACGTGATCCTGACGGGCGAATACATCTCCAGCGCCATCGGCAGCATGGACCAGAACCAGCAGCCGGCCGTGTCGATCGACCTGAACGGCGACGGCGGGCGCAAGATGCGCGAAGCCACGCGCGAACGCATCGGCAAGCGCATGGCCATCCTGCTGAAAGAAAAAGGCAAGTACACCATCCTGTCGGCGCCGACCATCCAGAGCGAACTGGGTTCGACCTTCCAGATCACCGGCATGGGCAGCGCGGAAAAATCCGCTGAACTGGCCTTGCTGCTGCGCGCCGGCGCCCTGTCGGCCCCGATGGAAGTGGTCGAAGAACGCGTGATCGGCCCTCACCTGGGCGCCGAAAACATCACCAAGGGCCTGTTCTCGACCCTGTACGGCTTTATCGCGATTGCCGTCTTCATGATCGTCTACTACCACCTGTTCGGTTTCTTCAGCGTGGTGGCGCTGGCCTGTAACCTGTTGTTCCTGCTGGCGCTGCTGTCGCTGATGCAGATCACCCTGACCCTGCCGGGTATCGCCGCGATCGCGCTGGCGCTGGGTATGGCGATCGACGCCAACGTGCTGATCAACGAGCGTATCCGTGAAGAGCTGCGCGCCGGTAACACGCCGCAAGCGTCGATCGCGGCTGGCTTCGACCGGGCGTGGGCCACCATTCTGGACTCCAACGTGACCACCCTGATCGTGGGTCTGGCGCTGCTGGCCTTCGGTTCCGGCCCGGTGCAAGGTTTCGCCGTGGTGCACTGCCTGGGTATTCTGACCTCGATGTTCTCCGCCGTGTTCGTCTCGCGCGGTGTGGTCAACCTCTGGTACGGCCGCAAGAAGAAGCTGGGCAAGGTATCGATCGGTACCGTCTGGACGCCTGGCCTGTCGGTCGAGAAATAATCAGCACGTAGCCATACGTCATAGCCAGTATTTACTAAACAGGATTCAAGATGGAATTTTTCCGCATCAAGAAAGATATTCCCTTCATGCGCCACGCGTTGATTTTCAACGTGATTTCGGCGCTGACCTTCGTGGCCGCCGTGTTCTTCCTGGTGACCAAGGGCCTGCACTTCTCGGTCGAGTTCAAGGGCGGCACCGTGATGGAGCTGAAGTACCCGCAGGCGGCCCAGCAGGAAAAGATCCGCGCCGATCTGATCAAGATCGGCTACGAGCAGCCTGAAGTGACCAGCTTCGGCACCGCGCAGGATGTCATGCTGCGCCTGCCGATCATCCAGTCGGTCAGCGGCGCGACCGGTTCGCAAACCGTGTTCAACGCCTTGTGCGCCTCCGAAGGCGGCGCGGCCAAGCGGGTCGAGTCGGTGTCGGCCAAGGGCGAGACCATTGCCAAGACCAGCTGCTTCAACCCGGCCGGCGCGGAAGTGCTCACGCTGCAGAAAGTGGAATTCGTCGGCCCGCAGGTGGGCGAGGAACTGGCGCAGAATGGCCTGAACGCGCTGATCATGGTGATTCTGGGCGTGATGGTGTATCTGGCCATCCGCTTCGAGTGGAAATACGCCGTCTCGGCCATCATCGCCAACCTGCACGACGTGGTCATCATCCTGGGCTTCTTCGCCTTCTTCCAGTGGGAATTCTCGCTCACCGTGCTGGCCGCGATTCTGGCCGTGCTGGGTTACTCGGTGAATGAGTCGGTGGTGATTTTCGACCGGATCCGCGAAAACTTCCGCAAGCAGCGCAAGGCGACGGTGCATGAAGTGATCGACAACGCCATCACCAGCACCATCTCGCGCACCATCATCACCCACGGCTGTACCCAGCTGATGGTGCTGTCGATGCTGTTCTTCGGCGGCGCCACGCTGCATTACTTCGCCATCGCGCTGACCATCGGCATCTGCTTCGGTATTTACTCGTCGGTGTTCGTGGCCGCGGCGATTGCCATGTGGCTGGGCGTCAAGCGTGAAGACCTGATCAAGCCGATCAAGGAAAAAGACGAGGCGGACGGGGCGGTGGTGTAAGCGCCTTGCTCCCGGGCGAACAGGTCGGGCCAGCTCGGCCCGTCGATCCAAGTTGATTCAGTTGGATTCAGCTGGATTCAGTTGGATCCCATGAAAAAAGCCCGGCACACATGCCGGGCTTTTTTTACGCTGAACGACAGGGTCCGCTCAGCCTGCGCAGCCTTCGGGCAGCGCCGCTGCGGGAATGGAATCGGCATGGCAGTACCAGTCCGGATCGCGATCCAGTTCGCTCATGCGGATGATGGTCAACGAATACGCTTGATGGGGCGCTTTGAACTTCACTGATATGGTTCGCTCCTGGCGCATGTCGAGCGAGGCCACCGGTGAGCTGGCCGGCAACGCGTAACCCACCTGTGCTGCGCTGCCCGGCCAGCGGCGGCGCTTCTGGATATAGGCTTCGCTCAGGTCCGCCACCGACATGGCCGCCGTGTGCGCCTGCGCCACGGCAGCGATGTCGGCTGCACTGGCTTGCTCGACGGCTGGTGCGCCCGATTCCGCTTCGGCCAGCTCCGTCTCGGCCAGCTCCGTCTCGGCCAGGTCCACCCCCGGCGCCGCGATGCCGCCGGCGCTGCCGATACGGGCCATGTCCTTCAGCGCACCGAACGAACCAAGGCTGCTCGACGCGGCCATGATCACCGCGACGACGACGCCCACATAAATCACAATGAGCAGACCGCCCAACACGCCCAGCCCCGTGCGCGGGATCAGGCCGGCGATCAGCCAGGCGCCGAGGTGACGACGCGGAAAGTCGCTGGCGTCGCCGCTGTGCAGGCGCGACACGCGCTTGCACAGCCAGGGATAATCGGCCGTCAATTCATTGAGCGACATCCAGAAGCCGCCCGTGATGCGGCTTTGGCCCATGTAGGCGCGCTGGTGCAGCGTTTTCCAGCGGCGGCTGCCGGCCGCCAGCACGGTCAGCGCGCTGATCGCGCTGTTGCTCCCCGGGCAGCACGCCAAACCGTATTGGTCGCACGTGTATTCGCGGGCGCGCGAATAGGCCGTGCCCAGCAAGGGAATGAACATGGCCAGGCGAATCCACCACATGCGCTTGACGTGCGACTGGGCGATGTGGCCCAGCTCATGGCCGATGTAGAACGCCAGCGCTTCCTCGTCGTCCTCGAGCGCATCGACGATGTCGGAGAGCATGACGACGTAATAGCGGTTCAGGAAACGGGTGGCGAACGCGTTGCGCACACCGTCGCCCGCCACCAGGTAAAACTCCGGTGGCTGTTCGATGCCGGCAATTTTGCAGCAGCGCAGCAGCTGGCGATGCAGGCCCGGAAACTGCTCGGCCGAGATCTGCACGCCATTGCCGCGCACATAGGAAACCAGGTACGACGCGACCACCAGATACACCAGATAACCCAGCAACAGATACACCCAGATCAACCCGACGGTCACCACGGTCAGCAAGACCAGCAGCGAGACCGCGACGATCGCCAGGGCCATGAAGAGGGTGTTCTCGTGCTTGTAGCGCTGGATATTGCCGGGTGTTGAAAACGCGGGCGGCGCGATCTGTCCATCGACGGTCGTGTCCATTTCATTCCTTATAATATTAGCAAAAAGGCACTATAGGCTGATGCGCGGCACAACGCAAGCCTTGTATCGGTCAGCGATGCGGTCTGGCTTGCGAACGTGATGGACGTTGATGCAAGCCAGACTGCTGGCTCCAAGGTGACCGTGCGGCGCGGCGAAATGGCGCGCGCAACCCCAAATTTGGTTTGACACCAAAATCAACCCGGCGCATACTTGTGTTCGTCATGTTAGCGCTAACATGAGGAGACCCTGAAGTAGCGTTTTTTGCACTGTTTATTATGATTTCTAACTAACTCAGCTTTCCACTAAACAGAAGAGAATTTTTTATGATAACGTTTCCATCAACGCGGGCTTGGCTTAGAATGCCTCGTCCGCGTTTCCGCATGTATCCGCTAAGAGAGAGTATCCAGTGAGTGCGAATGTCCTCCCCTGGCGGGAAAAAATCAGCTACGGCATCGCCGACATGGGGTTCAATTTTTTTTGGACCAACATCTCCACCTTCTTGCTGTTCTTCTACACCGACGTGTTCGGCCTGTCCGCGGCCGCGGCCGCGTCGATGATGTTCCTCATTAAGATCATCAACGCCTTCACCGATCCCATGATCGGCGCGCTGTCGGACCGCACCAGCACGCGCTGGGGCAAGTTCCGCCCGTACCTGATCTGGGGCGCGCTGCCGCTGGGCTGCGCGGCCGTGCTGACCTACACCACGCCGGACCTGTCCGACAACGGCAAGCTGGTCTGGGCCTACTGCACCTACCTGTTGATGATGGTCTGCTACACCCTGATCAACATTCCGTACAACGCGCTGTCCGGCGTGATGTCGAGCGATCCCCAGGAGCGCTCCACCATCAACGGCCTGCGCTTCATCTTCGGCTTTGCCGGCGGCACGCTGGTGACCGCCGCCACCCCGCTGATGGTCAAGTACATCGGCAATGGCGACGCCCAGCTGGGCTGGCAGCTGACCATGGTGGTATGGGGCGTGGCCGCGGCCTGCCTGTTCTGCATCACCTTCGCCAACACGCGCGAACGGGTGCTGCCCATCCCCGGGCAAAAGAGCAACGTGCTGCAGGACGTCAAGGACCTGACCCAGAACCGCCCGTGGGTGGTGCTGTTCTTCCTGGCGCTGATCATCATGGTCAGCATCACCTTGCGCACCACCACCTCGGCCTACTACTTCAAGTACTTCGTCGGCCGCCCCGACCTGATGGCGTCGTTCGTGCCGGCCTACATGATGGCCGCCGCCGCGGGCGCCGCGCTCACGCCGGTGATGACGCGCTTCATCGACAAGAAGCGCCTGATGATGATCCTGATGACCTTGACGGCCATGATCTCGTGCTCGTTCTTCTTCCTGTCGAAAGACCAGGTCGAACTGATGTACGTGCTGCAGATCGCGCTCGGCCTGGTGCTGGGACCGAAGTCGCCGCTGGCGTTCTCGATGTACGCCGACACCGCCGACTACAACGAGTGGCGCACGGGCCGCCGCGCCACCGGCCTGACCTTTGCCGCCGCCACCTTCTCGCAAAAGCTCGGCACCGCCGTGGCGGTGGCCGTCATCGGCGCCATCTTCACGTCGCTCGGCTACGTACCCAACGCCACCCAGACGGTCGGCTCGCAGGCCGGCATCGTGTGGCTGATGTCTTTCATTCCAGGCGCGTTTGCGCTGCTGGCCGTGTTCGTCATGTTCTTCTACGACTTGGACAGCAAAAAGCTGACCGAAGTCCAGGCGGACCTGGAGACACGCAAGGCTGCCGCATTGGCGATTTGATCGCTTTATAAGACGATGTTGAAGACTACTTATAAAACCATACTGGAGAATTACATGCTACGTCCAACCCACAACGGCGACCGCTTCGAACTGACTTCCCCCACCGCGATGCCGCACGCCGCCGGCTTCCTGTGGAACCAAAAAATGATGATCCAGGTGACCTGCCGCGGTTACGCGGTGGCCCAGTTCATGCAGCCGGAACCGGCCAAGTACGCCCACGCGCCCAACATGGAGGCCAAGTCCTTCATGCAGCCGGAGCAGGCCTACTTTGCCCACCACCCGGGGCGCTTCTTCTACATCAAGGACGAAGACACGGGCGAGCTGTTTTCGGCCCCGTACGAGCCGGTGCGCGCCAAGGTCGACGGCTTCACTTTCTCGGTCGGTAAAAGCGACCTGGCATGGACGGTGAATCACCTCGGCCTGCGCGTCGAACTGCGCCTGTCGCTGCCGACCGACGAAGTGGTCGAACTATGGTCGCTCAAGCTGACCAACCTGTCCGGGCGCGCGCGCCGCGTGTCGGTCACGCCGTACTTCCCGATCGGGTACATGTCGTGGATGAACCAGTCGGGCGAATACCGCGCCGACCTGGGCGGCATCGTGGCCAGCTCGATCACCCCGTACCAGAAGGTGGCCGACTACTTCAAGAACAAGGACTTGAAAGACAAGACCTACTTCCTGTGCGAGACGGCGCCCGATTCGTACGAAGTCAATCAGGCCCACTTCGAAGGCGAGGGCGGCCTGCACAATCCGTCGGCGCTGCAGGCCGCTGCGCTGGCCGGCGGCGACGCCCGCTACGAAACGCCCGCCGCCGTGGTCCAGTACCAGCTGGCGCTGGCGGACGGCGACAAGGTCGAACGGCGCTTCCTGTTCGGGCCCGCCTTCGACGACGCCGAAATCGCCCGCCAGCGCGCGCGCTTTTTGTCCGCCGAAGGATTCGCCCGCACCACCGCCGACTACGCCGAGTACATCGCCGGCGGGCGCGGCTGCCTGCGCATCGCCACGCCGGACCAGGAGCTGGACAACTTCGTCAACCACTGGCTGCCGCGCCAGGTGTTCTACCACGGCGACGTCAACCGCCTGACCACCGATCCGCAGACCCGCAACTACCTGCAGGACAACATGGGCATGAGCTTCGTCAAGCCGTCCGTGATGCGCGCCGCCTTCCTGCATGCGCTCAGCCAGCAGGAAGAAACCGGCGCCATGCCGGACGGGATCTTGCTGTCCGAAGGCGCCGAACTGAAATACATCAACCAGGTGCCGCACACCGACCATTGCGTGTGGCTGCCCGTGTGCCTGAAAGCCTATCTGGACGAGACCGGCGACTACGCCGTGCTGCACGAAACCGTCGTCGACGGCAAAGGCCACGCCGCCACGGCGTTCGAGCGCATGGGCCGCGCCATGGACTGGCTGTTGAGCGAACGCGATCAGCGCGGCCTGTCTTACATCGCCCAGGGCGACTGGTGCGATCCGATGAACATGGTCGGCTACAAGGGCCGCGGCGTATCGGGCTGGCTGACGGTGGCCGCCGCGTACGCGCTGAACCTGTGGGGCGGCATGTGCGAGCAGCTGGACCGCCAGACGGAAGCGCGCCACTTCCGCGACGGCGCCGCGCTGATGAACAGCGCCGCCAACGAACACCTGTGGGACGGCGCCTGGTTCGCCCGCGGCATCACCGACGACGACGTCAAGTTCGGCATCGCCGCCGATGTGGAAGGGCGCATCTACCTGAATCCCCAGGCCTGGTCGATCCTGTCGGGCGCGGCCAGCGAGCAGCAGCGCGAAAGCATGCTGGCCGAAGTCGAAGCGCAGCTGTATTCGCCGTACGGCGTGACCATGTTCGCGCCGCCCTACAGCGCCATGCGCGACGACGTGGGCCGCGTGACGCAAAAGCACCCCGGCTCGGCCGAGAACGGCGCGGTCTATAATCACGCGGCGATCTTTTACATCTTCAGTCTGTACAGCGTGGGCGAGCACGAACGCGCCTACGAACTGCTGCGCCAGATGATTCCGGGCCCGACCGAGGCGGACTACCTGCAGCGCGGCCAGCTGCCGGTGTTCATCCCCAATTACTACCGCGGCGCGCACCGCGAATACCCGCGCACGGCGGGCCGTTCCAGCCAGCTGTTCAACACCGGCACCGTGTCGTGGGTGTACCGCTGCTTCGTCGAAGGCCTGTGCGGCGTCAAGGGCGATGCGGATGGGTTGACCATCGCGCCGAACATGCCGGCGGCGTGGCCGTCGATGGTGGTCGAGCGCGCATTCCGCGGCGCGCATTTCAAGTTGTCGGTACGCCGTGGCGCGGTCGATACAGTTCAGGTATTTCACGATGGACGTTTGCTGCCGCAAGCGCGCATCAATGATATTGTCGAGGGCGCCACATATGACCTCGACGTAGTGGTTCCGGCAGTTCCCGTAGTTCTTTTATAACTAAAAAGCGATTAGCAAGGATAGATGATGAGACACCCAGAGAAGATGAGTCAGCGTTGGGCCTTGGCCCTGTCGGCAGCCCTGTGCACGCAGTTCGCATATGCCGCACCGGCGGACCCGGACCAGCAGGCCGCCAAGACGGTCGCCGCGATGACCATCGACGAGAAAATCCAGACCGTGTTCGGTTACTTTTCGACCGACTTCAACGGCACGCCGCGTCCCAAAGAAGGCATCCCGTTCGCGGCCGGTTTCCTGCCCGGGATTGCGCGCCTGGGTGTGCCGCATCAGCAGCTGACCGACGCCGGTATCGGCGTGGCGACCCAGCGCGGCGACGCGCCCCGTCTGCGCACCTCGCTGCCGGCCGGTATCGCCACCGCCGCCACCTGGAACCCGGAACTGGGTTACGCGGGCGGCGCCATGATCGGCAAGGAAGCGCGCCTGTCGGGCCACAACGTGCTGCTGGCCGGCGGCGTCAATCTGCAGCGCGATCCGCGCAACGGCCGTAACTTCGAATACGGCGGCGAAGATCCGCTGCTGTCCGGCGTGATGGTCGGCGAGCAGATCCGCGGCATCCAGTCGAACAACGTGATCGCCACCATCAAGCACTTCGCTTACAACGACCAGGAAACCGGCCGCAACACGCTGAACGTCAAGATCAGCGACGCCGCCGGCCGCATGTCCGACCTGCTGGCCTTCCAGATCGCCATGGAAAAGGGCAATCCGGGTTCCGTCATGTGCGCGTACAACCGCGTCAACGGCGACTACGCGTGCGAGAACGAGTACCTGCTCAACAAGGTGCTCAAGAAGGACTGGGCCTTCAAGGGTTACGTGATGTCCGACTGGGGCGCGGTCCACTCGACCATCCCGTCGGCCAACCGCGGCCTGGACCAGCAGTCCGGCTGGCCGTTCGACAAGTCGCCGTACTTTAACGGCGCCTTGAAGGAAGCGGTCATGAACAACCACGTCTCGGCCAAGCGCCTCGACGACATGGCCCACCGCGTGCTGCGCACCATGTACGCGCACGGCCTGATGGAAAACCCGGTCTCGGTACAGGCTGAAAAGATCGACATGGCGGCCCACGCCAAGATCTCGCAGGCCGACGCCGAAGAAGGCATCGTGCTGCTCAAGAACGCCAAGGACCTGCTGCCGCTGGCGAACAACACCTACAAGACCATCGCCATCATCGGCGGCCACGCCAACGTGGGCGTGCTTTCGGGCGGCGGTTCGGCCCAGGTGTACCCGGTGGGCGGCTCGCCCGTGCCGAACGAAGGTCCGACCGAATTCCCCGGTCCGATCATCTACCTGCCATCGTCGCCGATGAAGGCACTGGCCGCGCGCCTGAACGCCAAGTTCGTCTACCACGACGGCAAGGACGCCGCTGCCGCCGCCAAGGTGGCCGCTTCCAGCGATCTGGCCATCGTGTTCGCCAACCAGTGGACCGCCGAGAGCATCGACCAGACCTTGACGCTGCCGAACAACCAGGATGCGACCATCGCCGCCGTTGGCGCCGCCAATGCAAAAACCGTGGTGGTGCTGCAAACCGGTTCGCCCGTGACCATGCCTTGGCTGGCCAACGTGAGCGCCGTGGTGGAAGCCTGGTACCCGGGCACCAACGGCGGCGAAGCCATCGCCCGCGTGCTGACCGGTGAAGTCGACGCGTCGGGCCGTCTGCCTGCCACCTTCCCGATGTCGGACGCCCAGCTGCCGCGCACCAAGGTCGATGGTCTGGCCGAAATCAAGGCCGACAAGGATGCCCGTTTCGACGTCGACTACAACGTCGAAGGCGCAGCCGTCGGCTACAAGTGGTTCGACCTGAAGGGGCACAAGCCGCTGTTCGCGTTCGGTCACGGTTTGTCGTACACCAAGTTCGCCTACTCGGGCCTGAAGGCGGCGCCGAAAGATGGCGCGATTGCCGTGTCGTTCAAGGTTGCCAACAGCGGCAAGCGTGACGGCAAGGCTGTGCCGCAGGTGTACGTGGCCAAGGTTGGCGGCGGCTGGGAAGCGCCTAAGCGCCTGGGCGGCTGGAACAAGCTGGCCGTCAAGGCTGGCCAGAGCGTGGATACCACCGTGGCGATCGATTCGCGCACCTTGGCCATGTTCGATTCCAAGTCGAACAAGTGGAAGATCGCCGCCGGTGAGTACGAGGTGATTCTGGCCGATGCGGCCGATGCACCGGTGTCGAAGGTGAAGGTCAAGCTGGCGGCACGCGAGTTTGCGGCTGGCGGCAAATAATTAAAGGTCTTAACGTCGTCCCCGCACAGGCGGGGATCCATAACCCCTAAGCGCAGATCTCATCGTGGCACACGGCCACGGTTTAACTAAGCTGACGTTCTATGGATCCCCGCTTTCGAGGGTGTCGCAGAACACGCATTTATTTCAAAACCACTGCCATTTGCTCCGTCATCCCCGCGAAAGCGGGGACCCATGCTGAGCATGCAGCACTATGGAAGCCGGCTCAGCATGGGTTCCCGCATGCGCGGGA
>CALRYE020000034.1:0-43294 GCA_943372275.1 Janthinobacterium lividum
GGGTTGGCTGCGCCGACGACGGCGTAGCCATCCTTGCGCAGGCGGGCGGTCACGCCGTCCCAGCTGGATGAATCGGCGAACGCGCCGTGCACCAGGATGACGGTGGGTTTGATTGCCGGCGCGGCAGCCTGCGCGGTGCCTCCGGCCAGCAGCGGCAACGCGACAATGCAATTGAGCAGACCTGAAGTAATGGATTTCATGGGTTTCCTTTTGGGTTAGCGGCGCCGGCGCGTGCAGGCCTGGATGGGAGCGGCCTTGCCGGCGACGTGAGGTGACGAGGAAGATCTCATCGCTTCGCTGCCTGATGCAGCGAATGGGGCCATTCTAGGAAGGGCTGCCGCAATCAGGAATGATGCTGACCTCAATTCATTCTTGCGTCTGGCGCAATGGACCGGCTCAATTTGATGGGCATGGGCGATCGCCAGCGCGCCGGCGGCGGAAGCTAGCCAGCGAGATCACCGAAGAGCAGGCGCGCCGCGCGGCGCGGCGAAGCGCCAGGCGAGTAAGGATGCCAATTCAAGCAGCGCGACGCCCGCACCGGGAGGCAGGGCAAGGACGATGAGTGTGCTCATCAAGCCGCACAGCAGACGGAGGGTGGTGGACGCCAGTGCCGGCCGGTTGGCGCCGCACGTGGTGGGCGGTACCGTGGTGTCGGATGTATAGCGCATGGCTGGCTCCAGTGGGGTCGGGATGGATACAGGTCTCTGCCACGTTGGCGTCGACCTGAATTCATTCTAGGGACCAGCTGGCGCCGGAGAAATGGGGGGCGGGGCAATTCATTGTTGCGTCCGACGGAATGCCGGACTGCCGCCACGGCGCAGGCGACCGGGCCCAGCCCTGCTGCCGGCTGCCCGGTTGCGCCGACGCCCGGCCGCGCGGGGCTACGCGACCGGCAACAGGTGGTGCTCGAAGAACGCCTCGGTGCGGGCGTTGGCCAACGCCGCGTCGTGCGCCTCATAGTGCTGGCCCCCGGGACGGGCGAAGGCATGGTCGCGGCCAGCGTAGAGATGCACTTCGCGGCCGGGCGCGCGCGCCAGCGCGGCCTGGATGGCGTCTTGCGCCGCCGGTCCGATGTACTCGTCGGCGCCCGCCAGGTGGTACAGCAGCGGCGCGTCGATGGCGTCCGCTTCGGCCAGGTAGCGGTCGGTGCCGCCGCCGTAATAAGCGACGAAGGCATCGGCATCGATACGGGCGGCGCTCAGGTAGGTCAGTAAACCGCCCAGACAATAGCCGGTGACCCCGACCTTGCCGCTGGCGCCGGGCAAGGTGCGCGCCACGGCGACGACGGCGCCGATGTCGCGGATGCCGGCATCGATGTCGTAAGCGCTGTAGAGCGCCATCGCGCGCGTCCAGTTGTCGGCAATATCTTCGGACAGGCACAGGCCGGGCGCATCGCGCCAGAACAGGTCCGGTGCGAGCGCGATATAGCCTTTTGCGGCGTAGCCTTCGGCGATGCTGCGGATACCGTCATTGACGCCGAAGATCTCTTGCAGGACGATGATGACGGGATGCGGACCCGGCGAGTCGGGCCGGGCGACGTGGCAGTCGAACTGGCCGTCGCCGACGGCGATGGTGATGGAGGAGGTGGCGGGCATGATGTGTTCTCAAGGTCAGATACAGGGTGGATAGGGCCGTATCCCGGGGCGGTGGCAAGGGGCACGGACAGGACTGCATTGCAGGGAGGGATGCATCGAGCGCGGCATCGCGGCAAGGGCCTGTCGGGGGGCGAGGGCAGGCAAGCTTGGCGCGTGGGTCAGGCAGGCGGCGACGGGCCGGCCGCAATGGCGGCACTGACTTCGCTCCACGTGCCGGTGCGATCAAGCCGCGGCCAGTAGCTGGGATCTGACCAACGTAGTGGCAGGGTGTCGATCAGGCGCCGCACGCGCTCGACCTTCAGGCGCACCAGGCGCTGCGCGCCAGTAAATGCCTGCAGGTCCGCGCCGTCCCAGACCACGCTGGCGCGGCAGCACAGCTGCAGCAGGTCGCCCGTGGCGAAGTCGATCAGCAGCAGCCCGGCGCGCGGGTCCAGGTGCAGGTTGCCGAGCGTTTGGAAAAAGGAGTTGCCGCTGAAGTCCGGCAGCACCAGCGTGTCGCCGTCGTCGATGCGCAGGAAGCCCGGTCGCCCGCCCCGATGCGACACGTCGGCTCCCGCAGCCGGCGTGTGCGGCGGGTCGAGCGGCGCATTGCTGGCGATGAACAGCGTGTCGGCCGCTTCGATGAAGGCGCGGTCGGCATCGGTCAGGCGGTCGCGCTGTTCGACCCGCGCGAGCCCGATGTCGCCGGCAAGCAGCGCCTCGCGTGCTTGTATGTATTGCGGACAGTTGCCGAAGCTTTGCGTGACAGCGAGCGTGAAGCCGGCCGCGTCGACTGCCGTCACCACGCCGTTGACGCGGTTGCGCCGGCGCGTGGTGGGCTCCAGTCCCAGCATGCCCAGGCGCGTGCCCGCGCGCAGGTTGGCGCCCAGCGGGTCGCCCGGCAGCGCGTGACTGTCGATGCGCAGCGTGGTGGGGTCGGGCGAGTGCGCAAAGCCGGGCTGGCCCACCAGCATCGACGCCCATGGCTGGCCGTCCGGGTCGACGCTACCGACCAGCATGAACGGCAGTTGCGCAAAGAATTCCCGGTGCTGGTCCGGCATGTGATCGCGGATCCCGCGCTCGCCGGAGGCCGCCGACCTGGCCAGCGTACCGGCCCGTTCCTGGACTGCCAGTTCGCCGGCGTGAAAGGGGGACTGCGGCGCTTGCCGGTCCGGATGCGTGTCGGTCATGTGCGCCGCTTTCGGTCAGGTGGACGCAGCGCTGCGCTGCATGGGGACGAATCCCGGCAGCGCCTCGATGCGGGCCAGCCAGGCGCGCATGGCCGGGTAGGGCGCCAGATCAAGGCCGCCTTCCGGGGCATGGGCGACGTAGCTATAGGCGGCGACGTCGGCCACGCTGGCTGCGCTGCCGATGGCATAAGGGCGCTCGGTGAAGCGCTGCTCCAGCACCGCGAAGAGCTTGTGCGAGATGCCCCTGGCGCGTTCGTAATCGAGCGGCGCGCCGAACAGGCGCACCAGGCGCGCGGCGCACGGGCCGTTGAAAATGGGGCCGGCCGCCAGCGCGAACCACTGCGCAACGGCGACCTGTCCGGCGACGTCGGACGGCATCCAGCGCGCGCCGCCATAAGTATGCGCCAGATACAGCAGAATCGCAGTGGAGTCGTACACCACGGTGCCGTTGTCGTCGATGACCGGGACCTGGCCGAATGGACTCATCGCCAGGTAGTCGGGTTGCTGGTTCCCGCCGCCGCGCAGGTCGACGTCGATCAGCTCGAACGGCAGCTCCAACAGGGACAGGAACAGCTGGACCCGGTGCGAGTGGCCCGACAGTCTGGTGCGGTATAGCCTGATAGGGGTGCTTGGCGGGGACTGGGTGGAAGACATGTGGCTCTCCGAGTGGCAACGACAGCGAGGACGACGGCCCAGGTGGGCGACAGCACCGATCCATTATGCGCGGCGGCACCGGCACCACAAAGGGGATGCGACGCAATTGTTCATTTCGCTGCACGCAACAATAACTGCGCCATCTTCCCTTGAGCGTCGTCTGGTGCAGATGTATAGTAACCCGGCCGTTGCAACTGGCGCGGCGATCACCATCCCTTCACACCATCACTTCGAGAAAGCGGGAACCATGAGCGGCACGACGTCGGTGAGCATCGCTTCCTACCGTGAAGAATTGAAAGCGCAGATCATTGACTTGATTCTGCATATACAAAATGTCGAGGCCGGGATCGGCATCTCGGCGGAAGATCAACCCGATATCCTGGCGATCCAGTCCTGCTACCTCGACAACGAAGGCGGCTTCTGGGTGGCGCTGGACGACGCCGGCCAGGTGGTCGGCACCATCGGGCTGCAGCGCAAAGGCGCCACCATCGGCGTGCTGAAAAAATTCTTCGTGCGCGCCGATTATCGCGGTGTGACGGACGGACCTGCGGCCAGACTGTACGCCGCGCTGATCGCCTTTGCAGCGGCTGCCGGCATCCGCATCATCGTGCTCGATACGCCCTCGGTGGCCACGCGCTCGCATGCGTTCTACAAGCGGGTGGGATTCAAGCAGATCGACAAGGCCGAGCTGCCCGTGGCCTACGATTATCCCGACCGCAGTTCGCTGCTGTTTCGGCTCGATTTGCCGTAATCGATCGTATTCGATCGTCATCGATGAGCCACGCCAACGCAGGTTGGCGTTCGACGGCGCTACTATTTTTCGTTCCTCAACCCTGGAGTTCTCATGCATACAAACACTGCCTCCCGCCCGCCGCTGCCGCCGTTCGACCGGACCAGCGCAATCGAAAAAGTCCGTTTGGCCGAGGATGGCTGGAACAGCCGGGATCCGGACCGGGTTGCGCTGGCCTACACGCTGGACACGCAATGGCGCAACCGCGCGGAATTCGTCCACAGCCGCGAGGAGGCGCACGCCTTTTTATCGCGCAAATGGAAGAAGGAACTGGACTACCGGCTGATCAAGGAACTGTGGGCGTTCACCGACAACCGGATCGCGGTGCGCTATGCGTATGAATGGCATGACGACTCGGGCAACTGGTTCCGCTCCTACGGCAACGAGAATTGGGAGTTCGGGGCCGATGGGCTGATGATCAACCGCTACGCCTGTATCAACGATCTGCCCATACTGGAACAAGAGCGCAAGTTCCACTGGCCACTCGGGCGGCGTCCCGACGACCATCCAGGCCTGTCCGAACTGGGCCTGTAGTCGTCAGCCATTTTCGTATCCGCCATGCCGGTGGTGATCAGCACGAGGTGCTTGTCGATGCTGCGCCGTTGAGGTCCTTGAGCGCGCATTGCGCGCGCGGACTCGTGTACAAAGACTGCAGACCGGCGTCTTCCAGATCTTCGAGCACCCGTATCAGCGCGGTGGAGACCTGCTTCAGGTCGTACAGCAGGGGCACGATGTCGTGCAGCGCCGCGCCTGTCCGGACACGCCCGACAAGTCTGCTGCCCACCTCGTGCAGGCTCCGATGCGGCGCATCGATGGCCTGGTACATGGACGTATCGGCGAAATAGCGACCCTCGCCGATATACCATTTGCCAAGTGCACATTTGGTCACGCACAGCGGGGGATGACCGTCCGTTTGCCGGATCGGCGAATCCGCAGGCAGTACGCAGCGCTGGACCGCGTAACTGACCATCTGGCGCCGCCATTGCACATGGTCGACGATGGCCATGTGCACCAGTCCAATGGGCATGCCTGGGCAGCGGCCGAAGTTATGCCGGAACACCTCGAATTCCGCCAGCGGCAGTGGGTGGCTCACCAGGTAGCCCTGCGCCACCTGGCAACCGGCCTCGACCAGGAAGTCGTGCTGCTCGAACGACTCCACGCCCTCGGCCACCACTTGCAGTCCCAGTTCGTGCCCGAGCCGGATGGAGGAACGGACAATGGTGGCGTTTTTTGCAGAATTGAGCATGCGGCCGACGATGCCCTGGTCCAGCTTGATGCTGGTGAACGGCCATTGGCTGAGGGTATCGATCGACGAGTAGCCGACGCCGTAATCGTCCATCGCCAGTCCTATACCGGCCTCGGCCAGCGCATCGACATTGCGCACCATTCTGTGCCCGCCCTGCATGGCCTGGGTCTCGGTGATCTCCAGTTCGAGCGAGCCGGCCAGCAAGCGACCGTGCGCCATGCTGGCGAGAATTTGTTCCGTCAGCACATTGTCTTCGAGGTCGGGCGCGGTGACGTTGAACGAGACGCACATGTCGCGGCCGATGCCCTTCGCCGCCAGGTCATCGATTAGCTTGGGCAGCAGTTGCAGCGTCAGGCGGTTGATCAGGCCGGACCGCTGGGCGACAGGGATGAACGCGGCGGGCGGGAGCAGGACGCCGTCGGGACGCTGCCAGCGCGCAAGGGCTTCGGCGCCGACGATGCGGTTGCTGATCAACGACATTTTGGGCTGGTAATGCAGGATGAACTCTGCGTCACGCAATCCCTGCATGACCTCGCTCGTCGTTACCGTGACCATGGCGAATTCCAATGCGAAGAATAGCTCCGTTATCCGCCGATCGTTCCGGACCGTCAAGCGATACTATGGGCCGCCGTCCGGCCGACGTGCGCAGGCATGGACCGGGCGGGGTGCACCATGGATGCCGTCACCGGCGACCGCGGCTGCAATTGCCCAGCCGGAAATTCACCGGTCAGGCGGTCGTGTCGATGACCGAGCCGACCGTGCCGCTGACGCTACGCTCCGGCTGCGGCCCGTGCGTGTCCTCAGGGGAGCCGGGCTTCGCCGCCGCGTCCGTTTCCGACGCCCCAGGCGTGTGGCCCTCCTGCATCGGCTGCGCTGCCTTGAGCGTGTCGTTGCCCTGCTCCCGCTTGAGGGCGGCCAGCGCCTCATGCTGGATGATGGCATCCTGCAAGGCGTCGATTTCCATGTCGACGCTGTTCATTTGCTGCGCCAGATTTCTGAGCAATTGCTGCTGAGCAGTTCCTGTCGCGGTCGGATGCAGCAGCTCTTCCTGATAGCGCTTGCCGAGCTCTTGCGCCTGTTTTTGCAATATCCGTATTGCCCTCATGGCGTTCATGGTGAAGCTACCGGATGCTTGCCCGGTACTTGCTTGCGTGGGTTTAATAGGATTCATCGACGTCCTGATTGTTAAGGTCCAGCGCGACATTGCGACGTATAAGCTGTGCCTTGGAAAATTGATCAGCTACGCCAGTTACCCGATCGCACCAGTTCGGCAACTGCCTGCGCGAAGGCAAGCGGTGCTTCCTGCGGCAGGTTGTGCCCGGCCCCGGGGACCTTCCGGTGCACCCGGCCGCCCGAGAAACGGTGCGCCGATGCCGTTCCGTCGGTCGCCGGCACGACGCCGTCGTCTTCGCCGTCGAGCGTAATGGCCGGCACCGGAATCGGCGGCAGGTGCGCCAGCTGCTGCTCGATCGCGGCGTACTCGGGGAATCCCGGGGCCAGGCCCAGACGGTGGCGGTAGGAGTGAATCACGACCTCGACATAGTCGGGATTGTCAAACGATGCGGCCGAGCGGAGAAACGTGGCCTCATCGACCTGCCACGACGGCGAATTCCCTTTCCACATGACGCGCGCAATGTCGCTGCGATTGCTCCGCAGCCCGGCGTGCCCGCGCGGCGTCGTGAAGTAGAACTGGTACCACAAGCCCGCTTCGACTTTCGGCGCGATCGGCAGGCCGGCCCTGGCGATGTCCTGCACCAGATAGCCATTGACGGAGACCAGCCCGACCACGCGCTCCGGGCGCAGCAGGGCGGCGACGCAGGCCGCGCGGCCACCCCAGTCGTACCCTGCCAGCACAGCCTGGGGGATATCCAGTGCATCCATCAGATCGATGACGTCCTGGCCGATCGCCGCCTGCTGCCCCGAGCGCGGCGCGGTGTCCGACAGGAAGCGCGTCGATCCGTGACCGCGCAAATGCGGCACGATCACGCGACAACCTTGGACAGCGAGCAGCTGCGCGACTTCCGCGAAGCTATGGATGTCGTAGGGATAGCCATGCAGCAGAAGTACCGGCTTGCCGCTGCGCGGTCCGGCCTCGTAGTAGCCGATATCGAGCACGCTGGTGCGCACCTGCCTGATCGGCTGCATGGGACTGTGCGGGTCGCAGCCGCGTGCCTTGGGTGTGGTGGCTGCATCCGGCAGGGCTGGGGTCGCGGCAGCCGATACGGTGCCGGCCAGCGTCAGGCTGGCCGCGCCGCCGCCGATCGCGAGCAGGAAATCGCGGCGTGACAGTCGTTGCTTATGCATGGAGTGGTCCTCGGTTGGGGTGGCGGCTTGCGCCAGGTATGGCGGGCATTACAGCTCGAGCACGAGCCGGCCCGGCGCGGCCCAGGAAACGCAGGTGCACATGCCCTGGTCGCGCATGGCCGGTGTCAGGCAGACGTCGCGGTGCAGCGCTTGCCCGCTGAGTACGGACGCATAGCAATTGCCGCACTCGCCGCGCTTGCACTCGTACGATACAAACACGTCGGCGGCGATCAGCGCGTCCAGAATGGAGGTGCCGGGCTGCACATCCAGCGTGATCTGCGACAGCGACAGTTCCACCGTCAGGGCTTGGTCTGCCTGCTGCGCGCGGGCGCCGAAGCTTTCGATGTGGATGGCGTGTTCCGGCCAGTCGAGCGCAGCGCCTGCGTTAGCCAGCGCCTGCAGCATCGACACCGGCCCGCAGGCGTAGCAGGCAGCGCCCGGCGTGTACGGCCCCAGCAGGGCGGCCAGATCGGCGCGGCCCGACTCGCGCGACAGATGCGGTACAACCGTAGCCCCGGGAACCCGCTCCAGGATCACGCTGACTTCGTCCAGCAGCACCAGCCGGTCGCGGCTTTGCGCCAGGTAGTGCAGCGCCACCGGCTGCCCTTGCGTGCCCAGAGCGTGCGCCATCGACAGCATCGGCGTGATGCCGATGCCCCCGGCAATGAGCACGACGCGCGCCGTGGGCGGCGTCAGCGGAAAGCTGTTGAACGGTCCGTCCAGCGCGAGCCTGGCGCCCACCGCCAGCGCGTCGTGCAGATGGCGCGAGCCACCTTTGCCGTGCTGCTCGCGCTGCACGGCGATGCGGTAGGTATCGGCAGCGCCCGCCGGGCCGATCAGCGAATAGGCGTTCTCGAAGCCGGCGAAGCGCAGCCGTACGTGGTCCCCCGGCTGCCATGGCGGCAGCGCCGCGCCGTCTTCGCGGCGCAGGTGGAATTCCTTGACGTCGGCGCCATGGTCGACGATGTGTGCGATCAGGTAGCTCATGCCAGCCCCCGCGGATTGAAGGGCGACGCATCCAGGTATTCCCACGCCAGCGCCTGGGGCGTATCGCGCAGCACCCATTGCTCCACTTTGAATTCCCAGAAGCGCGCGGTGCCGCCGGTTTCCTGCGCCGGATCGTCCTGATCCCATTGCAGGGTGGCGCTGCCGGTCAGCTGCAGCAGCTGGCCGCCGTCGAAGTCGGGAATGCACAGGCCGGCGCGCGGGTCGATGGCGAAATTGCCGAGCGTGTTGAACAGGCTGTTGCCGTGAAAATCCGGAATGCGCAAGGTGGTGTCGTCCACCACTTTCACGAACCCGGCCGGGCCGCCCCGGTGCGAGGCGTCGGCGCCGGCGTCGGGATGGTGGCTGGCCACAAACACGGTGTCGGCCTGGCGCACGATCTGTTCCACCGTACCGCGCAGCACCGTGCCGCTGGCCGACGCCACCGGCAGGCGCGGCCCGCCCAGCTGGCGCAGCTCGCGGCGCTGGATGTATTTGGGGCAGTTCGGGTACGCCTCGCGGATGCGCAGCTGCACGCCGGCGTCGTCCAGCCGCGCGACCGTGCCGTTGACGCGGTAGCGCCGGCGCGTGCCCAGTTCGATGAACAGCATGCCCAGGTCGGCGCCTTCGGTCAGGTTGGCCCACAGGGGCTCGTCGGCATCGCGTTCGCGGCCGCTCACCGCCATCTCGATGGTGCTGCCGTCTGCCGTGTGCAGAAAGCCTGGTTTGCCGAACACCAGCGAGGACCAGACCCGTCCGGCCGCGTCGACACTGGCCAGCGCCACCATGAATTGCTTGGCGATGAAGGGGCGCGCGCCGCCGATCACCGTGTCGCTCAGCACGGCCACGTTGCGCTGGGCCACTGCCGCCTCGCCGGCACGGTCCTGCACACTTCGTTCGCCGGCGTGAAACTTGTTCTGCTCGCTCATGACTTTCTCCATCAGGGTTGCTGTTGGAGACAGTTTGCTAAATAATGCTCTCAACAAGAATACCCGCCGAACGGAAATCAGTATTTCGCATGGAGCAATAATGGATCAGATGCACCTGATGCGCGTCTTTGTCGCCGTGGGCGAGGAGGAAAGTTTTGCCGGCGCCGCCCGCAAGCTCGACCTGTCGCCGGCGGCGGTCACCCGCGCCATCTCGGGGCTGGAAGAGGAGCTGGGCGTCAAGCTGCTGCTGCGCACCACGCGCCACGTGCGCCTGACCGAGGCCGGCAGCCGCTACCTGGACGACACGCGCAATATCCTGGCCAGCATCGCCGAAGCCAATCTGGCGGCGGCCGGCGTGAACGCCACCCCCAAAGGCAACCTGTCGGTGACCGCGTCGGTGCTGTTCGGCAGGACGCTGGTGATGCCATGCATCGTGGGCTTTCTGAAGGCGTATCCGGAAGTGGAGGTGTCGGCCTATTTTCTCGACCGCGTGGTCAACCTGGTGGAGGAGGGCATGGATGTGGCGGTGCGCATCGGCCATCTGCCCGATTCGAGCCTGAAGGCATTGCGTGTCGGACAGGTGCGGCGGGTGCTGTGCGCCGCGCCCCAGTATCTGGCCCAGCAGGGCGTGCCGCAGCATCCGGCCGATCTGCTGCGCCATACGATTATCTCGGCGAGCAATATCTCGCCGCGCGCCGAGTGGCGCTTCGGCGCGGCGGACGACCCGACCATGGTCAGGATGAAGCCGCGCCTGACCGTCACCAGCAATGACGCCGCCATCGCCGCAGCGGTGGAAGGGTTGGGCATCTGCCGGCTGCTGTCGTATATGGTGGCCGACCAGCTCGCTGACGGACGGCTGAAAATTATTCTGGCCGACTACGAGGAAGCGCCGTTGCCCGTGCACATACTGCACCGCGAGAGCAAGTTCGGCTCGTCCAAGGTGCGCAACTTCATCGATATGCTGGCCGAGCATTTACGCGCCGCTCACCACCTGCACTGAACGGTCAGTCCGATGCGCTGGCGTTTGATTGTTGCGCCGCGCGAAATAATCTATTGATCCCAGGGTGGTTTCTCTCTCCTTTGGTGGTGCCTAGAATGGCTTCACTCACCCACCCCAAAGGAGAATCACCATGAAAGCAGCCATCATCATCCTGTCCGATCCGAAAGCCGGCGAAGAAGCCCTGGGTCGCATGTTCAACGGCCTGGCCGCCGCCTACGACTTCAAGCAGAAGGGCGCCGACATCGGCATCTACTTTCAGGGCACCGGCACCCGCTGGCCCGGCGTGCTGGCGGACCAGGCCCATCCTATCCACGCGCTGTACAAGGCGGTGGAAGATAAGGTGGTCGGTGTGTCGTGCGGCTGCGCCGACGTCTTCGGCAGCCGGGAAGAAGTGGAGCTGGCCGGCTTCGACCTGATCACCGACAACAGCGTGCCGGGCACCTCGGGTCTGCCGAGCATCGCGCAGATCGCGGCCGACGGCTACACCATCTTCAACTTCTGAGCCACGGCCATGAAAACCGCTCTGGTAGCAGCAGCTTTCGCCGTCGCCAGCGCTGTGCACGCCGCCCCGGTGGCGTATCGCACCGTGGCCGTGGACGGCGTCACCATCGCCTACCGCGAGGCGGGCGAGCGCAGTAAACCGACCATCGTGCTGTTGCACGGCGTGCCCAGCTCATCGCGCATGTACGACGGCCTGATGCGCAAGCTGGGCGAGCGCTATCACCTGGTCGCGCCCGACTATCCGGGCTTCGGCAACAGCGATGCGCCCAACCCCGACCAGTTCAGCTACACCTTCGACCGGCTGGCCAAGGTGATGGAGCAATTTACCGACGCCGTCGGGGTCACGCGCTACGTGCTGTTCATGCAGGACTACGGCGCGCCAGTGGGCATGCGCATGGCCATGGCGCGACCGCAGGCGGTGCAGGCGCTGGTGTTTCAGAACGGTAATGTGTACGAGCGGGGTCTGGGACCGCTATGGGACAAGCGCAAGCCGTTCTGGGCCGACCGCGCCGCGCACGAGCGCGACGTGATCGCCGTGCACCAGTCGGTGGCGGCGACCCGGATGCGCCACATCGGCAGCGATCCGGACGTGACGGCCTACGATCCCGACCTGTGGATGGACGAGCATGCGTATCTGAACCGGCCCGGGCAGGCCCGCATCCAGGCCGATCTGATCTATGACTACCGCCACAATCTGGCCGCGTATCCCCAGTGGCAGGCGTGGCTCAAACAACGCCAGCTGCCCACGCTGGTTGTATGGGGTAAACACGACCTGGCCTTTACGGTGCCTGGTGCGCACGCCTTCCGGCGCGATAATCCCGCAGCGGAAGTACATATCCTCGACGGCGGGCACTTCGTCATGGACACCAGGCTGGAGGAAACAGCCGCGCTCACGGACGGGTTCATGCGCAGGCTCAGGCCGCGCTAGCCATCCTGGCGGCCCGCGCCGCACCGGATCAGGCCACCAGCTGGCGCGCCGTGTTCCACAGGCGCTCGGCATTGGCCGGGTCCAGCGCATAGGCGGCCACGCCGCGATAATCGGCAGGACGCTGCAGCACGGTGGTGGCTTCGTTGCAGTCTTCGAAGTAGTGGCCGCCTATGCCTTCCAGCAAGGGCGATCCGGCGAGGAGAACCGACGTGGCCGCACCCTGTGCGACTGTTTTGCGCCGCTCCGGTGGCGTCTTCAGCCCACCGGTGTGCTGTTGCAGATTGGTGGCAATCGCGCCCGGATTGAGGGCGTTGGCGTAAATGCCGTCTGCCGCCCAGCGCCGGGTGGCGTCGACCGCAAGGAGCGCGCACGCGGTTTTCGACTGGCCGTACGCGACGAAAGGATCGTACGGCATGAAGTTGAAATGCATATCGTCGAACAGCACCGGCGCGAACAGGCTGCCGCTTGAACTGACGGACACGATCCGCGCCCCGCCGGCGGCGGCAAGGGCGCTGTACAAACCAAGCGTGAGGGCGAAATGCCCGAGAAAATTGGTCGCGAACTGCATTTCCCAGCCCTCCACCGTGCGCGTGAGCTCCGGCAGCGCCATGATGCCACCGTTATTGACGAGGATATGCAGCGGTTCTTGCCAGGCCGCCGCGAAAGTTCTGACCGATCGCTGGTCGCTCAGATCGATGTACGCGGCCCGTACCTTGTTGTTGCCGTGAGCCGCATTCAGTTGCGCCGCCACCTTGGCGCCGGCTTCGACATTGCGCACGGCCAGCGTCACGTCGGCGCCGGCATACGCAAGTGCACGCGCCGTTTCGATGCCGATGCCAGACGCGCCTCCGGTCACGATGGCGCGTTTGCCGGACAGGCTGACGCCATGCAGGACCTGGTCCGCCGTCGAGGTGAAGCTGAATGGGGTGGTGATCATCGTCTGGTGTCCTGTGAGCTGCGCATTGCACGCGATGTCATCAGTATAGGTATTCGCCCGCACGAAACAATCCGCTGAACCTTGCATGCCTTGTTGAGAAAATCGGGATAATCGTGCACACGCATTGCCGCCGGCCGGCCACTGGCTGGTCACAGCTACCCTCATTTTGCGCTCGGACGCGATTCAAATATGACCACACTTGCCGAACTGGATACGGTGTTAAGCGTGGCACGGCTGCGCAGCTTTCGCGCCGCCGCCACAGCCCTGGGCGTGTCGACTTCCGCCGTGAGTCATACCGTGGCCGCGCTGGAACAACGGCTGGGTGTGCGCCTGTTCAACCGGACCACACGCAGCGTGGCGCTGACCGAGGCCGGCACGCAGTTTGTCGCCAATATCGGCCCGGCGTTGCAGCAAATCCGAAGCGCACTGGACATTGCCGGTAGCAGCGACGGTGCACCGTCCGGCAGCGTACGCATCAATACGTCGGCCGCGGCGGCAATCCGCTGCATGCCGCTGTTCACCGAGTTCGCGCATCGCTATCCGGCCGTGAAGCTGGACATCGTGACGGAGGGACGCTTGATCGATATTGTTGCTGATGGCTATGATGCCGGGATCCGGCTGGCCGAAAGCGTTCCTCAAGACATGATCGCCGTGCAGATCGAGCCGGCGCTTCGCTACGTCGTGGTCGCATCGCCCCGGCTGCTGGCAACCCTTGGCACACCGTCGACACCGGCCGAGCTGCTGGCCAGGCCCTGCATCCGCATGCGCATGCCGAGCGGTGCGATATACCGGTGGGAATTCATGCATCACGGTGTGGCGAGCGAGATCGATGTGCAGGGCGCAATGACGCTCGACCATCCCGCACTGATCAGGCAGGCCGCGTGCAACGGGCTGGGGCTGGCCTATCTCGCCGAGTGGCACGTTGCCGACGATCTTGAACAGGGACGCCTGGTCCAGGTACTCAGCGACTGGACGCTGACGGTCGAAGGTCTCTGTATATATTATCCAGGGCGGCGTCATGTGCCATCCGGCCTGCGCGCGCTGGTGGAACTGGCGCGCGAACGCTACCGTTTACGCGCGCAGTGAGCATGGCGATGGCTTTCGGCTGCCATCGTTACTCGCCTTCCTTACTTGACCATGCCCAGCTGCTTGAACATATTGATGTCTTCCAGGTGCCAGTTGTCGGTGATCTTGCCGTCCACCACCTTGTACAGATCCATGGCCTGGAAATCGATCTTCTGCCCCTTGCCGGCCACTTTGCCCATCTTGCCGGTAAAGGTGCCGGTGAAGTGCAGGCGCACCACCACCCGGTCGCCGGCAGCGACGACTTCCTTCAGCTCGGCGCGCAGATCGGGCACGGCGCTGCGGAAACCGCGCGAGGCTTCGATCGGACCCTTCGGTCCCTGCGGACGGCCGGCCGGCAGCGTGCGGTCGGTGAAAGTCGGCGCCAGCGCCAGCTCGGCGAACTCCGGCTTGCCTGTGTTCCAGAACGCAGCGTAACGGCGCGCCGCCAGAATGTTGGCCGCCGTGGCCGGGGAGTCGCCCGTGACCACGCCGGCGACCGGCAGGTCGGCCTCGGTGGCGCTATGGGCGGCGGGCAGGCACAGGGTGAACGTGATGGCCGTAGCGGCGAGCAGGCGCGGAAGCAATGGAATCGATGAGGTCATGCGACAGTCCTTCGGTGGTGGGAAAAAAGCAATCCCGCCATTATGTCGCAAACTCATGGGCGCATCATGCTCAAATGATCATGCGCCGATGAGCCAGTGAGCCGGTCTGCCGGTCCGACCCGCCCGACGGGTCATACCGGGCTGCGCACCGGCTCGCGCGCCTCGGCCGCGCTGCGGTGCTCGCGCCACGCTTGCAGGCCACCCTTGAGGGGCCGGGCGCGCGCGAAGCCGTGGGCCAGGAACTGGCTGGCAACCTGCGCTGCGGTGACATCGTTGGGACAGTTGCAAAACACCACCACATGGCGCTCCTTGTCCAGTCCGGCCATGAAGGCGCCCGGATCGTTGGCGTCGAAGCCGACGGCGCCGGGGATGGCGTCTTCCAGCTGCCGCGCCGTCATGCTGCGCGCGTCGATGATGATGGGCGCGTGTCCCGCCTCGATCAGGCTGGCGAACTCGCTCATGCTGATGCGCTCGACTTCCATCTTGCGCCGAAAGCGCACCCGCTCCAGGTACTTGTACAGCACGAAGGCGCCCAGCAGGGCCAGGATCACCATCAGCGCGGTCGAGCCCATGGTGCTCAGCAGGCTCAACACCTGATCCACGCTGCGGTGGAAGTAGGCGCCCAGGGCCACGCCCGTGCCGCTCCACAGCAGGCTGCCGGTGATCGAGTACGCCAGAAAGCTCGGCGTGCTCACGCCGAGCGCGCCGGACATGGGCGAGGCGATGATGTTAAAGCCGGGGATGAACTTGGAGACGATCAGCGACTTGGCGCCGAAGCGGGCGAATTTGTCTTCGGTCTGGCTGACGCAGGAATCGGGCGAGAGCGAGATCTTGCACAGCAGCCGCAGCACGCGGCTGCCATAGAAGCGCCCGGCCGAGAACCAGAACGCGTCGGCGATCAGGCAGGCCAGCACCGCCACGCCGATGCAGGCGTACCAGCTGATGCCGTCGGTCATGGCCAATGCGCCCGAGACTATCAGGATCGGGAAGGCGGGAATCGGCAAGCCACCCTGTTCCACCAGGACGATGGCGAAGACGATGAGAACACCGTAAATTTCTAATAATTCGATGAGATTTGGCATCCTGCCATAGTAGCGGAAAACCGGGGCGATGGCGCTGTCGGGACGCTGCTTAGGGCCCCTTAGGACCCCTTAGGACCCTTATGCACCCGAAGGCACCGGCGCGCCCGGGGTGGCCTGCGCTTCGGCGCGCAGCCATTCCAGCGCCGCTTCCACGTGGGGCGCGGGCGCATGGCCGGCGCTGCGCACCAGGTGGAAGGTATGGCCGGGAATCGCCGGTCCCGCCAGACGCACCAGCCGCCCGACCTCAAGCTCATGGGCCACCAGCGTCAGGCTGAGCAAGGCGATGCCTTGTCCGGACAGCGCCGCCTCGATGGCGTGACCTTCGTCGGAAAAGCGCAGCTGCACGGCGCCGGCGTCCCAAGGCAGCCCGGCAGCGGCATACCAGTTCTCCCAGGTGGGATTGAGCGATGATCGGCGCGCCCATTTGAACCCGATCAGCGGCGCTGCGCCCGGTGCTGCGCCAGCCAGTGCCGCACTGGCCAGAGGTGCGAAATGATCGGAGAACAGCGGCTGCGCCACCATGCCGGCGTACGGGCCGCGGCCATAGCGGATCGCCAGGTCGGCCTGGCCCGAGTCCAGGGCAACGGCGTCGTCGGACGCGTGCAGCTCGAGATCGATGTCGGGGTGCAAGCGGCCGAAGCGGGCCGCCCGAGGCGCCAACCAGCGGGCCATGAAGGCATTGGTGGCGCTGATCGTCACGTGCGGCCGCGCCGGGGGCGCGCCAAGTCCGGCAAGCGCCGTTTCAAACGCGTTGAAGCCGTCGCGCAGCACCGGGTACAGGCGCGCGCCCGCATCGGTCAGCACGACTTTGCGCACCTGCCGTTCGAACAGCGCATGGCCGGTCAAGTCTTCAAGCGCGCGGATCTGGTGGCTGACCGCCGTGGGCGTGACGGCCAGTTCGCTGGCGGCCAGCTTGAAGCTGCCATGCCGCGCCGCCGCTTCGAAAGCGCGCAAGGCCGAAAGGGGAGGAAGTCGCCGCATGGTGTTGACAGGTGGAGGAACGGATGAGGGACAGATGAAATCAGCTCACCTTATGCCTGACAATTTCGCGTTTGTCAAAGCGGTGGCGTGCGCCTATCGTGGGGTTTGTCGGCCGCTGGCTACCGCATCCTTGCAGACGGCCTCAACAAATTACCAAGGAACTCACCATGCTCGAACGTGTCATCACCCAGCCCGATCACTATGCGCCTTTCCTGCTGTCGCAGGGTATTCGCTTCGGCAACTTGTTGTTCATCTCCGGGCAGGCAGGCGCAGGCGACGACGGCAAGATCGTCGACGGCGGCTTTCGCGCCCAAGGCGAGCAGGCCTTCGCCAACCTGCGGCGTGCGCTCGAAGCCGGCGGCTCGCGCCTGCAGGACGTGATCAAGGTAACGATTTTTGTCACCGACATGGGCCATTTCAGCGATGTGGTGGAACTGCGCCGAAAGTTCTTTTCCGCGCCATATCCGGCCGACACCATTGCCGAAATCAGGGCGCTGTACGATCCGGCGGCGATGATCGAAATCGAGGCGATTGCGGCCATCGGAGAGCCGCAGCCGGAGTGACCGTCGGCCGGTCGCGCACGCCAGATGCGGCTGTCACCGGCTTGTCAAGTTTCCACGCTACTATGCACATGACTCGTCACCATATTTTTCCAGCAAGGATCATCATGTCGTCGCCCGCCGCCCAGAACCCCGTCACCGTCACCCTGAACGTGTTGCCCGATGGCAGCGTCACGCTGATCGAGCCGACGCGTCCCCACAACACGCGCGCCTCCGACGGCCCGACCGCCGAAGCGCCGCGCCGGCGCGCCCGTTTCGACGCGCCGTTCGACGCCAATTACAGCGCCAGGATGGGGTTCGACCGGGCCTTCTTCGGCGCCGGCCTGGCCGCCATCGATCTGCCCGTGCTGGCGCCGGCCCTGCTGGAGCAGGCCGCGCCCCTGCTGGACGGCTCCGGCCACGAGCTGAAGTACCACAACTTCAGCGTCGTCATGCATCGCGCGCGCCGCCTGGCCGTCTACAGTGCGGCCAATATCTCGGCCGGCCAGCGCTACCAGATGGGCCGGCCCTCGGACGTCTGGCGTACCGACCCGCGCATCGCCCAGGACGCGCAGCTGGCCAATTTTTATTACGCCAACAACCAGTTCGACCGCGGCCACCTGACCCGCCGGGAAGACCTCGAATTCGGCGCCACGCCGGTGGCGGCACTGCAGTCGGCGGCCGATACCTGCCACTGGACCAACTGCGCGCCGCAGCACGCGCGCTTCAACCAGAACAAGGAACTGTGGCAGGGACTGGAAGGGTACGTGCTGGAGCAGGGCATCCTGCAAGGCAGGTTGAACGTGCAGGTGTTCACCGGCCCGGTGTTCGCCGCCGACGATCCAGTGTATGCCCGCTTTGCCGACATCCAGTATCCGGTGCGCTTCTGGAAAGTGCTGGCGGCGCTGGGCGACGACAACCAGGTGTATGCCACCGCCTATCTGCTCGACCAGAGCGACGCGATCAAGCAGCACGGGCTGGCCACGCCGCCGTTCGGCGCCTTCCGCACCTTCCAGGTCACGGTGGCGGAAATCGAGCGTCTCACGCAGCTGCGCTTTCAGGGCGCCGATACCGGCGGCCAGCCGCTGCTGCTGCGCGAGCGCGATCCGTTCGTGCAGCAGCGCCGCATCCGCCTGCGCGATGCGGTGCAGAGCGCCGACAGCATGCCGCACGGCGCCACGCCGGGCGACTACGCGCTGATCCGCACGCTGGACGATATTATCCTGCGCTGATCCCGCTGCGAGCATCCTGCGCTGCTGCTGCTGCGGGCGGCGCCGGCTTGCCGCGCGCCGACAGTACGATGGCGACGATGATCAGCGCTGCCCCGGCCAGCATGCGCGCCGAAGGCTGTTCGGCAAACAGCCACCAGGCGCAGGCAATCGCGTACACCGGTTCGAGCGCGATGATCATGCCGGCGCGGCGCGCGTCGAGCACTTCCAGGCTTTTGACCAGCAGGTACTGCGACAGACCCGTGCAGAACACGCCCAGCAGCGCCAGGTAAGCCCAGTCCATCGGCGTCGGCGCGCCCGGCGTGGCGCCGGCGAAGGGGGCCAGCACCACGCACACCACCAGGTTTTGCCAGAACGCCACCTGCAAGGCGTCGATGCCGCGCGCGGCGCGCCGGTTGGCCATCACCAGCAAGGCGAAGGTCAGGCCCGAACCCACACCCCACAGCAGCCCGACGGTGCCCTGGTTGCCCATGTCGAACGATGGCGTGACCAGCATCAGCCCCAGCGTGACCAGCGTGAGCAGCATGGATTCCGCGGCGCCGATGCGTTCGCGGAACACCAGCATGTCGAACAGGGCGATAAAGGCGGGGAAGCTGGCGAAGCCCAGCGTGGCCACCGCCACGCCGCCCACTTTCACGGCGACGAAGAACGTCACCCAGTGCGCCGCCAGCAGCAGGCCGGTGAGCGCCAGCACGCCCAGTTGGTGGCGATCGAGGCCGCGCAGCAGCGGGCGTGAACGCAGCAGCGCCAGGCAGGCCAGCGCGGCCACGGCAAAGGCGGCGCGCCCGCAGGTGATCACGCTGGCATTGGCGCCGATCAGCGCGCCGAACACGCCGGTCAGGCCGAACAGCGCCGCGGCGCCATGCGCTGCCGTCAGGGCGGCGCGATGGGTGGTCATGTCTGCGGACCGGCGAGCGGCTGGGCGGGCAGTTCGACCAGCGCGTGACGCATGGCGGCCGCTTCAAGCGCGGGCGTGCGGCCGAAATAGCGTTTGAACTCGCGGCTGAATTGCGAACTGCTTTCATAGCCAACCAGGTGCGACGCGGTGGCCGCGCTCACGCCATCCTGCACCATCAGCAGGCGTGCCTTGTGCAGCCGCGTGGTCTTGATGTACTGGATCGGCGTGGTGCGCGTGACGGCCTTGAAATGGGTATGGAAGGCGGCCACGCTCATGCCGGCGTCGCCGGCCAGCGTTGTCACGTCGACCGGGTCCTGGCAACGCGCGTGAATGCGGCGCAGGGCTTTGCCGATGCGGCCGAACTGGCTGTGCTGGTTCAGCGCCGCCTGCACCGCGTCGCCTTGCGGGGCGGTCAGCACGCGGTACAGCAGCTCGCGCACGATGGCCGGACCCAGGATGGCCGCGTCGTCGCGCGAGCCGAGCGCCTGCAACAGCCGCAACAGGGCATCGCTCATCGCTTCGCTGAGCGGCGTGGAACAGACTCCGGCGGCGGCCGACGCATTGCGGCGCGGGCCTGCGCCCAGCGCCAGCGCCAGTTCGGCGGCCACGGCAAGGTCGATGGCGATGGCTACCGCCAGCATCGGTTCTTCCGGGCTGGCTTGCGTGTCCGATTCGAACGGCAGCGGCACCGACAGCACCAGGTAGTGCTGCGCATCGTAGACGTACACGGCATCGCCCAGGAAGCCGCGCTTGCGGCCCTGGCAGACGATCACGATGGACGGTTCGTACAGCACCGCCACCCGTGCCAGCGGGGCATTGGCGCGCATGAAGCGTACGCCGGCAAGGGCGGACAGGGTGTAACCCTCCGATGGCGCCAGCGCGGCGAGCAGGCGGATGATGTGTTGTTGGCGCGGTTCGCTCATGGATTATAGGATTGTGCAATAACGCGATAGTATCGGATCTGGCTGCGCGGCAGGTGGCGCAGCATACTTCTTCCATCGACAACAGTCACGGGAGAAGCACCATGCAGACCAGCAGCGAGCACCATAGCAACGCCAGCAACGCCAGCAACGCCAGCAACGCCAGCAAAGTCATCCTCATCACCGGCGCCAGCAGCGGCATCGGCGAAGCCACCGCACGTTATCTGGCCGCGCGCGGCATGCGCCTGGTGCTGGGCGCGCGCCGCACCGAGCGGCTCGACACCCTGGCCGGCGCCATCGCCGCACAAGGCGGTTCGGCCGCGGTGCGCCACCTCGACGTGACCAGCATAGACAGCATGCAGGGCTTCGTCGACTTCGCACTCGATTTGCACGGCCGCGTGGACGTCATCGTCAACAACGCCGGCGTCATGCCGCTGTCCAGGCTGGAGGCGTTGAAGGTGGACGAATGGAACCAGATGATCGATGTGAACATACGCGGCGTCCTGCACGGCATCGCTGCGGCATTGCCCGTCATGCGGCGTCAGGCCAGCGGCCAGATTATCAACATCGCTTCGATCGGCGCCTATACGGTCAGCCCCACTGCGGCCGTGTATTGCGCCACCAAGTTCGCCGTGGCGGCGATTTCTGAAGGCTTGCGCCAGGAAGTCGGCGGCGACATCCGCGTTACCCTGGTCTCGCCGGGCGTGGTCGAATCCGAACTGGCCGAGTCGATCTCGGACCCGGTGGGGCGCGAAACGATGCGCTCGTTCCGCCAAGTCGCTATCGAGCCGGCTGCGATTGCCCGCGCCATCGGCTTCGCCATCGATCAGCCGGCCGACGTGGACGTGAGCGAAATCGTGGTGCGGCCCACGGCCAGCCCGTACTGAGCCAATGGCTTGAACGCTCAGTGCGATGATCATTTGCGCAGTTCGATGATTATTTGGGACCTGCATTGCGTTTTAAATCGGCGCCATCCTATACTTGCTGATTACTAATATATCAGTGCGGCTTTGCCGGCGCACGCAAACTTGTTCATGGCCCCGTTCGTCCCGTCGCGTCGTCGCTTCATGCAGTCCGCAGCCGCAGTGTCGGTGCTGTCCGCCTGTCCGGTGGTGGCCCCCGCAGCCACCGCCAACACCGGCGCCCGACCGGCGCCGGTGACCAGCACGCCGCTCGGCTGGCTCGATGGCAAAGCCCCGGCCAGGTTCGAGGGCGGCACCTTCGGCGTGCCCTGGCCGCGCGGCACCATGCCCGTCAAGGCGAACAAATCCTTGCAGTTCCGCCTGGCGGGCAGCGCCGCCACGCCGGTGCAGTCGTGGCCCCTGGCGTACTGGCCGGACGGCTCGCTTAAGTGGAGCGCGCACGCGGTGGCCGGCGGCGTGACGGCCGCCATGCTGCAACTGGAGCCCGGGGCATCCGGCGTGGGCGCTGGCGCGGTGTCGGTGCGCCAGACGCCCGACCAGGTGGTGGTGACCGCAGGCGACACGGTATGGACCATGCCCACCAGCGGCCAGCACCTGATTGCCAGCGCCACGCGTAATGGCCGGGTGACCTTGCAGGACCTGAAGCTGGTCGGCCTGCATCAGGACAGCCTGCCGTCCGAAGGCGAAGGCAGCGTGCAGCGGCGCCCCTTCGCCAGCAGGATCGGCAAGGTGACGGTGGAGCAGACCGGCCCGGTGCGCGCGGTGCTGAAGATCGACGGCATGCATGCGGCGGCGGCTGGCGGCGGTGCGGGCAGCGGCGCCGGCAGCGCACGCGAGTGGTTGCCGTTTTCCGTCCGGTTGTATTTTTATGCGGGCGCCGAGAGCGTGCGCATCGTTCATTCCTTCATCTACGACGGCGACCCGGCCAAGGACTTCATCGGCGCATTGGGCATCAGCGCCAAGGTGCCATTCACCGACGCCAGCTACGACCGCCACCTGCGCTTCGCCGGCGAAGGCGTGGGCGTGTGGGGCGAGGCGGTGCGTCCGGTGACCGGGCTGCGGCGCGACCCGGGCCAGGCCTACCGCGACGCGCAGGTGGCCGGCAAGGCCTTGCCGGCGTTGGCCGGGATGGCCAAACCGGTGCAGGATGGCTTGCAGTGGATACCCGAATGGGGCGACTTTTCGCTTGCGCAGCTCACCCCCGACGGCTTCGTGCTGCGCAAGCGCACCCGCGCCGGTCACGCGTGGATCGATTCGAACGCCGGCGGGCGCACCAAGGGGCTGGTCTACGCGGGCGGCGCCAGCGGCGGCGTTGCGCTGGGCCTGAAGGACTTCTGGCAGCGCGCCCCGACCCAGCTCGATGTGCGCGGCGCCGCCACGGCCATGGGCGAAATCACCGCGTGGCTGTACTCGCCCCAGGCGCCGGCCATGGACATGCGCCCGTACCGCTCGGCCGACGGCATGGACACCACCGACAAGCAGATCGCCGGCCTGAATATCACCTATGAAGATTACGAAGCGGGCTGGGATACGTCGCTTGGCGTGGCGCGCAGCTCCGAGCTGCAGCTGTGGGTGCTGGGCGCGACCCCGTCGCACCAGACGCTGTCGGACATGGCCGAGCAGGTGGCCAATCCGGCGCGGCTGGTGCTGCCGCCGCAGCGCATCCACCAGTGCGGCGTGTTCGGCGACTGGGACGTGGCCGACGCCGGCACGCCCGCGCGCAAGCTGATCGAGGATCGCTTGGCCTTCCAGCTGGACCAGTATCTGAAAGAGGTCGAGCAGCACCGCTGGTACGGCTTCTGGCATTACGGCGACGTGATGCACACCTACGACAACGACCGCCACATGTGGCGCTACGATATCGGCGGCTATGCCTGGGACAATTCGGAACTGTCGACCGACCTGTGGCTGTGGTACAGCTACCTGCGCACCGGGCGCGCCGACCTGTTCAAGCTGGCCGAAGCCATGACGCGCCACACGGGCGAAGTCGACCAGTATCACCTGGGAAAATTCAAAGGCTTCGGCACGCGCCACGGCGTGCAACACTGGTCCGACTCGTCCAAGCAGCCGCGCGTGTCGAACGCGGCCTACCGGCGCATCTATTACTATCTGACGGCCGACGAGCGGGTCGGGGACCTGATGCGCGAGCTGCTCGACTCCGACGCCAACCTGGACGTGGTCGACATTTCGCGCAAGCTCGGTTCGACGGCGCCGGGCGGACGGCCCGCCGGTCCCGCCGGCATGTCGTTCGGCACCAGCTGGGGTTCGCTGATTGCGGCCTGGCTGACCGAATGGGAGCGCACCGGCCAGACCCGCTGGCGCGACAAGCTCGTCAATGGCATGCAGAGCATCGGCGCGCTGGAGCGGCGCTGGTTCGCCGCGGCCGCGCCGTACGATCCGAGCACCGGCAAGTTCGCCGGACCCGGTTCGCGCGCCGCGATCTCGCAGCTCAACGCCGTGTTCGGGGTGGTGGAGATGAGTTCGGAACTGCTGACCCTGGTCGATGCGCCGGGCTACCGCAAAGCCTGGCTGGAGTACTGCCGCTACTACAACGCGCCGGAAGCGGACATCGTCAAGCTGCTCGGCAGCATGCCGAAAGGGCGCGCCCAGACCGATTCGCACTCGCGCCTGAGCGCCTACGCCGCCTATCACGAGCGCGATGCGGCGCTGGCGCTGCGGGCCTGGCGCGAGTTGCTGGGCGAGGGCGGATTTCTCAAGATGCCGGCCAGGGCGCGCCGCGTGGGCGGGGTCGATGTGCTGCGCCCGCTGGACGAGCTGCCCGATGTGGGCACCAACGGCTCGGCGCAGTGGAGTCTGGCGGCGATCCAGAATCTGGCGCTGGTGGGCGGCAGCCTGGACGAGGCGCTGCGCGCGGCCAAGCTGCTGTAGACGCGGCAGGCCGCTGCCCTCGCCAGTTGGCCAAAGCCGGCGCATTTGATGCACATCATGGATGCCCGGGCGACCGGCGCGGTACATTTTGCTGACACTACAACTGCGAGGTGCTGGCGATGTACAAGACGATTCTGGTTCACGTCGATGGATCGACGCGCTCGGCGGCAAGAACCGACGTCGCCGCGCGTCTGGCCAACACGTTCGAAGCGCACCTGATCGGCGCGGCGGCGACCGGTCTGGCCCCGTATCTGATGCCGTACTCGGGGCTCGATCCGGCCATGCCGTCGATTGTGTTTCCGGTCGAGGAACTGCACGCCGATGCGGGGCGTGTGCTCGACCTGTTCGACCAGCGCGCCAGCCGGGCCGGCGTGCACTCGTTCGAGCGGCGCTGCATCGACGACGAGGCCGGGGTGGGCATCAGCATGCACGCGCGCTATTGCGATCTGGTCGTCATCAGCCAGAGCGCACCGGGCGAATTCACGCCGCGGCTGCGCCAGGATTTTCCCCAATACGTCGCGCTCACCTGCGCGCGCCCGGTGCTGGTGCTGCCCGCCAATGGCGTGGCGGACCAGATCGGCCAGCGCGTCACGGTCGCCTGGAATGGCAGCAGCAACGCCATTCGCGCCATCACCAGCGCAATTCCCCTGCTGCAGCGCGCGCAGGCGGTCAGCCTGGTGGTGTTCAACCCGGAGACCGATGGCGATCACCACAGCGATGCGCCCGGCGCGGATATGGCACTGTACCTGGCGCGGCATGGCATCCGCGTCGAGGTCAGCTGCGCCCATGCCGATGGCGATGTGGGCGACGCCTTGCTGTCGTTCGCGGTCGACGACGGCGCCGACCTGATCGTCATGGGGGCGTACGGGCGCTCGCGCATGAGCGAGTTGCTGCTCGGCGGCGCCAGCCGCACGGCGCTGCGCTCGTCGCCGCTGCCGCTGTGGATGGCGCACTAGGTCCACCGCGTGGATCAGCGGTCGCGCGATGGGTTGCATCGACAAACGCGCGCGGGCATGACTAATCCACCGCGCGCGCGCTGGCATGCCAGCAGCGCCGACGAGGTGGCGCATGCGTTCGAGGTCGATCCGGCCACCGGGCTGGATGACGCTGCGGTGGCGCAGCGGCGCGCCAGGTACGGCGCCAATACCTTGCCGGAAGCGCCACGGCGCGGACCGCTGCGGCGGTTTTTAGCGCAGTTCCATAATGTGCTGATCTATCTGCTGCTGGCCACGGCGGTGGTCACCTTGTGGCTGGGCGAGACCATCGACGCGGCGGTGATCCTGGCCGTCGTGCTGATCAACGCCCTGATCGGCTTTGTTCAGGAGGGCAACGCCGAACGCGCGCTCGACGCGATCGGTTCCATGCTGCCGTTGCAGGCCTCGGTGGTGCGCGCGGGCCGCCGGGCGACACTGAACGCCGGCGAGCTGGTGCCGGGCGATATCGTCCATCTGGTGTCTGGCGACAAAGTACCGGCGGACCTGCGCCTGATCGCGGCGCACAGCCTGCGCGTCGACGAGTCGGCCATTACGGGCGAGTCCAGCGCCGCCGACAAGAGCAGCGCGGCGGTCGGGGGCGGCGTGGTGCTGGCCGAGCGCGCCTGCATGGCGTATTCCGGCACCGTGGTGCGCCACGGCACCGGTGTAGGCATCGTGGTGGCAAGCGGCAGCGCCACCGAAATCGGCCGCATCGACGCCATGCTGGCGCACATCGAACCGCTGGCCACACCCATGCTGGGCAAGGTCGCCGAGCTGGGCCACTTCATCACGGCGGCGGTGCTGGTGATCGGCGCGGCCATGTTCGCTTTCGGGACGCTGGTGCGCGGTTACTCGGCCGTCGAGATGTTTTCCGCAGCCGTGGGGCTGGCGGTGGCCGCCGTGCCGGAGGGGCTGCCGGCCGTTATCACCATCACGCTTGCGATCGGGGTGCAGCGCATGGCGCGCCGGCGCGCCATCATCCGCCGCCTTCCCGCCGTCGAGGCCCTCGGCGCGGTGACGGTGATCTGCACCGACAAGACGGGCACGCTGACGCGCAACGAAATGGCTGTCAAGAAAGTGATCACCGCCGACGCGGTGGTCGACGTCACGGCCCATGGCTATGCGCCGGCCGGCACGTTGTCGCGCGGCGGCGTGGTGGTCGATGCGCGCAGCGTGGCCGGGCTGGACGCCATTGCCACGGCCAGCCTGTTCTGCAACGACGCCGAGCTGCACGAGCGGGACGGCCGCTGGGACTTGAGTGGCGATCCGACCGACGGCGCTTTGCTCAGCCTTGCCCTGAAAGTGTGCCCCGGGGCGCGCCTGCAACTGGCGGCAAGTCCGCGCATCGGCGTGATTCCCTTCGAATCCGAGCATGGGTTCATGGCGACGCTGCACGGCGACGCGGATGGAACCCAGACAATCTACCTGAAAGGCGCGCCCGAGCGCGTTCTGCCGCTATGCCGGGGCGGGGCGGTGCCGGGCGAGCCGGCGGAGAATGGCAACTGGCAGGCGGCCATCGGCGCTGCCGCGGCAGAGGGCATGCGGCTCATTGCACTGGCCAGGCGCACCGAACGCGTGCCTCTGAGCGGGCTGGACTTTCCAACCGTGCAGGCGGGCGGCTTTACGCTGCTCGGTCTGGCGGCGATGGCCGATCCGCCGCGGGCCGAAGCAGTGGCGGCAGTGGCCGCTTGCCGCACGGCGGGCATCCGGGTCAGGATGATCACCGGCGACCACGCGCAAACGGCCACGGCGATCGCCGAAAGAGTGGGCTTTGCGCTGCCCGTCCATGCCGTGACCGGCGCGCAGCTCGACGCCATGGACGATGCTGCGCTCGACGCGGCGCTGGTGGCGACCGACGTGTTCGCCCGCGCGTCGCCCGAGCACAAGCTACGCCTGGTCACCGCCATGCAACGGCTGGGCGATGTCGTCGTCATGACGGGCGACGGCGTCAACGATGCGCCGGCGCTCAAGCGCGCCGACGTGGGCGTGGCCATGGGGCACAAGGGCACCGACGCGGCCAAGGAAGCCGCCGAAATGGTGCTGGCCGACGACAACTTCGCCACCCTGGCCGCGGCGGTGGAAGAGGGCCGGGTGGTCTACGACAACGTGCGCAAGACCATCGCCTTTACGCTGCCCACCAACGGCGGCGAGGCCGGCATGCTGATGCTGGCGATCCTGTTCGGCATCACGCTGCCGATCACGCCGGTCCAGATACTGTGGGTGAATATGATCACCGAGGTGACGCTGTCGCTGGCGCTGGCCTTTGAAAAAGCCGAGTCCGATGTCATGGTGCGCCCGCCGCGCAAGCCGTCCGACCCGTTGCTGACCGGGTTTCTGCTGTGGCGTATCGGGTTCGTCAGCGCGCTGATGGTGGGCGGCTGCATGACCTTGTATCTATGGGAGCTGCGCCAGGGTGCCAGCCTGGAGCAGGCGCGCACGGTTGTCGTCAACGCGCTGGTGATCGGGCATGTCGCGTATCTGTTCAATACCCGGCGGATGGACGCCAGCGCGTTCAGCTGGGAAGCATTGACGGGCAACCGGGTGGTGCTGCTGGCAATTGCGGTCGCCATGGCGTTCCAGCTGCTGCTGACGTATTGGCCGGCGGCGCACGGATGGTTCGGCACGGCGAGCCTTGGCGGGGGCGCATGGTCCCGCATCGGCGCGTTTGGAATCGTGCTATTTCTGGCGGTGGAAATGGAAAAGCGCTGGCGGCGCGGCCGATGACGTGATTGTCTGCGTGCCATCGTCGACGCGTCGCTATCTGCGCGCTGCACGTGGCAGGCTTGCCCTTCGCTGGAACGAACGCGCAGGCCGGCGATCAAACAAGGCGATGGCGCTGCGCGGCAGGGCGCGCGGCCGTGAAGACGCGATCGCCAGCTTGAGGAGCGCAGCATGCACAAACGAATTTTGCTAATTCAGGGGCACCCCGACTGCGGCCACAGTCATCTGTGCGAGGCGCTGGAACATGCCTACGAAGACGGCGCCCGGAGCCGCGGCCATGAGGTGCGGCGCATCCACGTGTCCGAACTGGAGTTCCCGCTGCTGAAAAGCCAGGAAGAGTGGGAACACGGTGCGCTGCCGCCCACCTTGCAGAGCGCCCAGGACGACATCCGCTGGGCCCAGCACATCGTGTTCTTCTTTCCGTTGTGGCTGGGCGACATGCCGGCCATGCTCAAGGGCTTTCTCGAACAGGTTGCCCGCCCCGGGTTTGCCTTTGGCCCCGCCGACAGCCATACGTCCATGCGCACCAGGGGCTTGCTGGGCCGCTCGGCGCGGCTGGTCGTGACCATGGGCATGCCGGGCATCCTGTATCGCCTGTACTTCCGCGCCCACAGCATCAAGTCCATCAAGCGCAACATCCTTCAGTTCGTGGGCATCGAGCCGGTCAGGAACAGCATCGTGGGCATGGCGGCGCAGATGACGCCGAAGAAGGCCGGGCGCTGGTTTGCGCGCATGGACGCGCTGGGGCGCGAGGCGGCTTAGGCTGGCCGATACATGCACATTGCCCGGCATCAGCGCGCCGCCAGCGCCAGCGTCAGCTTCTCGTCCAGCCGGTAGATATCGTTGGCGAACAGCGCGCGTCCTTGCCGGTCGGTGGCCGCGGTCGCGTAAAACAGCACCACCGGAATGGTGTCGGCCAGGCGCACCGTCTTGGTGGGCCCGGGCGCCATGGCCGCGTCGATGGCCGGCGCGCTCCACTGCGGCTGGTCGGACAGCACGAATCCGGCCAGTTCGGCAGGGCGTTCGACCCGGATGCAGCCGTGGCTGAGGTCGCGCCGGGTTTTGCTGAACAGTTCCTTGGCGGAGGTGGAATGCAGATAGATATTCATCGGATTGGGCATGGCGAATTTGACCGCACCGAGCACGTTGTGGGCGCCGGGACGCTGGCGCACGCGCACGGTACCTGCGCGCAGCGCCGCAACCGCCGCCGGTCCTGCGGCGTCGCCCACCACCTTGCCGGCGTGCGACACCAGTTCCATGCTGTTCTGCGCCAGATAGGCCGGGTTGCGCGCCATCTTCGGCGCGATCTCGCCGCGTGCGATGCTGGACGGCACGTTCCAGTACGGATTGAATTCCAGATAGCGCATCTGGCCGATGAACAGCGGCGTGGGCGTGCGCGCAGCTTTGCCCACGATCACGCGCATCTCCAGCGGCGCTTGCGCCGCGCCGGCGCTGCTGTCGAATGCCCACAGCCGGTAGGCGGCCACGTTGACTACGATAACGCGGCCGGGCCGCAGCGGCGGCATCCAGCGCAGGCGTTCCAGCGTCAGTTCCAGCTGACGCACGCGCTGGGCCAGCGGCACCTTCAGCGCTGCCAGGGTGTCGCGCTCGAGCAGGCCGGTTTCAGCCAGGCCATGGCGCGCCTGAAAGCGTTTCAGCGCCAGTGCCAGGTGCGTGTCTTGGACGTCCACAGCCGTGGCAGCCGTGTCGGCGGGGAGGTCGCCAAGCAGGCGCAGGCGATGGCGCAGCGCGTCCAGGCCCGGGTAGCTGCGCCCGGCGACCAGCTTGCCGCCGGCGGGCATGCCGGTGGGAGCGTGCCATGGCTCAGCCTGGGTTGCCAGCGCGCGGTAGTGCAGCAGCGTGGCGCGCACGCGCTGGTACAAGGCAATCGTCGGAGTGGCAGCTTCGACCGCCTCGGCCAGACGCTGTGCGCGCAGCGCGGCGCGCAGCTGCGCGACCGGATCGAACGCTTGCGTGCCGGGCGCGGGCGCCGGCAGCGCCAGGTCGGGGGCGACCCGGCCGCTGTGCAGGTCGCTTAGAAAACGCAGCATCGCCGCGCTGAGGGCGTGATCCAATGCGTCGGCGTCGGTCGGCGCCATCGTTGCCAGCCGCTGTGCCAGGGCGTCGGCATCATAATCGGCCGGGTCCAGACCGTGGGCTGGCGCGTCGCGCAGCAGCTGCACGGCCACTTGCGCCTGACTGTTACCGATCCATAAATGGGCCGGCTGATCGGGCGTATACAGGCGGCGTAGCATCTGGCCGCTTTCTGTCGCGATTCTGGTCGACACGCCCGTGGACGCCGGTACGGGCGCGGCGGCGGCGGCGGCCGGCATGGCGAGGGTCCATATGGCCACAGCCGTCAGGAGCAGACGCGGGACAGCGCAAATGAATGATGACGGCAGGTTCATGGGTGACAGTGATGAAGAGGTGGGCGCCCCTTGCGACCGGGCGATGGTCGGGGAGCGTTGAGGCAGGGATGCAGTCAATGGCGCCATGCTAGTGGGCAGCGCCGGGGAAAAGTTTGATCCACATCAAAAGGCGTGGGATTTGCTGTCGCTGGGCACCAATCGGCAAGGCAGGGAGCACAAAAAGGGCCCCGGAGGGCCCCTGTGCATCTCTGATCGCGCTAAACGCCAGCTCAGAACTTGTAAGTCGCCCCCACGAAGTAACGCCGGCCCGACCAGGCCAGTTCGTTCCTGCGCGCGGTGGAACCGGCATTGAGGTACTGGCCCTCGTCGGTCAGGTTCTTGCCTTCGGCCGAGAGGGTCAGCTGGTCCGTGACACGGTACTGGATCTTGGCGTCGAGGAATCCGACTTTCTCGGCATACACCGGCAACTGGGCGTTGGCATCCACCGAACCGGTGTAGTAGCCGTCGCGGAAGTTGTACGCCAGGCGCGCATTCCACTTGCCCAGGTCATACCAGACGCCCACGTTGTAGCTGTTGCGCGACATGCCGGGATACGGCAGCACCGAGTTGTCCAGCGGATTGAGCAGCTCCTTGCCGGCCGCATAGGTATAGCTCATGCGGGTGTAGTTGGCATCCAGTCCGAGCCCGCTGAGCAGGCCCGGCAGCTGCGTGAACGCGGTGCGCCCGGCCAGTTCCCAGCCCTTGGTGGTGGCACCTTCGCTGTTGATCGACGTTTTCAGGTCCCACAGCTTGCCGTCGCCGAACACATCCACACCCGGCAGTATCACATCGTTCTGGATATAGCTACGGATATCCTTGCGGAAGAAGGCCAGCGACAACTGGCTGTCGCGCGACGGATACCACTCGACGCTGACATCCTTGTTGGTGGCGCGGAACGGCTCCAGATTCACGTTGCCGCCGGTGCAGTCGTCGGCACTGCCGTCGCCGCCGAACTGCGACTGGCCGCTGTTGCGGATGCAGTTGACGGTCGGGGTCAGCTTGTCGATGAACGGGCGCGCCATGACCTTGCCCCAGCCGATGCGGGCGACCAGGGTGTCGGGCACCAGCCAGCCGGCCAGGTTGAAGCTCGGCAGCACATCGCTGTAGTCTTTTTCCACCGTCTGGATATCGTTGGCCAGTACGCTTTCAACGCGCGCGCCACTGGTGGGGTTGAGCGAATAATTGCGGTACGAACGCAGCCCGACGGTGCGGGTGCGGGTGCCGGCGTAGCGCACGCCGACGTTGCCGTCCCACTCCACGCCGAACAGCTCGTGCGAAAAATCGGCGCGCACGTAGAACGCGCGGATGCTTTCCTCGGTGCCGAACTGGGGCGGCATCGGATACTTCTTGCCGTCGCTGCCGATCGATTCGCGCAGCAGGTCGTGGTTGTAGCGCGACAGGTCGAAGTTCTCGGCCGACTGGGCGAAGCTGGGCGCCATCCAGCCGGTCGGATAGCCCGACAGGCCGCTGTAGCCGTTCAGGAACGAGCCCGGCGTGCTGGTGCGGATGCCGTCGACGAGCGAACTCATCTGAGCAGCCGTCACGTAGCGCGTGGTGTTGTTGGCGGTCAGGCCCGAACCCGGGATGATGGCGCCGCCGTTGCGCAGCACGCCCGACGTGTTGAGCGGGTCGTAGATGATCTCGTGGCGCACTTCCGGACTGCGCACCGTCACGTCGTCGGCGGTGGTGGCCGGGTTGTTGGTGACCAGGTAGCCGGTCCAGCGATACTGCTCGGACGTGGCCTTGCGGCCCTGGCCGCCGAACGACAGCGACTTCAGGAACGGCATGTCGGGGCGGTACTTGAAGTCCAGCTTGACCTGGTCTTCGGTGTTGTCGGTGAACGACGGCTGATACTGCGAGGCGATGCGGGTGTAGGTGCTGCTGTTGGCCGGATCGGCATTGGCCGGGAAGTTAAACTTGGGCAGACCCTGGTCGTCCAGCGTGACCTTCAGGCCCGGAATATTGGCGGCCATGGTGATCAGGTTGGTATGCAGCTCGTAGTTCGACTTGGTCTTGGCCACCAGGCCGTCGGCCGACCAGGCGCTATTCTTCCAGTTGAAGCCCGCCGAGCGGTAGTTCGACTTGATGTTCAGGGCAAAGTCGCGCGCCGCCGTGTCGAAGTTGTAGGAAGCGCCTTCGCCCGGCACGTTCTGGCAGGTGCCCGCGTTGAACTCGCTCATCACGTGGTTGTTGAACACCATCCCTGCCGGCATGACCCCGGCGGCCGGTTCCGCGCACGAGGGCGTGGGCGAGGAGAGCGGCACGCCATTGGCGCCGTACACGGGGCCCACGCCGCCGGTCGAAAAGCGCTTGAGCGAGCCGAAGTCGGTGGTGTAGTTGCGGTCGTTGAGCATCTGCTTCTGGTCGTTCTTGTTGAAGCGCGCCCACACGTCGAAGCCGTTGCTGATCTTGTACTGCGCGGTCAGTTCGGCGCTGGAGCGCTTGTGGTCGCGCGTCCAGATGCCGTAGCGCGGCACGCCCGGCGAGTAATCGAACCACTGGCGTTCGCACGCGGTCTTGTCGGCCGCGCCCAGGCCCGCACAGCCCGCCTTGGTGCCGACGGCGGCAGCCACCGGATTCAGGCTGGCGTTGGTTTTTTCGGGCGAATTGTCCCAGTCGCGCAGGTAGCGCCAGTTACTGTTGCGCACGTAGTCGTTCTGGGTGTGGACGTTGTCGTACACCAGGTTGGCCATCAGGCCCAGGCGGTTGTCGAGAAACTTGTCGGCAAACAGGAAGCTGCCGCGCGGCTGCACGCCGCCGCGGTTGGTGCCGTGCTCGCCTTCCAGCTTGGCCACCGCCGTGCGCGTCTTGAAGTCCAGCGGCATGTTGGTCTTGATGCTGACGGTGCCGCCGATGCCGCCCTCGGTCTGGTCGGCGGTGACGCCCTTGAAGACGTCGATCGACTTGATCAGTTCGGCGGGCAGCTCGCGCAGCTCGGCGCCGCGCCCGGCCGTGCCGTTGGTCGACAGTACCGACAGGCCGTTGATCTCGATGCGGTTCAGGTTGGCTTCCACGCCACGGATGTTTACCTGCGAGCCCTCGCCGAAGTCGCGCGACAGCTGCACCCCGGTCACGCGCGAGAGCGCTTCGCCCACGTTCTTGTCGGGAAACTCGCCGATGTCTTCGGCCACGATGGAGTCGACCACGGTGGAGGCGTTCTTCTTGCGGTCGATGGCGGAGGCGACGGAGGCGCGCGTGCCGGTGACGACGACCACGGTAGCGGCCGGCTCGGCCGGCGCTTGCTGAGCGCTGGCGCTCTGGATGGCCAGCAGGGACAGGGCAGTGGCAACCGCGGCGGCGCAGGCCGTTGGCCGGATGCGTTGCGTGGTGCCGTTGGAAGACATGGTGCGGTTCAAGGACATTGCTCGGGTCTCCAGTTTTATTGTATTCCTCGCCGATAACAAGATGAAGATCGGCATGAATCGTAGGCGTGCTACAGCAACCGATTCTAGAAGACACGGGAGGCGGCAGGGAGGCCCCGGGGCAAACGCTCAGGGAGTTGACTTTTAGGAAGCGAACAGTAGCGGACAAACAACAACGCGCAAGTAGGCATTGCGCTGATGTATCAGTTGAAGTACAGCGTGTTTACGCGGCCCGCTGTGCGCGGGGGTCCGCGCCGGGGTCACGCGCCGGGGTCAGATCCCGCGCCGGGGTCCGCGCCGGGGTCGGTCCGCGCCGGGGTCAGGTCCGGCGTTCGTCCATGGGCTCGCCTTGACGGCAAAAAAAAGGCTATGTCACCGTTAAATACGGGATATTGAACTCTTCTGTCGAGCACCGGTCTGACCACTATCGGATCGCCAACGGAAGATTGCCATGGATGGCCGCACGTTCGAGCAATTATCGGAATGGCTGCGCACGCACGTCGACGAGCTGTCGGTCGCGCAACTGCAGCAAATGGCGGGCACCTTGCAGCGCGGCTCGCTGCGCCAGCAAACCATCGGCATCATCGAAGCTACCGCCGCGCCGACGCTGGCCTGTCCGCGCTGCGGCGCACGCCGCCTGCACCGGGACGGCCAGGCTCACGGGCTGCAGCGCTATCAGTGCGTGGCCTGCGGGCGCACCTTCAACAGCCTGACCGGCACGCCGCTGGCGCGGTTGCGCCACAAGGCCAAATGGCTCCCATATCTGGCGACCATGCTCGCCTCGGCCCCGGTGCGGTGCGCCGCGGCCCGCGTGGAAGTCCATCGCAACACCAGCTTCCGCTGGCGCCATCGCTTTCTGAATTGGAGCAAGCACGACCGCCAGCTGCCCCTATGCGACATTGTCGAGGCCGACGAAACCTATGTGCTCGAATCGCAAAAAGGCGCGCGCCGCCTGACCCGTCCAGCGCGCCGGCGCGGCGGAGTGGCATCGCGACGCGGCATCTCAAAAGAACACGTATGCATTCTGGTGGCGCGCGACCGCCTCGGGCGCACCCATGACGCAGTCACGGGACGGGCGCCCCTGCGCCGCGCGCATCTGACGACCCATCTGAGGCCGACACTGGCGCCCGGCTGCGTGTTGGTCACCGACGGCCACCCGGCCTACCCGGGCTTCGCCCGCGAGCACGGAGTGGCGCACCGCGCTGTCAATCAGTCGGCCGGCGCGCGGGTACAGGGACAGTGGCACGTGCAGAACGTGAACGCGTATCACAGCCGCTTCAAGCAGTGGCTGCGGCATTTTCATGGGGTGGCCTCGCGTTATCTGGCCAACTACCTGGGCTGGCGCTGGGCCGTCGATGGCGCGCGCATCGCCACGGCCGAGGCGCTGCTGAGGGCGGCATTGGCAGGGCCACCCCGTACTTTACGGTGACATAGCCAAAAAAAAGCCGAAGCCCAAAAAATGGACTTCGGCAAGCGCCTACACCGCGGAGAAGACGGTCAGAATTTCACATCGAGCTTGACGCTGTAGTAGCGGAACACGTCGCGCGGCGGCACCCAGCTGTTGACCGTGAGCGCCGGCGAGGTGGCGGTCGCCCCGGCGCGGTAGGTCGGCCCGCTCGCGTTGGCGTTGGGAATATAGAAGCGGTCGAACAGGTTGTTGATCCGGAAGCTGAGGCGATAGCGGTCGGTGGCCTCGCGCAGCCCGAAGCCCAAATCGGCGATGGTGTAAGCCCGGTTGACCGTGCGCGGGTCGTTGTTGATGTTGGTCTGGTAGTCGCTCTGGTAGCGCACGTTGCCGTTCACAAACAGCGACACGGGCCAGCTCTGCAAGCGGTAGTCATAATTGCTGCCGATATTCAGCTTGACCTTGGGCGTACCCGGGAACACGCCGCCCGACAGGTCCTGCACGCCCGTGGTCGAGCCGGCCCGGATCGGGAAGCACTCGCGGTTCTGGCCGGCCAGCGAGCCGTTGTCGGCCAGCCGCGTGGTGCCGACCGCCACGTTGGTGGTGTCGCCGTAGCAGGGGCCGTTTTTCCAGTCGACGATGCCGGGCCGGGTATAGGCGAAGGCCGAGTTGACCGACCAGTTGGCGCTGATCAGGAAGTTGGCGTCGATCTCCACGCCGCGCGTGCGGATCTGCGGTATCGAATTGAGTTGCGAATAAATGGTCGGGTCGTCCGGCAGCACGAACGTGACGTTCTGCTGGTATCCCTTGAAATCGGTGTGGTAGGCGGTGGCGGCGAGCGACATGCGGTTGCCGAACAGGTTGGCCTTGGTGCCGATTTCGACGGTGCGGCTGGTCTCCGGCGCGATCGGCACGGCGCCCGAAGCGCGCAGGCCGCTGGTCACGTCGTACGCCTTGCCTTTGTGGCCCGTGGCCGTCATCGCGTACACCATCCAATCGCTGTCGATCTGCTTTTGCAGGCTCAGTTTCCAGGTGGTGGACGTATCCTTGTTGCCGCGGCTGGAGAACTGGTCGACGCCCGCCGGGCCGGGGCGGAAGCTGTCGCGGTCGAGCTGGTCGGTGTAGAAGCTGCGCGCATAAGTGAAGCCCGACTCCTCGGCGTTGCGGCGCAATCCCGTGACCATGGTCCAGGTGGGGGCGAAATCCCAGCTGGCCTGGCCGAAGATGGCCTTGTTGATGTTATAGACGTCGGCATAGTAGTTGGTCGGGCTCGATGGCGAGCTGCCGGAGCAGGCGGCCGGCGCCACGCAAAAGCCGCGGATGAAGTGGCGCTCGATCTCGTTCCTGGCCCACCACAGGCCGGCCACGTAGCGCAGCTTGCCGCTGTCGGGGGAGATCAGGCGCAGTTCCTGGGTGCGCGAATCGATGGCGTAGTCGCCGAACTGGTTGTTGCCGACCGTGAGCTGGGTCTGACCCGGGCGCGCCAGCGTGGGCACGTCGACGAAGTCCTGGTCGCGGTAATCGTTGGCCGTGTAGCGCTCGTAGGAACTGATCGACATGAGCACCGCTTCGCTGGGCAGCGTGTAGGCGAACTTGAGGCCAGATCCGTGCGTCTTCGAATCGATCCCGGTGGGGAAGTCGCGCCGCACGTTGCGGTTGTTCGGGTCGAACGGATTGATGCCGGCCAGCGTTGCGGAGGCGGGCAGCAGGGGATTGCCATTCAGGTAGGCGGTGGCCACGTCGCCGGGCGTCACGTTCAGGTTGCCGGCCGCGGCCGAACCGGTGGTGCGGAAGAAGCCATTGACGGCGGTGACGCCGCGCGAATTGGTCTGCTCGTTAAAGTGGGGCAGCAGGTCGATGTCCAGATTGGGGGAAGGGCGCCAGCTGAACTTGGCCATCACGGTCTTGCCCGACGAGCCGTTGACCTTCTGACCGTTGGTCAGGTTGGTGAAGTTACCGGGCATCTCGCTGCGGTTGGCGGCGATGCGCAGCCCGAAGGTGTCGGAGGTCATGCCGCCGACCGAGGCGCCCAGGCGCCATTCGTGGTCGTTGGTGTAGTAGGCGCTGCCGCGGTAGACCAGCGGGCCGCTGATCGGCTTGGTGACGATATTGATCGCGCCGGCCACGGCCGATTTGCCGAACAGCGTGCTTTGCGGCCCCTTGAGCACTTCGATGCGCGCCACGTCGGCCAGATCGCGAAAGGCCTGGAATTGCACCGCGATGGGAATGTCGTCGATGATCACCGATACGTCCGACTCCACGCCGATGCCCACCGATACGGTGCCGATGCCGCGCATGAACAGCGCGTTGTTGGCGGCGGTGGTGCCGGAGGACTGGGTCAGCGAGGGCGTCAGCGCCACCACGTCTTCGATCTCGCGGATGTTGGCGCGGGCGATTTCAGCCTCGTTGATGACCGAGATCGCCATCGGCACGCTTTCCAGCTTTTCGACGCGCTTGTTGGCCGATACCAGCACGCTTTGCAGCTTGGCCGGGTCGGCCTGGCCTTGCGCTGTCGCCTGCGCGGCGCCTTCCGCGGCGGTCTGCGCGCGCGAGCCGCCTGTCATCGCGAGCATGGCCAGCGCCACGGTGGCGGCCATCGGTTTGATAGCGAGGCGGTGTGTGTGTGGTGTTTGCATTCTTGTTGTCTCCCCTGTTTTTATGATGTGTTCAGCTATTTCTTCAATAATGTCTTGTAGCGCAGCAGGGCCTCCAGAAAGTAGTAATCAGCGTAATTGAGTGGGACATCGATTTCCTTGCCGGCCGGTTTGTGACCGGTCGCGTGCATCAGCAAAAAGCCGCCGTTCTCGCCTACCTTGGCCAGGTAGGCTGGCGAGGCGAGGGCGCGCAGCTGCTGTTCCGCCGCACTTAAGTAAAGGCGCGTGGCGGCACCCTCGACGAAGCCGGACAGCTCGATCAGCGCCGAGCTGGCGATCGATGCGGCGGCCGTGTCGCGTGGCGCGTTGGGAATGGCCGGATCGTCGAAGTCCCAGTACGGCACTTTGTCGGCCGGCAGGCGCGCATGACCCAGCATGAAGCCGGCGATTTTTTTAGCCTGCTCCAGATAGGCCGGGTTGCGGGTTTCGCGGTACATCATGGTGTAGCCGTACAGGCCCCATGCCTGGCCGCGCGCCCAGGCGGAAGCGTCGGCGTGGCCCTGCACCGTGACGCGGCTGCGCACCGCGCCCGTGGCGGGGTCGTAGTCGACCAGGTGGTAGCTCGATCCGTCCGGACGGAAGTGGTGCTTCAGGGTGGTGTCGGCATGGGTAATGGCGATCTGGCGATAGTACGGTTCGCCGGCCGTGCGGGCCGCCCACATCAGCAGCTCCAGGTTCATCATGTTGTCGATGATGACCGGGAACTTCCAGGTGCTGTTGGCCCACAGGTCCCACGACTGGAGGGCCGCCACATTCGGGTTGAAGCGCGTGACCAGGGTGGTGGCGCCGGCCAGCAGGGCGTCGCGGTAGGCGGCGTTGCCGGTCAGGCGCAGGCCATTGCCATAGCCGCAGTACAGCATGAAGCCCAGATCGTGTTGCGACTTGTCGAATTTGGCCGGCGCGGTCGCTTCCGTGTAGGCGATGGCCGCCTGGCGCCACTTGTCGCTGCCGGTGGCTTCTGCCAGATACCACATCGAGCCCGGAATGAAGCCGGAAGTCCAGTCCAGCGGCCCGACGAAGCGGATCTGATTGTTCTCCAGCGTGCGGGGAAAGCCCTTGTTGCCCTTGGCCTGCTGCAGCAGGAAGCCGTATTGCCGCGCGGCGTGATCCAGCGTGCGGGCGATCAGGGTCGCCATCGGTTCTGCCGCCTGGGCGGGCAGCACAGGCAGCACCGTAACGGCGGCGGCGCCCAGCAGTTGGGTGGCGCGCACAAGCGTGTTGCGTTTCGACGTGGAATGCATAGTCACTTCCTTACAGGTTGCGGTTGGTCTGCCGGCGTACTGGACCACATAGTGCGGTGCATCCCTCTTGGCCGGTGGTGCATGGAATCCTTTCCACATCCGACCAAAGTAGCACGGGTGCAAATTTCATGTCAACCTGGAATGCACATCCAGCTCACGCTGGTCAGCGGACGTCTGCCTTCTCTGCTGACCGGTAAGACCACACCAGACGCAGAAAAGTTAAACGTTTAACCTTGTTTTGCGCTAGTATATCAGTGCGGTCGGCGTCGTCAACAGGTTTTTGAACAGTAACCGATGTTGCAACGCGGCTCTGCGCCGCAATTATCGCGTGCTAGACTTGCCGGCCACTAAACAGAGACTCTATGAAGAAAAGCGCCCCCACCATACGCGACGTCGCGGCAGCAGCCCAGGTATCGACGGCGACGGTGTCCAAGTTCATCAACGCCACCCAGCGCTTTTCGCCCGCCGTTGAAGCCCGGCTGGCGGCCGTGATCGAGGAGCTGGGCTACCGCTCCAATCCGATGGCGCAGTCGATGATCACGGGGCGCACCAACACGGTCGGCCTGTCGGTGCTGGACATCGCCAACCCCCACTTCGCCAGTATTCTCAAGGGCGCCAACCGGGTCGCGCAGCAGCATGGCTTGACGGTGCTGGTAGTCGACACCGAGGAGACGCCCAGCCGCGAGCGACCCTTGCTGGAAGCATTGGCGCGCCGCGTCGATGGCATGATCGTGTTTTCGCGCATGCGCGAGCCGGACATGGGCTGGATGACCGGCATCGGCAAACCGCTGGTGTTCTTCGGCAGCCTGCGCGAGCTGCCCTTGCTCAGCGTGGCCAGCGACGACCATACCGGCGCCTACATGGCGACCCAGCACCTGGTCGGACAGGGCCACCGGCGCCTGGCGTACCTGGGCTTTTCCAAATCGCGCCGCGACGAGGAGCGCCTGGGCGGCATCCGCGCCTGCCTGGAACAGCATGGCCTGACCATCGACATCGTCGACTGCGACAATCCGTCGCCGTCCGAAGGCGAGCGGGTGTGCTCGTTCCTGATGCTGGCGCGCCAGCCACCCGAGGCGGTCATCTGCTACAACGACATGATGGCGATCGGGTTCATGAAAGCGGTGCAGGCGCTGGGTCTGTCGGTTCCGGGCCACGTGTCGGTGGTCGGCTTCGATAACATCCTGTACGGCCAGTACACCACGCCGGCGCTGACCACGGTGGACCTGCAAAGTGAGCGCATGGGCGAAGTGGCGATGGACAAGCTGGTGGGCGCCATTCGCGGCGACCCGGTCACGCCGTTTACCCAGGTGCCGCCGCAACTGGTGCTGCGCGACTCGACCAGCGTTCGCGCGCCGCTCGCCAAGCCAGCTAACTAATTAGCTAGCGAGCTGGCTAGATGGCCAGCGGCCGGATGATTCTCGTAGTCAGCTTTGCACAGCTTTACTTTGTCAACCGTTTGGCATAATCTGGTTAATCGTTTAACTCTATCGCGAGGTCACGTTGTCTCCATTGCTCACCCCTCTATGCTTGTTGGTCGGCGCCTTGAGCGCTAGCGCCGTGACTGCGGCGCCCGCGCCGCTGGCGCCGATGGAACGCACCGTGGCCAAGCTGTACCCGCAGCTGGAATTCTTCTATAAGAAGCTGGCGACCGAAAAGACGGAGCTGGTGCTCGATGGCGTCAAGCCCTTCGCCGCCAACGACAAATTTTTGCCCGGCAAAGTGGCCATGGGCATGGCCGATTATCTGCTCAGCGTCGAGCGCAGCGATCCGCGCTTTCCGCCCCTGCTGGCGGAGTACCGCGCAGTGGCCGACGCTACGCTGGGCATGGCCAACGATACCTGGGGGCAGTACTACTACATCAGCACCTTGTACAAGCTCAAGCAAGCCGGCCTGCTGGAACAAGCCATCAGCCCGGCCACGCTGGCGGCACTGCGGCAAAAGCTGGACTGGCGCAGCTTTGTTAAACAACCAAGTCTGGACCTGATCAACCTGCCGACCAATTACTATGGCGTCGCCTGGGGCATCGCGCGCCTGCGCCAGCTGATGGGCTGGGAGGACGCGGGCGGCAGCGACGTGCTGCTCGATAAACTGATGGCGCATTACCAGCGCTATTCGGGTCCGCATGGTTTTTCGGACGAAACCGACGGCGACGGCCGCTACGACCGTTACAGCATCCTGCTCATCGCAGAGATCTGCGAGCGCTTCATCGAAACGGGCGGCGAGGTGCCGGCCCCGTTCAAGCAGCTGCTGCGCAAGTCGGCCGACATCGCCTTCAACACCGCCACGGCCGATGGGGAAGGCTTCACCATGGGCCGCAGCCTGGGACCGTACGGCGAGACCGCAATGCTGGAGATTCTCACCGTGGCGGCCTACCTGGGCGTGCTCACGCCCGAAGAGAAGCAGTATGCCTACGCCTATTCGAGCACCGTGGCCGAGCGCTATCTGCGCTTCTGGTACGACCCGGCGATGGCCTCGGTCGACTTGTGGGGCAAGGGTCGCCGCACCGACCGTTACCGCGGCAAGCACCGCATCCTGGGCGAGAACTTCTCGCTGGTGCACCAGCTCCTGACCATCAACGAGCTGTGGACCAAGGCCGGTATGGGCAATGCGGCGCCGCGGCAGGATCTGCGCGCCTGGCTGCAACGCACCCGTCCCCGCTTCAGCTTCTACCCCTTCGTCACCGGCGGCGACGACCGCGCGCTGGCGATCTACCGCGACAAGTCGCATGTGTTCAGCTTTTCGCTGATTAACGGCGGGCCGGGCCAGCACATGAACAGTCCTTACTATCCGCTGCCGTTCGCCACCAACGTGGTGGCCGGCGTGGCCGACAGCGGCGCGCAGTTTCCGCAGCTGCTGGCCAAGGTCAGGCTGCGCGATGGCAGCGAACTGCTGCCGGCCGCGTTTATCCAGCAGATCCGCCCGCGCAAGGTGGCCGGCGGCCATGAAATCGCCTACACCCAGCCGGCGCTTGACCGGCTGGGCGCCAACGCGCCGGTGGCCGACGCGCGCTTTTCGCTCGCCACGCGCTACCTGATGAAGGCCGGGGAAATCACCCGGGTCGATACCTATACGCCGCAGGGCGTGCAGGAAGTCGAGAGCATGGCGCTGCAGTTCGCGTCGTTTTCGGACGGCGCGGCCGTGCGCGGCACCACGGTCGGTTTCGGCAGCGGGGCGGTGCGCACGTTCGCCGTGAAGGGGCTGCAACGCTGCAGCGCCACCCCGGTCGCCGGCGACGAGCGTTACCAGGCGCCGTACGGACCCATGAAGACGCTGGTCAGCTGCAGCAGTGGCGCTTTTTCCGCCAGCCGGCCGCTGGTGGTCAGCTGGACCATGACGTACCGCTAAGGCACTGTCCCGCCGCGCTGGCCGGCCATGCTGAAGCGATAGCCGACCCCGGTCTCGGTTATAAAATGCGCCGGCTGCGTGGGCGACACTTCCAGCTTCTGGCGCAGATGCGCCATGTGCAGGCGCACATAGTGCGCGCGTCCGTGATAGGCGGCCCCCCAGGTTTGCTTGAGCAGTTCCGCATGCGTCATGACGCGGTCGGCATTGCCGATCAGGGTGGCCAGCAGCTTGAACTCGGTCGGTGTCAGGTGCACGATCTGCCCGGCCCGCGTGACCACGCGCGCAGCCAGGTCGACGCGCACGTCGCCGAACGCCACCGGCCCGCTGAACGGCGCCGGGCCGTCCGGCTGCACGCGGCGGATGTGGGCGCGCACGCGCGCCAGCAGCTCGGGCACGCCGAACGGCTTGGACAGGTAGTCGTCGGCGCCGTTGTCGAGCGCCGCGACCTTTTCCGCTTCATGATGCCGCGCCGAGACCACCACGATCGGGGCGGCGCTCACCTTGCGCAGTTGCGCGATCAGCGCACCGCCGTCGATATCCGGCAGGCCCAGATCGAGCAGGATCAGCACCGGGCTGCGCACGCTGGCCAGGTGCAGGCCGTCGCGCCCGTTGACTGCCTGGTGCACCGCGTACCCCGCTTCGGCCAGCGCGCCGGCCAGCATGTGGCGCACGTCGGCATCGTCTTCAATAATCAGGATCGAATGCTTATCCATCGAGTTCTTCTCCCGCGTAGGGCGCCGATGGGAACGTCAGCACCACGCGCATGCCGTGGGGCCGAAGCGCCTTGATGACAATCGCGCCGCCATGCGCGTGGGCGATGGCGCGGCAGATCGCCAGACCCAGGCCGGTGCCGCCGCCCGCCATGGCCACCATGCCGTCCTTATGGCGGCCAGGGTCGCAGGCCCCCGGGGACGCCATGCTGCAGCCGTCATCGCGCACGAACACCAGCACGCGCCCGCCGCGGTAGCCGGCCCGGATGGTCACAGCGGTCGCGCCACGCGCGTGGCGCCTGACGTTTT
>CALRYE020000035.1:0-43170 GCA_943372275.1 Janthinobacterium lividum
CGCACCGGCAGCATCGACGCCAGCGGGCGCCATGGCGGCGGCAAGGTGGTGCTGTGGTCGGACGGCAGCACGCGCGCCTTCGGCCGCATCGCCGCGCGCGGCAAGAACGCACTGGTGGAAACCTCGGGCCGCTACCTGGAGATGGCAGGGGTGTCGGTAGCGACCGACGGCACCTGGCTGATCGACCCCTACGATATCGAGATTGTCGACACCGATGGCATGGTCGATTTGTCGGATGTCGACGAGTTCTCCGATCCGGGATCGTTATTCTTCGCCACCAAGATCGACCCCAGCCGATTTTCTTCCACGCCGGCCGCGAACATCGTACTGCAAGCCCACCATGACATCACCATTTCGGACGCCATCGTCCGTGGCCTGGGCACGACCGGCAGCCTGACGTTCGAGGCGGGCAACGACATTCACGTCAACGCCAACATCCACACGGGCGGAGGCGCGCTGAACCTGCTGGCGAAAAGCGGCACGGACAGTTTCTTCGTCGGCAGCGTCAACGTCAATTCCAGCACCATTTCCACCGCCGGAGGCAAGTTCACCGCCACTGGCGACGTGGTGCGCTTCACCGGCGGCAGTCACCTGAACGCAGGGTCCGGCATGGTCGATATCCGCGCCGGGTACGGCGTGTTTGTCGGCGACGGCTCGGCGCTCAATGCCAACCGCATCGAGCTGCGCTCGAACACCATGCACCTGAACGGCACGTTGCAGACGCCGGCCAGCACCGGCACCGTGGTGCTGGGCACCTATTCGGGTAGCAACATGATCAACATCGGCACCAACCAGGACGAGACGGGCGAGCTGGGCCTGTCGATCGCCGAACTGGGCGGCATTACCGCCAGCACGCTGTTCATCGGCCACGAACAGGTCCAGACCGGCTTCTTCAAAGTCACCAGCGACTGGGCGATGGCGAACACGGGCCTCAAGGACGCGACGGTCAGGCTGTCGGCGGGCACGGGCGCCATGGATCTGAGCGCGGCGCTGAGCACCCCGGGCCATCTGGTGCTGCAGGCGCACCATATCGGTCACAACTTCGGCAATGCGGACAGCGTGGCGGCTCCCGTCAGCGCGGCCAACCTGCTGCTGCAAACCAGCGCGGGCGTCGGCACCGCCGAGATGCCCCTGGCCACCGCCACGCAGTATCTCCAGGCGATCAATACCGCTTCCAGTGGCAATGCGCCGATCAACATCCGCAACACCGGCACGCTCACGCTGGGCAACGTGCACCAGGTCGGCAGCAGCAACAACGGCAGCATCACGGTGCTCAACCAAGGCGGCATGACGCTGGCCGCCACGAATGGCTACAACCCGCTGAAGGTAAGTACCGAAGGAAGCGGCGGCATCGTGCTGAAAACCATGAGCCCGCTGACGATCGATGGCATCGTCTCCACCGGCAGTGGCGCAATCGAGCTGGAGGCGGGTAACGCCGGGCAGCTGACCATTGCAGCCAGCGGCCAGGTCACGGCGGGCACCGGCTCGATCAGCGTGACCGGTGGCTCGGTGCTGAACAACGGCACGGTGCGTACGGCCGGCGGCAACATCGTCGTCAGTGGCACGGTGTCGGGCAGCGGCGCGTTTTCGGCGCCGCTCGGCAGCGTCACGGGCGCCACCAATACCATCGTGCCGCCGGTGCTGCCTGACCCTGACCCTGTACCGGATCCGGACCCTGTACCGGAGCCGGAGCCGGTGCCGCCAACCTTGTCCGAATGCGTTGCCAGTCCAGGTCTGTCCGGCTGCACCAGCGTGCTCCCCGATCTGAACAGCTGCGTTGCCACGCCGGCCGCGCCCGGATGCAGCGTGATCCTGCCGACCTTGTCGGCCTGTACCGCGGCTCCGGCAACGGCAGGTTGTTCCGCCGTGCTGCCGACCATCGATGTCTGCACCGTTACCCCCGGCGCGCCGGGCTGCGCGGTGGTGCTGCCCTCGCTGGCACAGTGCACCGTGGCGCCGGCCAGTGCCGGTTGCAGCGCCGTCTTGCCGTCGCTGTCCGCGTGCACCGCGTCGCCTGCCACGGCCGGCTGCGCGGCCGTGCTGCCATCGCTGGCGGCTTGTACCGCGCTGCCGTCCAGCGCCGGTTGCAGCGCCGTGCTGCCGACCCTTGCCGCTTGTGTGATCGCGCCAGCCAGCAGCGGCTGCAGCGCCGTGTTGCCGACGCTGGCCAGTTGCACGGCTACGCCTTCCGCGGCCGGTTGCAGCGTGGTCTTGCCGGCCCTGTCCCAGTGCACCGTGGCGCCATCGACCGCAGGTTGCAGCGCCGTGTTGCCCGCGCTGGGGGCGTGCACGGCGTCGCCGGCACTGGCAGGTTGCAGCGCCGTATTGCCATCGCTCGCAGCGTGCACTTCCACGCCCGGTCTCGCCGGCTGCAGCGCCGTGTTGCCTGGGCTGTCCGCATGTATCGTCAGTCCGGCGTCTGCCGGCTGCACGGCAGTATTGCCGACCCTGGCGCAGTGCGTGGCCAATCCGGGTGCCAGTGGTTGTGGCGTGGTGCTGCCTGCCTTGTCGGCCTGCGTGAGCACGCCGTCGACGGCAGGTTGCTCAGTAGTCTTGCCGACGCTAACCCAGTGCACGGCCAGTCCGACCTTGCAGGGCTGCGTGGCAGTGCTGCCGCCGCTCGACCAGTGTGTGGCCAACCCGGCGGCTGCCGGATGCGCCGTGGTGGCGCCGCCGGTCACGCCTGCACCGGACTCGCCGGTACAGCAAGCCATCAACAACACCGTGAGCCAGATTAATCAGTCGAGCGAGCGGATCGCCTCGGTCACGCCGGCGGCCGCTTCGACCGGCACGACCAGCTCGACCAGCGCGACCAGCGCGACCAGTGCCACCGCCGCGACCGGTTCTACGGCGGCGGACGGCACGCAAGCCGACGCCAAGACCGACGACAGCAAGACCGACGACAGCAAGACCGACACAGCGAGCGCGGACGCCACGACCAAAGAAGGAGTGAAAAATGAAGAACGCAAAAAGACGTATTGCAACTAAAGCGATCGCCGCGTTCACCTTGCTGGCAAGCTGCTCGCTGGCATGCGCGGCGCAAGTGGCCGGCACGGTGGTCAACCTGAGCGGGCCGCTGATGGTGCGCAAGCTCGATGGCAGCGTCAAGGTGCTGGGCGTAAAATCCGAGGTGGAGCAGGGCGACACGCTGGTGTCGGAGAAGAACACCTATGCCCAGATCAAGTTCATCGACAACAGCGAGATTACGCTGCGCCCCGGCACCACGTTCAAGGTCGAGGCATTCAGCTACGACAGCGCGCGACCCGAGGGCGACAGCGCCAGCTTCACCTTGGTCAAGGGCGGTCTGCGCTCGATCACCGGTCTACTGGGCAAGCGCAACCGCGACAAGTTCGAGATGAAAACGCCCACCGCCACCATCGGCATTCGCGGCACCACGTTCGTGGCGCAGTACATCCCCTCCGCCACTGCCGCGCTGGGTGGGGGTATCCAGTCGCCGGCGAGCACGCTGCCGCCGGGCCTGCACGTGTCCGTGCTGGATGGGGCGATTCAGCTGAGTAACGGCGCCGGATCGCAGCAGTTTAAGGCCGGCCAGTTCGGCTTCACGGCCAGCCTGATGCAGCCGCCGGTCATCGTGCCGCAAAATCCCGCGCTGAAGTTCACGGCACCGCCGGTGTTTTCGTCGAGCTCGCCGACCTCGGGCACGCGCGCCGCCGGCAAGCCGGAGGCGGTGGATTGCGAAGTGCGCTGACCCGATGCTGGCCACTCTCACGCTATAAAAAAAGAGCCTGAATTAGAGCTTAAAAACGAGCTTAAAAACGAGCTTAAAAACGAGCCTAAAAACGCCTGAAAAAAAGCTGCCTGCAAAAGAGGCTCTGTCACTGTGAAGTACGGGTACTTAACGGTGACAGAGCCTTCTGTTTTTCGAGCGAAGCGGTCCGGTCAAGCGTGGAAGATATCGCTGCGGTGGCGTTTCTGGCGATAGCCGGCCGCGCCGATGGTCAGCAAACCGAGCGCCAGCATGGCGTAGGTCGATGGTTCCGGTACGGGCGACACTGCACGGACAGTGATCGAGGTCAGAAAGCCGATAACGCTCAGCGATTTTTGTTTGTTGTCCACCGGGGAATAGCCATAACTGAACGTTGCGCTGTCGAGCGCGTCGAAATCGATCGAGGCTGGCAGCTTGGTGCTCGAAAACAGCGATCCGGTGTAGTCGTCTAGCCAGAGCTGCGTGGTCTCATAGAAACTATTCTGGCCCGTGGGCGACGGAATAAAACTGAGCGAATCGCCACCCGTTCCAGGCAGCTGGTCGGTAACGAATATGTTGGTCTGGAACACGGTATTCATCGCCGAATTGTAGGTAAAGCCCGACTGATCGACCGTGAAGGTCATGGCATTCGTGTCCGCCTTTCGCGGCAGATTCCAGCTGGTGGGATGTCGGTAAATGGTCTGGTTGCTACTGCTCGAAGAGCTGGGTGTCGCGAGATCCAGGGTGAATGAACCGCGGAAGGTATTTCCGGGGACGACAAACGTACCGTTCAAGCTGCTGCCCGGCACTTCCAGGCTTCTGCCGGTTAGTCGATTGTTTTCCCGGGTCGAGTTAATCATGCCGGTGAAATCGAACATGACAATCTGTGCGCTTGCACTAGCTGCCGCAAGCAGTCCAAACAACAACCCGCCGAGAGTACGCTTCATATCGCTCCGTCTTTGCGATTAGTAATTGCTCAATTTTATAGGATTTCCTACAAAACCGACCATGCCGGGGCGGGTTTTCTTTAGTACTAGAAAATGCTGCTTAATCAGCACCAAAAAAAAGCCCCGGGTACCTTGCGGTACACGGGGCTTATTTACGACGTTGAACCTTACAGCACTTCGCTGGCGTGATCGGCCAGACGCGAACGCTCGCCCCGGGCCAGGGTCACGTGACCGCTGTGCGACCAACCCTTGAAGCGGTCGACCACATAGGTCAGGCCGCTGGACCCTTCGGTCAGATACGGCGTGTCGATCTGCGCGATGTTACCCAAGCACAGGATCTTGGTGCCGGGACCGGCGCGCGTAACCAGGGTCTTGATCTGCTTGGGCGTCAGGTTCTGCGCTTCATCGATGATCAGAAACTTGTTGACGAAGGTACGGCCGCGCATGAAGTTGAGCGACTTGATCTTGATGCGCGAACGGATCAGATCCTGGGTGGCCGCACGGCCCCATTCGCCGCCATCCGAATCGGACTTGTTGAGCACTTCGAGGTTGTCGTCGAAAGCGCCCATCCACGGCGACATCTTTTCTTCCTCGGTACCCGGCAGGAAGCCGATGTCTTCGCCCACCGGCACCGTGACGCGGGTAACGATGATCTCGTTGTACAGCTTGGTTTCCAGCACCTGCGCCAGGCCGGCCGCCAGCGCCAGCAGGGTTTTGCCGGTACCGGCCTGACCCAGCAGGGTGACGAAGTCGCATTCCGGATTCATCAACAGGTTCAGCGCGAAGTTCTGCTCGCGGTTGCGCGCGGTCACGCCCCACACATTGTTCTTGTTGTGGCTGAAGTCGCGCAAGGTCTGCAGCACCGCCGTCTTGCCGTTGATCTGCTTGACCTGGCCGTAGAATGGCGACTCGCCGTTCTTCGGCTCCAGGTACACGAACTGGTTCACCAGCAAGGTCAGCACGGTCGGGCCGGTCACGCGGTAGAACGTGGCCGAGGTGCCATTCTTGTTTTCCTGCCAGGACTCCATGTCCTTGCCGTTCTTGGTCCAGAAGTCGTCCGGCAGCTGCACGATGCCCGAGTACAGCAGGTCCGAGTCTTCCAGCACGTGATCGTTGAAATAATCTTCCGCCGGCAAGCCCAGTGCGCGCGCCTTGATGCGCATGTTGATGTCTTTCGACACCAGCACGATGGCGCGGCCCGGATACTCCGCTTCCAGGTTGCGCACCACGCCCAGGATCTGGTTGTCGGCTTTGCCGACCGGCAGACCTTCGGGCAGGGTGGGGCCGTTCTGCAGGCGGGTCTGGAAGAACAGGCGGCCCTTGGCATCCTTGTTGCCCAGCTTGGCCAGCGGAATGCCATTCTCGATGGCGCCGTCGTCGATGTTGCCGACCAGCGCGTCCAGCGAGCGCGACACCTGACGCGCATTGCGCGCCACTTCCGACATGCCTTTTTTATGATCGTCCAGTTCTTCCAGCGTCATCATCGGCAGGTAGACGTCGTGTTCCTCGAAGCGGAACAGCGACGAAGGGTCGTGCATCAGCACGTTGGTGTCGAGCACGAACATCTTCATCTGGCCGCGCTGATCGGCCTGGCGGCTGGCGTTGGACTTGGCGGGGGTGTCGACTTGTTTCGGTTTGCTGGCAGCTGGCGCCTCCACGCCATTGTCTTGCTTTGCCTTGGCGCGCACGGGCTTGGCGGCTGGCGCCGCGGCAGGCGTGGGCACCGGCACCAGTTCGGCAACGGGAGCCGCCTTGGCGCGGGTGCTCTTGGCCGGCGCCTTGGCCACGATCGGGGCGATCTCAGGCACGGCAGCCAGTTGCGGCTTGGCGACAACCGGCGCCAGCGCAGGCGTGACCGTATTGGCCCGTTCGGCTTTTGGATAATCTTTGGCCAGCAGCAGTGCAGCTGGCTTGTTGGGGAGTTTTGGCAGTGGCATCAGGGTCTCAATCTAAAAATGTCGAGGAGGAAAGCCCCACGCCGCCACCAAGCCAAGCTTGCGGCAACGAAAAAAAGAGGGCTTTGCGAATTGCGGTGGCACTGGCCGAACACGGAATATGACCGGGCTGGCGGGCCGCCAGATTGGGATGATGCGAAGAGAAAGACGTGTGACTCAAAATAACGGAAGACAATTCAGGTTGTACTGCTGGTTGATCGACAAGCGGGCCGTGACACCAAGTTTTCCACCAAGTTTTCCTACGGCTGGCTCTGCACGAATTTGAGCACTTCCTCGGCGTGGTCAGGGACCTTCACGCCTCTCCATTCTTTCATCAATTTGCCATCAGCGTCAATTACAAACGTACTGCGCTCGACACCGCGAACCTGCTTGCCGTACATATTCTTCATTTTCATAACACCGAACTGCAGGCACAGCGCTTCTTCCGGGTCGGAAATGAGTTCGAACGGCAGACCCAGCTTGCCCTTGAAGCTGTCGTGCGAGCGCAGCGAATCGCGGCTGATGCCGTAGATCTCGGTCTGGGCTGCCTGAAACTGGGGAAACAGTTCGCGAAACGCGATGCTTTCGGTGGTGCAGCCGGGCGTGTTGTCCTTGGGGTAGAAGTACAGCACCGTGTATCTGGCCGGGCGACCCGCCAGCTGGAACGGTTTCTCGCCCGTCATCACGGCCGACACGTCGGCGTAGACGGCCGGGGACGCGGCCGCTGTTGCTTGATCTGCTGCTGGTTTTGCTGCGCTAGGGCTATCAGCCACAAGTCTCTCCTGGAGGGTCAGCCGGTATGTTCCGGCGCGGTTTTTTCCGTCGCAGCGACCGCAAGCGTCGCCGCGTTTCCCGCTATATCGGGGCGGCAGGTTCAATTATCAATGCCAGTGTGACCTTGCGGCCTTCGCCCATCAGAATATTGTAGGTGCGGCAGGCCGCTTTGCTGTCCATGCACTCGACGCCGATGCGGGCGTTGGACAGGCTGGCGATCAGGCGCGGGTGCACGAAGCGCTGGCGCGCGCCGGTGCCAAGGATGACCACGTCGGGTGCGTCCTGGGCGATCTGCTCGAAATGTTCGGCAGCGAGCGCCTCGAAACTGGCCACCGGCCAGGCCCGCGGCGCTGTCTCGGGCAGCACGATCAGGCTGAAGTCGAAGCGCTCGGCGTTGATTTCCACGCCCTGGTCGTCGTAGCCCGTCACGGTCTGGTATTGTTGGGTGCTGCTGGAATGGAGCTTCATGGCGATGGTAGGAGGGTGAGCATGCTATGCGTTGGGTTATTAGCATGCCACAAAGCGCTTTTTTTCGCGAATTTTCGCGAATCCTCAGCAAAATCCCCGCTCCTGACGCCAAAACTGCCTAATCGCGCCCGCAGATATTTAAATGACAGCCCCGGCGGTTGATTAAATCCTGCGCTTTCGGCAGAATGGTTCTTTTTTCGCACTGCAACAACGCAAGGCGACACAGCGTCACAGACAGGAAATTACTTTGCGACCGATTCTGAAATCGAACAAGCTCGACGACGTGTGCTACGAGATCCGCGGCCCGGCCATGGAAAAATGCCGCCAGATGGAGGAGGACGGTCACAAGATCATCAAGCTCAACATCGGCAACCTGGCCCCGTTCGGCTTCGATCCGCCGGACGAGATCGTCCACGACATGATCCGCAACATGCACGGCGCGGCCGGCTACACCGATTCGAAAGGCATGTTCGCGCCGCGCAAGGCCATCATGCACTACACCCAGGCCAAGAACGTCAGCGGCGTGACCATCGACGACATTTACCTGGGCAATGGCGCATCCGAACTGATCGTCATGGCCATGAACGGCTTGCTCAACAACGGCGACGAAGTCCTGGTGCCGGCCCCCGACTACCCGTTGTGGACGGCGGCGGTGAGCCTGTCCGGCGGCAATCCGGTGCATTACATCTGCGACGAGCAGGCCGGCTGGTTTCCCGACATCGCCGACATGCGCCGCAAGATCACCTCGAACACCAAGGCGATCGTCGTCATCAACCCGAACAACCCGACCGGCGCGCTGTATCCGCGCGAGGTGCTGCTGGAGATTATCGAACTTGCGCGCCAGCACCAGCTGATCATCCTGGCCGACGAGATCTACGACAAGGTGCTGTACGACGGCGCCGAACACGAATCGATGGCTGCGCTGGCCGACGACGTGCTGTTCATTACCCTGAACGGCCTGTCGAAGAACTACCGATCCTGCGGCTACCGCGCCGGCTGGATGGTGGTGTCGGGCGAAAAGCGCCACGCCAAGGACTACATCGAAGGGCTCAATATCCTGGCCTCGATGCGCCTGTGCGCCAACGCGCCCGGCCAGTTCGCCATCCAGACCGCGCTGGGCGGCTACCAAAGCATCAACGACCTGGTGGGGCCGGGCGGACGCCTGCTGCGCCAGCGCGACCTGGCCCACAAGCTGCTCACCGATATTCCCGGCGTGACGTGCGTAAAGCCCAAAGCGGCGCTGTACATGTTCCCGCGCCTGGACCCGGCGATGTATCCGATCGCCGACGACCAGCGCTTTACCTATGACCTGCTGTCGGAAGAAAAAGTGCTGATCGTGCAGGGCACGGGCTTCAACTGGATCGCGCCGGACCATTTCCGCATCGTGTTCCTGCCCAATTCCGACGACCTGACCGACGCCTGCGGACGTATCGCGCGCTTCCTGGACGGCTATCGCCGCCGCCATGGCACGGCTTGAGCGGCCTGCTCGAGCTGTTCGTAGCGCCCGCCGCGTAAACTATTTACATTAAAAGAAAACATGAAACCCATCAAAATCGGCCTGATCGGCCTTGGCGTAGTTGGCGCCGGCACCTTTAACGTCTTGAAACGCAATCAGGAAGAAATCCGCCGCCGCGCCGGCCGCGGCATCGAAGTGACCATGGTCGGCGTGCGCAATGTGCAGCGCGCCCAGGACATCGTCGGCCCCGGTGTGGAAGTGGTGGGCGATCCGCGCCTGGTGGTGGCGCATCCGGATGTGGACATCGTCGTCGAACTGATCGGCGGCACCAGCGTGGCCAAGGAGCTGGTGCTGGCCGCGATTGAAAACGGCAAGCACGTCGTCACGGCCAACAAGGCGCTGCTGGCGCTGCACGGCAACGAGATCTTCGCCGCGGCGCAAGCCAAGGGCGTGATGGTGGCGTTCGAAGCGGCCGTCGCCGGCGGCATCCCGATCATCAAGGCGCTGCGTGAAGGCCTGACGGCCAACCGCATCGAGTCGGTGGCCGGCATCATCAACGGCACCACCAACTTCATCCTGTCCGAAATGCGCGACAAGGGCCTGGACTTCGGCACCGTGCTCAAACAAGCGCAGGCGCTGGGCTACGCCGAAGCCGATCCGACCTTCGACATCGAAGGCGTGGACGCCGCGCACAAGCTGACCATCATGTCGGCGATCGCTTTCGGCATCCCGGTGCAGTTCGACAAAGCGCACGTGGAAGGCATCAGCGCCTTGCAGGCGATCGACATCCGCTACGCCGAGCAGCTGGGCTACCGCATCAAGCTGCTGGGCATCACCAAGCGCGCCACGGTGGACGGCGTGGAAGGGATCGAGCTGCGCGTGCATCCGACGCTGATTCCGGCCAAGCGCCTGATCGCCAATGTGGAAGGCGCCATGAACGCCGTGCTGGTGCAAGCCGACGCCGTGGGCGCGACGCTGTACTACGGCAAAGGCGCCGGCGCCGAGCCGACCGCCTCGTCGGTGATCGCCGACCTGGTCGACATCACCCGCCTGGCCACGGCCGATCCTGGCTACCGCGTGCCGCACCTGGCGTTCCAGCCGAACGAGATGACCGACGTGTCGATCCTGCCGATGTCGGAAGTGACGACCAGCTACTACCTGCGCGTGTACGTGAAGGATCAGCTGGGCGTGATGGCCGACCTGACGCGCATCCTGGCCGATGCCAACATCTCGATCGACGCGGTGCTGCAGAAGGAGCCGGGCGAAGGCGAGACGCGCACCGACATCATCATGCTGACGCACCAGACCAAGGAAAAGCACATCGATGCGGCGATTGCCAAGATCGAAGCGCTGACCGCGGTGGTGGGCGGCGTGACGCGCATTCGCTTGGAAAACCTGAGTTAAGAAGGGCAGCTTGAGCATTGCAGCTGCAGGTACCGCAGCTGCAGGTACCGCAGCTGCAAGCACCGTAGCTGCAAGCACCGCAGCTGTAGTTAGCACCAGCAACCTCAAAACCGTCATCCTCGCGCACGCGGGGACCCATAGAACGCTAGGTTAGCGAAGGTTCTATGGGTCCCCGCTTGCGCGAGGATGACGGTTTTGCGTTTAGCGGGGAAAGCTGACCCTCACTTTCAGGCCGCTGGATCCTCCAGCACCACCATCCCCCAGCGTGACCACGGCCCGGTGCACATTGGCGATATCCTTCACAATCGCCAGCCCCAGCCCGGTCCCACCCGGATTTATCTCCAGCGAACTGGCCGACCGGTAAAACGGCGTGAACACCGTCTCGCGCTCCTCCGGCGCAATACCCGCTCCGCTGTCCTGCACCTCCAGCACCACCGCATCGGCTTCCACCATAACCCGCAGCGCCACGCTGCCACCTTGCGGCGTGTAGCGTATCGCGTTATCCACCAGATTACTCACCAGCTCATGCAGCATCAGCGCTTGCCCGTCGACCAGCGCCTCGTCGGGCGCATCGAGCGACAGGTCGATCCCTTTCTGCACCGCCGGCAGCGCCAGCTCCAGCCCCACCTGGCGCACCAGCGCGGGCAGCGACACCGGCGACTTCAAGGCCCCGGCCCCGTGCTCGATACGCGCCAAGGTCAGCAGCCGGTTAGCCAGATGCACCGCCGAATCCGTGGTGCCCGCAATCGAGCGCACGATCTCGCGCATGGCATCCGGATCGTTCTCGCGCAGCGCCAGCTCGGCCTGCGTCTTGAGCACCGTCAGCGGCGTGCGCAGCTGATGCGAGGCATCCGCAATGAAGCGCCGCTGTCCCGCGATCAGCGCCTGCATGCGCGACATGGTGCCATTCATGGCCGCCACAAGCGGGCGCACTTCGCGGTGCACCAGCGCCGCATCGACGTCGGACAAGTCGTCGAGCGCGCGGTTTTCCACTTCGGTCTTCAGGCGCATGAGCGGGCGCAGCACCAGCCGCACGGCAAACCACACCAGCGAGGCCACCGCCAGCACCATCACGGCCTGGCGCAGCAAGGTATCGATCAGGATCTTGCGCGACAGCCCGCGCCGCGCATCCAGCGTCTCGCCCACCTGGATCAGCGCGATGCCGCGCATCGAATCGTCATACACCGGCTGGAGCAGGGCGGCGATGCGTATCGGCTCGCCGTTGTAGCGCGCGTGGTAGAAGCGCACCAGCGCCGGATAGGCTTCCGAGCGCGGCACGTTGGCCGGCACGGCGGGCAGGTCGCCGAAACCGGCTACCGTCTCGCCGCCAATGCCGCTGACCTTGTAGTAGATGCGCCCCAGCGTGTCGGTCTCGAAGCTGTCCAGCGCCACATACGGCACGTCGGCCACCACCTTGCCATCCTTGACCGCCACCCGTTCGGCCAGCGCCCGCGTCGACGCGAGCAGGGAGCGGTCGTAGGCCAGGTCGGCGCCGTCGAGCGCGTTGTCGTAGACTGACACGGCGTTGAGCGCGACCAGCAGGGCCAGTGGTATCAGCAGCCAGCGCAGCAGTTCGCCGCGCAGGCTGCCCAGCGCCGCCGTCTTCATCGCGCCGCCTCGCTCATGCCGCCTTGAGTTGCAGCAGGTAGCCGATGCCGCGCAGGGTGGTGATCGCCACCGCGTCGGGCAGCATGGCGTCGAGCTTTTTACGCACCCGGTGGATGATCAGTTCGATGGCGTCGATGTTGGCGTCGTCTTCCAGCGCGAACACGTCGGCGAAGAGCTTCTCTTTCGAGACGGCGCGGCCGGGCCGGGTGATCAGCACTTCCAGCACCGCATGCTCGCGCGGCGTGAGCGCCAGGGCCGCGTCGCCATAATTGAACATGCGCGTGATGGTGTCGAACGACAGCGCGCCGCACTGGTACACCAGCGCTTCGTTGCCCAGGCTACGGCGCAGCAGCGCCTTGACGCGCGCTTCCAGCTCGGTCAGCTCGAACGGCTTGGCCAGATAGTCGTCGGCTCCCAGGTTCAAGCCCTGCACGCGTTCCTCCAGGCCGCCGCGCGCGGTCAGGATCAGCACCGGGGTCTTGGAACGGGGCCCGCCGCGTGCACGCAGGCGGCGCAGCACATCCAGTCCGTCCATCTTCGGCAGCGTCAGGTCGAGGATCACCAGCGCATAGTCCTGGGTGTGCAGCAGGGCGTCCGCATCGGCGCCATTGAGCGCGCATTCGACCGTCAGGCGCGCGTCGCCAAGGGCCTTGGCCACCCAGCGCGATAGTTCGATATGGTCTTCAACTAAGAGTATTCGCATGCGGGCAGTGTATGCCGATTTACCCGATACCGCATCTGCTGTGGTGACACGGCGACAACAGGTTGTTGAAAGCGAATTGAAAGGTAGGGGCTCATATAGTGGGCCCAGTAGTCAAGGCGCAGAACATACAGCGCAAATAAAGATCGCTACACATAATCATAACGACATCTGGAGACAAAATCCATGAAGCCATTCGCGCTTACGCTCGCCCATAGTGCGACCATCACCGCCATCGCCACAATTGCGTCGCTCGCTGCCAGCAGCGCCGCATCGGCCCAATCGAACGTGCAGGTCTACGGTCTGATCGACGCCGGCGTCGAATACGTCAATCACGCCAACGCCGCAGGCGACAGCGCCGCCCGCGTTATCTCGGGCGGCAAGAACACGTCGCGCTGGGGCCTGCGCGGCAGCGAAAACCTGGGCGGCAAGCTGAAAGCGGTGTTCGGCCTGGAAGGCGGCATCATGATGGACACGGGCGCCTCCGACGGCCCTATCTTCAAGCGGCAGGCCTACGTGGGCCTGGAGGGCGAATTCGGCCGCGTGGTGCTGGGGCGCTCGTTTACCACGACGTACGACTTCGTCATCGGCTTCGATCCATTGGGCTTCGCTCCCAACTATTCGTGGGCCACCTCGGCCAACGCCACCGGCGCATCCAGGTACGGCATGACGACCGCGTTCGACAATTTGATCAAGTACTCCGGCAGCACGGGCGGCTTCAAGTACGGCGCCACCATCGGCCTGGGCGAGCAGGCTTCCGGCGCGGCGGACAGCCGCAAGTACTCCGCCGCCGCTTCGTGGGCCGGCAATGGCTTCTCGGCCATGGCCGCGTACGAGCAGGTCAACGGCAACCTGGTGGCCACCACCGGGCGCCGCGACGAAACCACGGCGCTGCACGCCGCGGCCGACTACCGAACCGGCGCATGGCGCTTTACCGCCGGCCTGCGCGACTACGAACTGGCCGCAGGGCGCGCCGCCGTCGCCGACGTCAAGGCCACCACTTACTGGAGCGGCGTCAGTTACGTGATCAAGCCTGCCATTACCCTGACCGGCGCGGTGTACTACGTCGACGTCAAGAACGTGGCCGCCAACACCGACGCCGATCCGGTCATGTACGTGGCGCGTACGCTGTACGCCTTGTCCAAGCGCACCGACCTGTATCTGGCGGCGGCCTATACCAAGGCCGGCAACGGCAGGCTGACCGGCCTGTCGCGCGACGACGCCGCGTTCGGCACCAGCCAGGCCGGAATCACCGCCGGCATCCAGCACCGCTTCTGATCCGCCAGACCATCATCATGTTTTGATACTGGCGCGGGCGCGGTTCCGGCCCGCAAGGTGGTGGCAAGCGTCGGCTAGCTGGCTGGTGATAGTGGAAATGTTGGCTTAGTGCAACTGGGACGCGCCGGGTATCGCCATCGCGGCGAATAAGTATTAGTATGCGCTACGTGGGAAACCGGGAGTGCGGCCAGCGGCGGCGCTCTTATACTTCGCTCCGTTACCGCTACGTTCCCAATCACCCTACCTGCCAGAGAGCCGCATGAGCCGATTGCATCAGCCCAGCCAGTTTGCCTTGTTAACGCAGCGCCGTTTCGGGCCGTTTTTCTGGACCCAGTTTTTGGGCGCGTTCAACGACAACGTGTTCAAGACGGCACTGCTGGTGGTGCTGACGTACGACGCGCTCAGTTGGACCACCCTTAGCCCGGCCCTGATGAACAGCCTCATACCCGGCCTGTTCATCCTGCCGTACGTGGTGTTTTCGGCCACCGCCGGCCAGATCGCCGAGAAGGTTGAGAAGGGCCGGCTGGCGCGCGTCGTCAAGGTGATCGAAGTGGCCATCATGGCCGTGGCCGCGCTGGGCTGGATGACCCACACCCTGTGGCTGCTGATCGCCGCCGTGGTGGGCATGGGCGTGCACTCGACGCTGTTCGGCCCCGTCAAGTATGCGTACCTGCCGCAGCAGCTCAAACCCGAGGAGCTGGTGGGCGGTAACGGCATGGTCGAAATGGGTACCTTCGTCGGCATCCTGCTGGGCCAGATCGGCGGCGCCGCGCTGGTGCAGGTCAAACCCTACGGCATCGCGCTGGTCGCCGGCGCCAGCCTGGTGTTCGCCGTACTGGGACTGATCACCAGCCTGCGCATTCCCCATTCGCCGGCTCCGGCGCCGGACCTGAAGATCAGCCGCAACCCGTTCGCCGAGTCGATCCGCAATATCGCCTTCTCCAGCAAGAACCGCACGGTGTTCCTGTCCATGCTGGGCAACTCGTGGTTCTGGTTCTACGGCGCGCTGGTGCTGTCGCAGTTCCCCCTGTATGCTAAGGATTACCTGCACGGCGACTACAGCGTGTTCGTGTTGCTGCTGACGGTGTTTTCGGTCGGCGTGGGCGTGGGCTCGCTGCTGTGCGAGAAGCTCTCCGGCCACAAGGTGGAGATCGGCCTGGTGCCGTTCGGCTCCATCGGCCTGTCGCTGTTCGGCGTCGACCTGTACTTCGCCAGCCTGGGCTACTCCAACACCACGGCGGTCGACATGGCCGGTCTGCTGGCGCAGGATGGCGTGGCGCGCATCCTGTTCGACATCGCCATGATCGGCCTGTTCGGCGGGCTGTTCATCGTGCCCCTGTTCGCGCTGATCCAGACGCGCTGCGATCCGGCGCACCTGTCGCGCACCATCGGCGGCATGAATATCCTCAACGCCCTGTTCATGGTGGTGGCCACCGGTGCGGCCATCCTGATGCATGGCCTGGGCTTTTCGATTCCCGAGATGTTCCTTGCCACCGCCATCCTGAACGCGCTGGTGGCGCTGTACATCTACTCGCTGGTGCCGGAGTTCCTGATGCGCTTTCTGGCCTGGATGCTGATTCATACCATCCACCGCGTCAAGACGGTGGACGTGGACCGCATTCCCGACGAAGGCCCGGCAGTTTTGGTGTGCAACCACGTCAGCTATGTCGACGCCATCGTCATCGGCGCGGCCAGTCCGCGCCCGATCCGCTTCGTGATGGACCATCGCATCTTCAAGCTGCCGCTGCTGGGCTGGATTTTCCGCACCGCGCGCGCCATTCCCATCGCTCCCGCCAAGGAAGACCCATGGCTGATGGAGAAGGCCTACGTCGACATCGCCCAGGCGCTGCACGAAGGTGACCTGGTGTGCATCTTCCCCGAAGGGAAGCTGACCGCGACGGGCGAGATGAACGAGTTCCGCGGCGGCGTGGCCAAGATCGTGGAACGCAGCCGCGTACCGGTGATCCCCATGGCGCTGCGCGGACTGTGGGGCAGCCTGCTCACGCGCGACCCGGCCAATCTGTTCGAGCGCTCGTTCGCGCGCGGTCCCCGTTCGCAGCTGGCGCTGGCGGTGGGTGCGCCGGTAGCGCCCGACGACGCCACGCCCGAGTACCTGCATCAGCAGGTACTGGCGCTGCGCGGCGACTGGAAATAGGGCGGGGCAGCTGGTCCGAAAAAAGTTGCAAAGTGGGTTGGGGGGCGGAAAATCGCTTATCATGGCGTCCGGCACTCCCGTCACCGGTCCCGAACCCACTGGTCCAGCACTCAATGAACCGTTACTCCCCGCTTCCGGCATGAAGATCCGCGCATACCTGGCGTTGATGGTGGCGGCCATTCTGATACCGGTGATCCTGTTTTCCACGCTGTCGCTTAACATGCTGCTCAAGTCCGAGCGGGAAGCGGCCCTCAAAGGCGTGCGCGAGACGGCCCGCATCTCGCTCGTGTCGATCGACCGCGAGCTGACCAACACCCAAAGCGCCGTGCGCATGCTGGCCACCTCGCCCTATCTGGCCGATGGCGACCTGGCCGGCTTTTATCAGCAGGCGCGCTTTGCCGACAAGGCCGGCGCCACCTTCACCGCGCTTCATGACGATAACGGCCAGCAGCTGATCAACACCTCATTGCCGTTCGGCGCGGACCTGCCCGGGCCGCAGGCGGCAGCGGCGCGCGTGGCGCAGGTGCTGCAGGCCGGTACGCCGCAGATCTCCAACCTGATCCGCGGCTCGGTCAGCCAGGCCTTGCTGGTGGTGGTGGACGTTCCCGTGACCACGCCGGGCGGCCAGCGCTACGTGGTCTCGCAAGGATTCCGGGTCGCCCACTTTAACGATGTGCTGCGCCAGGTGAATGCCCCGGCGACGTGGCTGGCCGGCGTGTTCGACCGCAACGGCATGACGATCGCGCAGATTTCCGGGGGCGGCGTCGAGCGCGGCGAAGCGCGCCCGGACCTGCGCGACGCGATCCGCAACGGCACCGTCGGCGTGATCCGCAATGCCGGCAACGACGACATGAAGCTTTATACGGTGCTGGAGCGCTCGGCGCTGTCCGGCTGGACGGTGGCGGTAGGGGTGCCGGAGAGCGAAATCGAATCGGCCGCACGCGGCGCGCTGATGGTCTCCATCCTCGGGCTGGTCGCCGCCATCGTTTGCGCCGCCGGCGCTGCCCTGTTCTTCGCGCGCCGCCTGTCGCAGTCGATCGGCCAGGTGGCGCAGTCGGCCCACATGCTCGAGCACGGGCAGGTGGTCGGTCCGTCGCAGGTGTCGGGCGTGCACGAGGTCGACGAAGTGCAGACCGCCATTGCCGCTGCCGCCACGGTGGTCAGCAGCGAGAAGCAATCGCGCCTGCTGGCCGAAGCCGAGCGCACCGTGCTGTTCGAGCGCGAGCACGAGGCGCGCACCATGGCAGAACAGCAGAACCGCGCCAAGGATGAATTCCTGGCCATGCTGGGTCACGAGCTGCACAACCCGCTGGCGGCGATCGTCAACGCCACCACCGTCATGGCGCACCCGGGCACCGCCAGCGACGCACAGGAACGGGCGCGCGGCATCATCTCGCGCCAGAGTGCGCACCTGACGCGCATCGTCGACGACCTGCTCGACATGGGCCGGGTCCACTCGGGCAAAATTTTACTGGAGCGGCGCGTGCTGCGGCTGGACCAGCTGGTCGCCAATTACATCTCGGGCTTGTCGCACACCGAGCGGCCTGCGCGCCACGTGCTCAGCGTGCAGGGCGCCGAAGCCTGGGTCGACGCCGATCCGACCCGCATCGAGCAGATCATCGCCAACCTGGTCGACAACGCGCTCAAATACACGCCGGCCGGCGGCAGCATCGCGCTGGTGGTGGAAGAGGATTGCGATGAAGTAGTGCTGGCCGTGTCGGACTCCGGCATCGGCATCGCGCCCGAGCTGATGCCGCATGTGTTCGACCTGTTCGTGCAGGGCACGCGCACGCTGGACCGGGCGCAGGGTGGCCTTGGCGTGGGCCTGGCGCTGGTGCGCCGGCTGGCGCTGATGCATGGCGGGCGGGTGTCGGTCAGCAGTGCCGGCACGGGGCAGGGCAGCACGTTCGAGCTGCGTTTGCCGCGCGTGCCGGCGCCGCAGCATGGGGAGGCCGAAGCGGCGCTGGCTGTGGCCAGTGGCCAGAGCGTGCTGCTGATTGAAGACAATGAGGATGGCCGCGAGATGATGGCCATGATGCTCGAAGCGCAGCAGTACCGGGTCGCTTGCGCCGTGGACGGGTATGAAGGGCTGCGCATGGCGGCGCTGTCGCAGCCGGACATCGCGCTGGTCGATATCGGTTTGCCCGGTATCGATGGCTATGAGGTGGCGCGGCGCATGCGCTCGGACCCGGTGACCAGCATGGTGCGCCTGATTGCGCTGACCGGGTATGGGCAGGAGAGTGACCGTGAACGCGCGCTCGATGCCGGGTTCGATGCGCATCTGGTCAAGCCGGTGGACTTGAACCGCTTGATCGAGGTGATGGAGAATTGAAGCTACCCGGCGCAGCGTTATTACACCACCCTGCGCAGCGCTGGGGTTTTGAAGATCCGGCCGCTGGCGAGGCGGCGGATTTCGTCGAAGTCGACCGGCTTGATCAGGTGATGGTCGAAGCCGGCCTCCATGGTGCGCTGGCGCGCGTCGCTCTGGCCCCAGCCCGTGAGCGCGATCATCAGCACCTCGTCGGCGCCGGACTGGCTGCGGATGCGGCGCGCCGCCTCGTAGCCGTCCATCGTCGGCATGCCCAGGTCCATGACGATCATGTCCGGCATGCCGTGTTCCACCGCCTGCACTGCCTCGTGGCCGTCGTAAGCGGTGGCCACGTTGCAGTTCTCCATTTCGAACAGCGCCTGCAGGGAATCGGCGGCATCGCGGTTGTCGTCCACCACCAGCACTTTGGGGCGCTGGTCGGTCGGGTCGACGGTGGCGCTTTCGGCCAGATGCGGCGCCGGGCGCTCGGCGCTGATAACAGGCAGCGACACCACGAATTCGCTTCCTTTACCCAATCCCTCGCTGGTGGCGTGCACGCTGCCGCCGTGCATTTCGGCGAACTGGCGCGATAGCGACAGCCCGATGCCCAGGCCGCTGGTGATCTGCCCCGACGGCGGGCGGCTCTGCTCGAACATGGCGAAGATGCGCTGCACCGCGTCCGGTTCCAGGCCGATGCCGTCGTCCTTGATGCGGATCTTCAGGCAGTCGTTCTCCACCTGCGCATGCACTGCGATGTGGCCGTTCACGGGCGTGAACTTGACCGCGTTCGACAGGATGTTGGCGACGATCTGCACCACCCGCGCATAGTCGGCGAACAGCACCACTTCGTACGGCGGCAGGTCGAGGTCGATCTTGATGTTCTTGGCCAGGGCGGCCGCCGCGCATAGTTCGCTGACATGGCCGATCACGGCGGCAAACGTGGTGTAGTCGCGCTGCAGTTCGATCTTGCCACTGTTGATGCGGGCTACGTCGAGCAGGTCGTCCACCAGGCGCGTTAAATGCGTGACCTGGCGCTCGATGACTTCGCTGACCTTCTTGACCGGCGCCTGATCGGGGAACAGGTGAGTCAGCACGCCCATCGAGGTGCGGATGGGTGCAAGCGGGTTGCGCAGCTCGTGTCCCAGGCTGGCCAGGAATTCGTCTTTGCGGCGGTCGGTCTCGCGCACCTGGTACTGCTTGTCGCGCGCGCGTAGTACCGATTGCAGCGAGGTGATGAGGGTCAGGGTGCGTACCGGGCGCTCCAGCAGGGTGACGTTGCCCAGACTGGCGATGGCCTGGCGCACGCTGAGCGAATCGGGGCCGCGGTGGGTCAGCAGCACGATCGGCAGATCCGACCAGTTGGGCTGCAGCCCGACGAAGTCGGCCAGCACCTTGATGCCGCCGTTGGAGAGTGCCTCTTCCACCGTCAGCACGGCGCCGGCGCCGCGCAGCAGTTCCTCGGCCAGCTGGGCCGCGCTGGCCATGATGACATTGTCCACGCTGGCCAAGGTCAGCATCTTGGACGCCAGCATGGCATCCTGGCCGGACGGGGCGAAGATCAGAACGCGCTTTTCCATTGTATTAATCGTCAATCATCAATCGTCAATCATCAATCGTCGTCGAACAGGACGCCGCATTCGGTTTCGTCGAACGTCGGCACACCGGTCAGGATGCCGTGGAAATTGGTCAGCACGTCGCCCACCTGGATGCCCTTGGCGCTCATGCTGAACAGGCGGATCGAGCGTTCATGCAAGCCCACGCGCTTCTTGAACACCGAGATGGCCTGGCGCACCTTGCCGCGCGCCTCGAAGTAGCGCAGCATGATCACGCTGTCGGCGATGTAGCTGGCGTCGACCGAGGTGGACATGGAGCCGCCGATCACGCCCGGCTGCACGCCGACCAGCATGGTCACCACGCCGCGCTGGCCCAGGTACGTGAGCAGTTCGTGCAGGTGGGTGGCCAAAAAGCGTTCGTCGGGCATGGCCTTCAGGTAGCCATTCAGGCTGTCGATAACGATTACGCGCGCGCCCTGGCCTTCGGAGTCGGTCACGGCCTGCATGAATTCGCCGGGCGCCATTTCGGCCGGGTCGATTTGCTGGATGGTCAGCAGGCCTTTACTGATAGCGCCTTGCAGGTCGATGCCCAGACCGGCGCAGCGCAGCAGCAGGTTGCTGGTCGCTTCCTCGAACAGGAACATGGCGCACTTCTGGCCGCGCTGGGTCGCGGCGTACACGTACTGGGCGCACAGCGAGGACTTGCCGGTGCCCGGCGGGCCGGACACCAGCGTACTGGTGCCGCCATCGAGGCCGCCGCCGGTGAGCAGGTCGAGCGCGGCGATGCCGCTGGAGAGCTTGTCGCGCGGGACCGTCACGCGGGTGTGCGCGGCGATCAGGCGCGGATAGACCACCAGGCCGCCGGTGACGATCTTGTAGTCGTGCGAGCCGCCGCGAAAGGCGATGCCGCGGTATTTGACGATGCGGACCCGGCGCCGCTCGGAGCCGTAATCCTGGTTGATCAGTTCGAGCGTGACGACGCCGTGCGCCACGCTGCGCACCTGCAGGTCGCCCGAGAGGGCGGTGCGGTCGTCGAGGAACAGCGTGGTGCAGCCTTTGCCGGACAGGTACTGCTTCAGCGCGAGGACCTGGCGGCGGTAGCGCAGCGGGCTTTCGGCCAGCAGCTGCAGCTCGGACAGGGAGTCGAGCACCACGCGGGTCGGCTTGTACTTTTCGATCGCATCGAGAATGCGCTGGGTGGTCATGCCCATCTCGATTTCGGACGGGTGGAAGATGGTGAACTGCTGGTCCGGGTGCAGGATGTTCTCGTTGGGGATGATGTCCTCGACGTGAATGCCGTCCATCGACCAGCCGTGCGACTGGGCCACGGCGCGCAGTTCGACGCGGGTTTCGGCCAGCGTGATGTAGATGACCGATTCGCCCCGGCGCACGCCTTCGTGCAGAAACTGCAGCGCCAGGGTGGTCTTGCCGGTGCCCGGCTCGCCTTCGATCAGGAACAGGCGGTCGCTGGTCAGGCCGCCCCCGAGGATGGTGTCGAGCCCGGGCACGCCCGTCGACAGGAATCGATTGGTATCGGTATTTTGAGGTTCCGTCACGGAAGCGCTCCCTTCTAGGCTGGGTATCTGTGGCTGCTGTTTCCTTAGCTGAAATGGTACATTATTGTAAAAATGTCTGTAGTTCCGTAGGGATAGAAACCGTGCGCGCGTCGTTACAGCGGCGATACGGCGTGCATGGAGCGGTGCCGGATTGCCCGGCAGCGATGCGGCCGGGCTGGGATGCTATTTGGTTTTCCTTGCCGCGACTTACTTTTTGGCAGTGAAGGGGGCAGGCAATGCATTGGCCCCTGGCGCGGCGCTGCCCAGGTTGGGCGGGATGGCCGCCGGCGTCGTGCCGACCGCCCAGCTGATGCCGCCGAACAGGATCTGCTGGAACACCGGGTTAGTCCAGGTGTCTTCGCGGTGGCCCATGGCGGTGTAGAACACCCGGCCCTTGCCCTGCATGCGTGCCCAGGTCGACGGGTAGGGCGCGCGCACGTAGCTGCTGTTGCCGCCGCTCTTGTCCGGGTCGCCCATGTGGGCGGTGTCCTGCACCAGCAGCACGTGCATGTCGGGCGCGAATTCCTTGAGCGAATACCATTCTTCCATCAGCTCGAAGCTGGCGCCCTTGTCGGTCAGGCCGGGGAAGGCTTGGTCGACGACCGTCATGCGGCCCTTCTGCTGGGCGCCGTGGACGATGAACTCGCCGCCGATCATGCGCGTGTAGGGATCGGCATTGGCGCCCAGGGTGCGGTAGCGGGCGGCTCGTGCGGTTTTCTCGTCGGTGGTGGTGGTTTCGTTGGCGTGGAAGGTGTCGCTGGCCGAGTGCGCGCCGATGAAGCCGACGCCGCCGTCGATGGCGGCGAGCAGGGCGGCCTTACCCGCAGGCGTGATGGCGGGGTGGCCGTCGGTGCCTTTTTCCAGCAGGTTGCCGGTGGTGTAGAAGAAGACGGCGTCGAACTGGGCCAGGTAGGCCGGCGTGAACTTGCTGCCATCCTTGGACATGGTGAAGGCGATGCCATATTTCGGGCCGAGTTCATTGAGAATTTTCGCGGCGTGGCTGGGCTGGCCGTTGGTTTCCTTGATCACGCTGTGTTCGTACCCGGACGACTTGGTGAAGAACAGGACTTTCTTCTGCCGGGGCGCGTCGGCGTGGGCGGCGCCGATGGCCAGAGAAAGCATACTGAACAGAATGGAACACGACACCGCGCGGCGGCCGGGCAAAGCGAACATGGATTTCCTCAAGGGTTGCTGGTGGTGGGGCAACGATACCAGTGTTCGGTTGTTAGCGCTATCTTGCAGTGCGGGAGAAAAGTGACGGGCAGGAGCCGCGGCCAGCTTGCCGGCCATGCTGGCAGCGTGCGCCACGTGGCCTGCATCTTACTGCTATCGCTGGGCGGGAGGTGGCAAGGCGGTGCAGGCTGGGCGCCGGTCGCTGGCAAAGTGATGTTGATCGGCGGCTGACGTGCGGGAGGGCTTAGCCCGCGGGACCATAAAAAAAGCCAGCGCAATGGCTGGCCTTCGTTAAATCCTTGGTCGGGACGGAGTGATTCGAACACTCGACCCCTTGCACCCCATGCAAGTACGCTACCAGGCTGCGCTACGCCCCGACGAGGTGGAGATTATATCAGAGCGTCTTACTTTTTTGGCACACAAAATAGGGGTGCTGCGCGCAAAAAAAAGCCGGACCCAAGTCCGGCTTTCTCAACTGCCGCAGCGATGCTCCGTCGCGGCTTGCATCACACCAGCGTTACCACCAGGTCGCGTACACGAACACCAGCACGATACCGATGATGCTCGCGCCGACGGCGAAGCCCGGCGTCACTTTAAACAGGCTGGTGTCGACCACGATCAGCTTGCCTTCTTTGTTGGCTGCGGTCGGTTTCAGCAGGCTCAGGATCACCATGCCGATCACCACCACCACGAACACGATGAACATACGGTCGAGGAATGGAATCTCGAACACGCCGGTGCCGTTGTCTTTGGAGAAGCCGATTGGCGCCAGGAACGACAGGTCCATCATTTCAGGCAGGAACTTCAGGAACAGCGACAGCGCGAAGCCGCCGATGGTGGCGAACATGGCCGCCAGCGCGGTCGTCTTGCGCCAGAAGAAACCCATCAGGAACATCGCCAGGATGCCTGGGGAGACGAAACCGGTGTATTCCTGGATGTACTGGAAGCCGCCTTTTTTGTCGATGCCCATGAACGGGGCGATCACCACGGCAGCCAGCACCGACACCACCACGGTCACGCGGCCGATGGTCACCATTTTCAGTTCGGACGCATCCGTGTTGAACACTTTCTTGTAAATGTCCAGGGTGAAGATGGTGGCGATACTGTTGGCTTTACCAGCCAGCGACGCGACCACGGCAGCAACCAGGGCGGCGAAGGCCATGCCTTTCAGGCCCGTAGGCAGCAAGTTCAGCAGAACCGGATACGCGCGGTCAGGATTCAGTTCACCGCCGACAATCATTTCCGAACCGAGGGCGCCTTGCTGGTGCAGCACGAACGCAGCAATACCTGGCAGCACGACGATAATTGGCATCAACAGCTTCAGGAACGCGGCGAACAGCAGGCCTTTACGGGCCGTCTGCAGGTCGGCGCCCAGTGCGCGTTGGGTGATGTACTGGTTGCAGCCCCAGTAGTTCAGGTTGACGATCCACATACCGCCCAGCAGGATGGACAGGCCAGGCAAGTCCATGTAGTTCGGATTGTCGCGCTCGAGCACCATGTTGAAGTGGCCGCTGGCTTTTTCGGTCATCACCGACAGGCCGTGCGCAATCGAGTTGCCGCCGTTCAGGGTCGACACCATGTCGACCGCCAGCCAGGTGGTGACGAGGCCGCCGACGACCAGACAGAACACCTGAATCACGTCGGTGTAGCCGATCACCTTCATGCCGCCCAGGGTGATGATGATGGCGAACACGGCCAGTGCGATCATGCATGGGAGCAGGGCGATGCCGGAAATGCTGCTCATTGCCACCGCGCCCAGGTACAGGATCGAGGTCAGGTTGACGATGACGTACAGCAGCAGCCAGAACACGGCCATGATGGTCGCGACGCGCTTGTTGTAGCGCTGTTCCAGGAACTGGGGCATCGTGTAGATGCGGTTCTTGAGGTAGACCGGCATGAAGAACACGGCCACCACGATCAGGGTGGCGGCCGCCATCAGTTCGTAGACGGCGATGGCCATACCCATTTTGAAGCCGGAACCGCTCATGGCCACAAATTGCTCAGCAGAGATGTTGGATGCGATCAAGGAGGCGCCGATGGCCCACCAGGTCAGTGAACCTTCCGCCAGGAAGTAATCGTGCGAGGCCGAACCGGAGCCGCGCTGCTTGCGCCGGTAGACCCACAGGCCGTAGCCCGCCACGACGACGAAGTAGAAAGCGAAGACAATTAAGTCGAGTGTTGTAAGTTTATTCATGTCTCTTGGTATGAACGAAGCTGTTTTTGACGCGTGGATGAAGCGCATGGATGAGACGCGCGCCCACGGTTCCTCTTTGCAAACTTGCAGGCGTGCATAGTTTAAGGCAAACAAGTGACGGAATGGTATGTTAAAAAGCGCTAGTGGTATGAATTGATCGGAAGACAACAGGTTTGATCAAAATTGTGATTATGTTTGGTAAAAAACGTTTTCTCGGTTTAATCAACCGCAATCGGCCTCTAACACCGCCCCCTTAGGCTGTCATCCTGAGTTTTCCCGGTGGTAATTCGCGGCGTGCGCTCGAAAAACGGATGGCCCGGTAAGCTAGACTGAAACCTTATAGGAAAATCAATGAAGCAGAACTTTCATCTTCTCATCATCGACCCGCAGAACGATTTCTGCGACTTGCCCGCCGCCTACACGGATGGCCAGCCGGGGCCGTCGCTGCCGGTGCCGGGCGCGCACGCCGACATGCGCCGGGTTGCCGAGCTGATCGCCAAGGGCGGCGCGGGCTTGTCCGGCATCAGCGTCACGCTCGATTCGCACCACCGCCTCGATATAGCCCACCCCACGTTCTGGAGCACCGGCGCGGGCGGCGAAGTGGCGCCATTCACCGAAATTACAGCTGAGCAAGTGCGCGCTGGACTGTATCGACCGCGCGATCCGGCCGCGCACGAGCGCGCCCTCAGCTATCTGGACCAGCTGGAGGCGGCCGGCCGCTACCGTCTGATGATCTGGCCGGTGCACTGCGAGATGGGCAGCTGGGGGCATGCGGTACATGCCGACGTGCAGGCCGAGCTGGCCAGGTGGGAGGGCAGTGGCGCCGGCACCGTTCATGCCGTCATCAAGGGCACCAATCCGTGGACCGAGCATTATTCCGCCATTCTCGCCGAGGTGCCGGACCCGGACGACCCCAGCACCCAGCTCAACACCGGCTTCATCGCACTACTGGCCGGGGCCGAGCGCCTATATATATGTGGGGAGGCGAGCAGCCATTGCGTGAAGGCGACCACCGAGCACCTGGTGGACCATCTCAGCGCCGGGCAGATCGCCAAGGTGGTGCTGCTGGCCGACTGCATGAGCCCGGTCAGCGGCTTCGACGCCCAGCAGCGTTTATTTCTCGACGCCATGGCCGCGCGCGGCGTGCGCATCGCCACCTCCGCCGAGGTGCTGCCGGAACTCATTGCCAACGGCGCACACCGCGCCCTTAACGATTGCCTTTCATGACACCTATCGTCCGCAGTCTGCTGGAAACCGATCTCTATAAATTCACCATGTGGCAGGCGTTGCTGCACCGCCACCCGGACGCCCACACGGAATACGCCTTTACGTGCCGCAATACGCCGGCCTATCCGTTGGCCGAGCTGCAAGCCAGCGTGGAGCGCGAGCTCGACCATCTGTGCAGCCTGACGTTCACCGAAGACGAAGTCGCCTACGTGCGCGCGCTGCGCTATATCAAGAGTGACTTTGCCGACTTCCTCACCGTGTTCCGCTTCCAGCGCAAGTTCATCACCGTGGAAACCAACGGGCCCGACCTGGTGATACGCGCGCGCGGGCCGCTGGTGCACGTGATGGGGTTCGAGATCTACGTGCTGTATATCGTCAACGAACTGTATTTCCGCCGCTTCGATCAGGCCGCCGCGCTGGCGGAAGGGCGGCGCCGGCTGGCCGGCAAGATCGCGTTGCTGCGCGAGTATCAACAGGAACCGGCTTGCCGCCATCCGTTCGAGTTTTTCGACTTTGGCGTGCGCCGCCGCTTCTCCGGCGCGTGGCAGGAGGAAGTGGTGGCCACGCTGGCCGAATCGCTGCCCCAGTATTTCAAGGGCACGTCGAACGTGTATCTGGCCAAGAAATATCAGCTGGTGCCGATCGGCACCATGGCGCATGAATACCTGCAAGCCTTCCAAGCGTTCGGCGTGCGCCTGCGCGATTTTCAAAAGGCCGCGCTGGAAGACTGGGTGCAGGAATACCGGGGCGACCTGGGTACGGCGCTGACCGATGTGGTCGGCATGGATGCCTTCCTGGGCGACTTCGACCTGTACTTCGCCAAGCTGTTCGATGGCCTGCGCCACGACTCGGGCGACCCGGTCGAGTGGGGCGAGAAAGCGCTGGCGCACTATGCGCGGCTGCGCATCGATCCGATGACCAAGCGGCTGGTGTTTTCCGACGGGCTCGATGTCCCCAAGGCGCTGGCGCTGCATCGCCATTTTGCCAACCGCACCATGACCGGATTCGGCATCGGCACCAATCTCAGCAACGACATGGGCATCCCGGCCTTGAACATCGTCATGAAGCTGATGCAGTGCAACGGCCAGCCGGTGGCCAAGCTGTCCGATTCGCCCGGCAAGACCATGTGCACGGATACCACGTTTCTGGCGTACCTGAGCCAGGTATTCAATCGCTCGCAACTGTGACCCGGCCTGGCCAAGCCATGCGTTTTACCGCCTGAGCGGCAAGAAATCTGGTGTATTTGCAGCAGCCGTGCACCGATCTGCGCTGCACTGCTGCGCCAGCCACAGCACATCCAAATTGCGCATTAGCTTGCTCAAATTGATTCGTGTGCAATGTTGTGTCGACCCGTTAGAGTTTAAGTAACTCTTAAAAAACAACGGGCACTGCTGTGGACAAACTGCTTACTTTTCCTGACCTGTCCGGCATGGCGTTGTCGGTGCGTGCCAAGGCCTTGCTGTTCCACGATCCCCATTCCCTCGAACTGCTGCGCCAGGTCGAACGCATCGCCCGCAGCGACGCGACCACGCTGATCATCGGCGAGACCGGCACCGGCAAGGAACTGATCGCGCGCCATATCCACACCAAGTCGGGTCGGCGCGGCCCGTTCGTGGCGGTCAACTGCGGCGCCTTCAGTCCCACCCTGATCGACGCCGAATTGTTCGGCCACGAGAGCGGCGCCTTTACCGGCGCCACCCACGCGCGCGCCGGCTGGTTCGAAGCGGCCAACGGCGGCACCCTGTTCCTCGACGAGATCGGCGACCTGTCGCCGGCGCTGCAGGTCAAGCTGCTGCGCGTGCTGCAGGAGCAGCAGGTGGTGCGCCTGGGTTCGCGCACGCCGATCGCGCTGAACGTGCGGCTGGTCGCGGCCACCAACGTCGACCTGCACATGGCGGTGGCGGCCGAGCGCTTTCGCGCCGACCTGTATTACCGCTTGAGCGTGGCGACCGTGCAGCTGCCGCCCTTGTGCGAACGCAGCGGCGACATCCTGCCGCTGGCGCGCCACTTCATCGACCTGTACGGCGCGCGCATGAAGCTGGGCAGCGTGCTGCTGGCGCCCGACGCGCAGCTGGCGCTGCTGTCGTACAGCTGGCCGGGCAACATCCGCGAACTCGAAAACGTGATTCACTTCGCCCTCATCGGCTGCCGCGACAACGTGGTGCGCGCGGCCGACCTGCGCCTGAATGGCGTGGTGCACCGGGCCGCGCGCGAGACGGTGCCGGTGCGGGTCGATGCGGTGGCGGCGCAAGCGGAGCCACTGACCGCCAGCACCGCGGCCTCGCGCCTGTCGGCGCTGATCTCCAGCATGCTGGAAGCGGCGCAGAACAATCTGTTCGTGACGGTCGAACAGGGCCTGGTGCAAACGGCGTTCGAGCGCTGCAACCGCAATCAGGCGCGCACCGCCAAGGCGCTGGGCATCAGCCGCAACGTGCTGCGCGCGCACCTGAAGCGCTTCGGCCTGATCACGGGCCCCGGCGCTGCTGCCAGCGGTGGCGATGCCGGCATCGACGCCGGTAGCGACGGCAGCATCGATGCCGATGGCGCGCACGACGACGAACATCCGCCCGCGCTGCAAGCGCGCAGCGGTGGAGAGAGCGCCAATGCGTCTCGAATCTGATGGGGTAACGGCAGCGCGCGGTGACCGGTTGCTGTTCAGCGAGTTGAGTTTCAGAGTGGACGCGGGCGCAGCGCTGTGGATCAAGGGCGACAACGGCAGCGGCAAGACCACCTTGCTGCGCCTGTTGTGCGGGCTGGCGATTCCCCATGACGGCGAAGTGCGCTGGCGCGGCCAGCCAGTGCGCCGCCTGCGCGAAGCCTATCACGGCGAGTTGCTGTACCTGGGCCACGCGGGCGCCATCAAGGACGACCTGAGCGCGCGCGAGAACCTGGTCGCATCGGCCACGCTGGGCGGACGCCCGGTCAGCCGCGCGCAGGCCGACGCCGCGCTCGATGCGGTCGGACTGTCCGCCCAGGCGCATCTGCCGGGCCGCGTGCTGTCGCAGGGACAGCGTCGCCGCGTCGCGCTGGCGCGCCTGCACCTGGCGCCGTTGCCGCCGCTGCTGCTGCTAGACGAGCCATTCAGCGCGCTCGATGCCGGGTCCGTCGAGCAGTTGTGCGGCACCTTGACCGGGCATCTTGAGAACGGCGGCACGCTGGTCTACAGCACCCACCAGAGCGTGGCGCTGGCAGCCGCGCAGCTGGACCTCTCCGCCGCATCGGCATGCTGAGCGGGCTTTGGTGCGTGCTGCGGCGCGACCTGCTGCTGGCGCTGCGTCGCCGCGCGGATGCCTTCGGCACGCTGACTTTCTTCGTCATCGTGTGCAGCCTGTTTCCGCTGGCCGTGGGCGCCGATCCAGATCTGCTGCGGTTACTCGGCCCGGGCATCTTGTGGGTGGCGGCGCTGCTGGCCAGTACGCTCTCGCTGGGCCGCCTGTTCGCGCTCGACGGGGCCGACGGCACGCTGGAGCAGATGCTGCTGTCCGCCAGCCCGCTGGTGCTGATCGTGGCCGGCAAGGTGCTGGCGCACTGGCTGGTGTCCGGCCTGCCGCTGGTGCTGCTGGCGCCCGTGCTGGCGTTGCAGTTCGATCTGCCGCCCGCCGTGGTGGCGCCGCTGATGCTCGGGCTGCTGCTGGGCACACCGGTACTCAGTCTGGTGGGCGCGGTCGGCGCGGCCCTGACCCTGAACGCGCGCGGCGGCGGCGTGCTGGTGGCCCTGCTGGTGCTGCCGCTGTACGCGCCGGTGCTGATCTTCGGCGCGGGCGCCTGCGCCAACAACGTCAGCGCAGCCGAAGCGCACCTGCTGCTGCTGGGCGGCTTGCTGGCGGCGGCGCTGGCGCTGGCCCCGTGGGCGACCGCTGCGGCGCTGCGCATCGCGCTTGAATGAATCAGCTTGAATGAATCAGCTTGTATGAATCAGCTTGTATAAATCAGCTTGTATGAACCAGCTTGAACAGCGCAATTACCTTGAACCACCCGAATTCGTCACACAGTCATACGAGGAGTAGCACCATGTCAAACATATCAACGCTTCCATCCGCCGATCACGGGGGCGTGCGCAACGGCGCTGCGGGCTGGCGCCAGTACGCCTCGCCCCAGGTGTTCTTCGGCGTTGCCGGACGCCTGATCCCCTGGCTGATGGGCGCCGCGCTGCTGCTGGCCATCGCAGGCCTGGCCATCGGGCTGTGGTTCGCGCCCACCGACAGCCAGCAAGGCGACGCGTACCGCATTATCTTCGTGCACGTGCCGGCGGCGTGGCTGTCGATGGTGATCTATGTGGCCATGGCTTTCTGGGCCGGCGTGGGCCTGGTGCTGAACACGCGCTTGTCGTCGATGATGGCCAGCGCGCTGGCCCCCACCGGTGCGCTGTTCACCTTTCTGGCGCTGTGGACCGGCGCGCTATGGGGCCGTCCCACCTGGGGCACCTACTGGGTGTGGGATGCGCGCCTGACGTCCGAACTGATCCTGCTGTTTTTGTACATCGGCTTCATTGCGCTGCAGGCCGCCATCGACGATCCGCGCCGCGCCGACCGGGCCGGCGCCGTGCTGGCGCTGGTGGGTGTGGTGAATGTCCCGATCATTTACTTTTCGGTCCAGTGGTGGAACACGCTGCACCAGGGCGCATCGGTGTCGCTGCAAAGCGCCCCCAAGATGGCATCCATCATGCTGGCCGGGATGCTGATCATGACGCTGGCCCTGTGGGCTTACAGTGCGGCGGCCGCGTTGCTGCGCCTGCGCGCCATCGTGCTGGAACGCGAACGCCATACGGGCTGGGTGCGCGCGTATGTGGAGCAGCGCCCATGAACGGGATCAGCGTGCATGACTTTTTCGCCATGGGCGGCTATGGCGCCTACGTCTGGGGTTCGTTTGGCGTGGTACTGCTGACGGTGGTGGCCGAATGGGTCGCGCTGCAGCAGCGCTACAAGCTGGCGCGCCTGCATGCGCAAGTGGCGCGACGAAGGGGGGCCGCATGAGCACCCGGTCCCTCAAGCCCCGTACCCAGCGCCTGCTGCTGGTGGGGGGCGCGCTGGCGGCGCTGGCGCTTGCCGCGACACTGATCCTGTCGGCATTCCAGAAAAACCTGGTGTTCTTCTTTACGCCCACCCAGATCCTGGCCGGCGAAGCGCCCCGAGGCCAGAGCCTGCGGGTCGGCGGCATGGTGGAGGCGGGCAGCGTCAAGCGCTCGGCCGACGGCGTCGATGTCAGCTTCATCGTCACCGATACGGTGCAGCGCCTGCCGGTGCAGTATCGGGGCATCCTGCCGGACCTGTTCAGGGAAGGCAAGGGCGTGGTGGCGCAGGGCCGCCTCGACGGCGCCAACCGCTTCGTCGCCGCCGAGGTGCTGGCCAAGCATGATGAAAACTACATGCCGCCGGAAGCTGCGTTCGCCATGAAAGAGGCGGCCAAGGCGCGCCTTTCGGGAGCGCTCGAATGATACCGGAACTGGGAAGCTTCGCGCTCATGCTCGCGCTGTCGCTGGCGCTGGTCCAGGGCAGCCTGCCGCTGTTCGGCGCGTGGAAGAACGATGCGCGCCTGATCGAACTGGCGCGTCCGATCGCCAGCGGCCAATGCCTGTTCGTGACGATCGCCTTCGGCTGCCTGGTGGCGTCGTTCATCCACAACGATTTTTCGGTGGCCTACGTCGCGACCCATTCGAACACGCGCTTGCCCACGCCGCTGCGCTTTGCCGCTACCTGGGGCGGGCACGAGGGATCGCTGCTGCTGTGGGTGCAGATACTGGCTGTGTGGACGTTTGCCGTCACGCGCTTTTCCAGCCAGCTGCCGCCGGCGGTGGTGGCGCGCGTGCTGGCCGTAATGGGCCTGATTAGCTGCGGCTTCTTGCTGTTCACGCTGTTCACGTCCAATCCGTTCGACCGGCTGCTGCCGGGGGCCGCGGACGGGCGCGATCTCAATCCGCTGTTGCAGGATATCGGCATGATCATTCACCCGCCCATGCTGTACATGGGCTACGTGGGATTCTCGGTGGCGTTTGCTTTCGCCATCGCCGCGCTGCTGGGCGGCCGCTTGGATGCCACCTGGGCGCGCTGGTCGCGGCCATGGACGCTGGTGGCGTGGGCCTTCCTGACACTGGGGATTTTCATGGGCAGCTTCTGGGCCTACTATGAACTGGGCTGGGGCGGCTGGTGGTTCTGGGATGCGGTGGAAAACGCCTCGTTCATGCCCTGGCTGATCGGCGCGGCGTTGATCCACTCGCTGGCCGTCACCGAGCAGCGCGGCGGCTTTCGCAACTGGACCGTGCTGCTGGCGATTCTGGCGTTCTCGCTGTCGCTGCTGGGGACCTTCCTGGTGCGCTCGGGCGTGCTGACGTCGGTGCATGCCTTCGCCACCGATCCGGAACGCGGCCTGTTCATCCTCGTTTTCCTGGCCATTGTGATCGGCGGCTCGCTGCTGCTGTTCGCCTGGCGCGCTTCGGCGGTGGGCACGGGCGGGCGCTTCGCGCTGTTCTCGCGCGAGTCGCTCCTGCTGCTGAATAACGTGGTGCTGGCCAGCGCCGCCGGCACCGTGCTGCTGGGGACCTTGTATCCGCTGGTCGTGGACGCGCTTGGCCTGGGCAAGATATCGGTGGGCCCGCCGTACTTCGACGCCGTGTTCGCACCCATGATGCTGGCGCTGATGCTGCTGCTTGGACTCGGTCCGCTGGTGGCCTGGAAGCGCGGCGATCCAGGCAGCGTAGTGCGGCAGCTGCGCGTGCCGGCGCTGGTACTGGTGGTCACGGCGCTGGCCGCGCTGCTGGCGTGGAAAACCTCGGCTGCGACGGCCGCGTCGCTGGCGCTGGCACTGTGGGTGCTGTCGTCGACGGCCCTGCAGGTGGTCACGCGCTTGAGCAGCGGGCAGGGCACGCTGCCACGCAGGCTGGCGCGCCAGCCGGTGGCGTACTGGGGCATGATCACCGCGCATGCCGGCATGGCGGTGTTCGTGCTGGGTGTTGCGCTGGTCAAGCATGGCGAGAGCAGCGACGAACTGGCCATGCAGCCGGGCGACACCACCGTCAGCGGCGGCTACACCTATAAATTCGTCACGCTGGAGCGGGTCGATGCATCCAATTACGTGGCGGCGCGCGCCACCTTCGAGGTCACGCGCGGAGACGGCGCCGCCACCTTGCTGCATCCCGAAAAGCGCTACTACACGGTGCAGCAGACTCCCATGACGGAAGCCGCCATCGACCGGGGCTTTACGCGCGACCTGTACCTGGCGCTGGGGGAGGCCGGCAAGGACGGCTCCTGGAGCGTGCGCATCCAGAACAAGCCGTTCATGGGGTGGATCTGGGCCGGCTGCATCATCATCGCCGGTGGCGGCCTGCTGGCGGCGTCGGACCGGCGCTACCGGCGCAGCCGTGGCGCCACTGACGCGGCGGCAGTTGCCGGCGCCGGTGCCGGTATGCTGCGGGAGGGAGTCGCATGAAGAAGGCCTACGTGATACCGCTGGCGGTGTTCGCGCTGCTGGTCGGTTTTCTCGGTGTGGGACTCACGCTCAAGCCGCAGGAGATACCGTCGGCGTTGATCGGCAAACCGGCGCCGGCGTTTCAGCTTGCCCGCGTGGACGACCAGGCTAAGCTGTTCAAGCCGCAGGATATGCGCGGCCAGGTGTGGCTGCTCAACGTCTGGGCGTCGTGGTGCGGGCCGTGCCGCATCGAGCATCCCGTCCTGGTGTCGCTGGCTGGCGAAAAGGCGGCGCGGATCGTGGGCCTGAACTATACCGACAAGCGCGACGACAGCCTCAAGTGGCTGGCCGATCAAGGCAACCCTTACGCGTTGTCGGCCTTCGATGGCGATGGCCGGATCGGCATCGAGTACGGCGTGTACGGTGTGCCGGAGACGTTCGTCATCGACAAGCAGGGCACCATTCGCTACAAACACGTCGGTCCGCTGACCCAGGCGGTGGTGCGCGAGCGCCTGCTGCCGCTGATCCGGGAACTCAATCGTGGCTAAGCGGATCGTAATGCGGCTTGTGCTGTGGGGGCTGCTGATGAGCGTAGGGGCCGCGCAGGCGGCATCCGATCCGAATCCGGATCTGGAGCGCCGCGCCGCGGCGCTGGCGGACCAGTTGCGTTGCCTGGTGTGCCAGAACCAGACCATCGCCGATTCGAACGCCCCGCTGGCGCTGGAGCTGAAAAAGCAGGTGCGTGTGCAGCTGGCGGCCGGGCGCAGTGAAGGGGAGGTGATCGAGTTCATGGTGCAGCGTTATGGCGACTTTGTGCTGTATCGCCCGCCCGTCAAACCGCTCACCTGGCTGTTATGGGGTGGCCCGTTGCTGCTGCTGGCGTTCGGCCTGGCGCTGTTGTTCAATACCGTGCGTGGGATGCGGGGCGAGCCCGATTCCGACGACGCATCGTCCGGCTTGGCCGGCAGGGAGATCTGATGACCATATTTTTCGTCGTTGCAGTGGCCATGCTGACGTTGTCGCTGGCGTTCCTGCTGCCGCCATTGCTGCGCCCCGCGCAAGGCGAGAGCGCGCCGCACAAGGGGCTGGCGTGGATCGGCGCCGCATCGCTGCTTGGGCTGCCGGTGTTCTTGTATGCCATGCTCGGCACGCCGGCCGGTATCGATCCGCCGGTGGCGGCGCAGGAGGCGCCCGCCGCCATCGGCAGTGAACAGATCGAAGGCATGGTGCAGCGGCTGTCGGAGCGGTTGAAGGCAAATCCGAACGATGCCGCGGGCTGGCGCATGCTGATCCGTTCGTACGAAACGCTGCGCCGTTTCGAGTTGGCGGCCGAGGCCTACCGCCAGCTGTTGGCGCTGGAGCCGGACAATGCCGATGCGATGGTCGATTACGCGGTGGTGCTGGGCATGACGCTGGGTCAGCGTCTGAGCGGCGCGCCGGAAGCGCTGATACTGCGGGCGCTGGCTAAGAATCCCGATCATCTGCAGGCGCTGGCGCTGGCCGGCAGTGCGGCGCTGGAGCGGGGCGACAAGGCCGCGGCGGTGCAGCGCTGGAACCGCATCCTGGCGCTGGCGCCGCCCGAGTCGCCGCTGTATCGCTCGATTGGGGAGAGTGTGGCGAAGGCGCAGGGGCGCTAGCGATGGTGAATTGCGCATCGGGCCTGACAGCAGTCGAAGCCGCACACTAAGCAACAAGCAGCTATAAAACCACGTCATCCCCGCGAAAGCGGGGACCCATAACCAGTATCAGAAGGGCACGCACTCATCGACGACTGCGTCGCTGATCAAAGGGGGTATGGGTCCTCGCCTTCGCGAGGATGACGTTAACGATTGATCGGGTAGTTTCATATCGTTGGATCCGGAGGCCCTTACGACAACGGGGACCCGAGCTTGCGCCCGGGTCCCCGTTTCAATTGCGACTAGCGGCTTTTACGTGAATCAGTTCGCCGCAAAGCAGTACAGCAAACCGGCACCGCCCGTGGCCACCAGGTTCGGCTGGCCGCAGCCGCGGCTGGTGTGGGTCGAATTCCACGAGGTGTTGCCACCGCCGCTGCGGTCCACGTGACCCAGCTGCACCGTGCCGTCCGCCGCGTTGCTCGTGTAGTTCTTGCAGGTGTGGTCGGCCGCATCGGCGAACGCGCGGCCATCCGGAGTCGATCCGGTGATGATGTCATGCTCGTTCGGCTTCTCGGTCGAGGTCTTCACCAGCTCGTTCTTTTCGTTCAGCGCCGTATTGCGGCTCAGGTTATTACCCAGGCGCGCCTGTTCCAGCGTGTCGCCGTGCAGGTGCTCGACGTTCTGCGCCACGGCCGCGCCGCGGGTGTTGAACCACGGTCCCTTGCCGATGCGGTCGCGCGCATTGACGGCCGGCTTGCCGTTGGCCGCCTGCGTGCTCAGGTAAGCGCGCCAGGTGCGTCCGCCCGCGCCCACGGTGCCGGCCAGCTTCTGGCAGTGCGCATCGGCGCCTTCCAGGCCGCCCAGGTTGGCGCCGTCGCCAACGCCCTGGCTGGTGACGAAAAAGCCCAGCGGCTTGGCCGGATCGGTGGAACGGGCGCCCGGCACGGGAGCCGCGGCAGCGCCAGGGGCGGGAGCGACCGGCGCCGGCGTTTGAGCGATGGTGCCGAGGGAGGCGATCAGGGCGGCGACTGCGACGCCGATCTGGGCGGTGCGACGAAGGGTAAATGACATGGTGTTCTCTTGAAGTTAAAAAAGTAATGGAGCTTTGTGCGAAAGGCTGGCCGGGGATCAGTCCTTGGCCTTGAAGTCGTCGTGGCAGGTCTTGCAGGTGCGCTGGACCTTGGCGAATTGCGCCTTGAGCGCCGCCACGTCGCCGCCGGCGGCCAGGCTGGCCAGCTCGGTGGATTCTTTGCCGAACGCAGCGCCCAGCTCGGCGAAGCGCTTGGTGTCCTTGAACAGTTCCGGCTTGGAGGTGGTGTCGTGCCAGCCCTTGCCCTGTTCCGTGCCCGGCGCGAACAGGGCGCCCAGGCCGCCATTGGCGATGGCGGCGATGGTGTTGGCCGCGCGCTGGACTTCATCCTTGTTGTACGCGCCATCCAGCGACGCCTTGATGCGGCCGGCATTCCAGGCAACCACCTGGAACGCCGACTGGCGCCACTTGATCAGCGTTTCCGGCTTGGGCGCCTGCTGCGCCACGGCGCTGGCGGAACCCGCCAGCAGCGCGGCGGCGACGGCGGGAACGATCAGTTGTTTGAGTTGTACTTTCATGGGTTTCCAATCGTGGGTGGGGAAAACGGTGTGTCGTGAAGATCAGCTCTTGTTGGCGTTGATGTTGGCCTTGAGCCGCTGCACGGCCTCCAGCGCGCGGCCGACATTGGCGGCCGGGTCGACGCCGCCCACGGTGGCGGCGATCTTGCCGTCCGGGGTGACGATGAAGGTGGTGCGCTCGGCGGCGGCGTGGTCGATCTCGACGCCGCGCGTGTCCTTCTTGCCGGCGGCGATCTGGCGTACCTGCAGCTCGTATGACTTGGCGATGCTGCCGTCGGTGTCTGCCGCGACGGGGAATTTGCCGGCGCAGTAGGCCGGATCGGCGGAAAACTCGTTCAGCCGCGCGATGCTGTCGAGCGACACGCCGACAATCGTGGCGCCGGCGGCGCGGAACTTGTCGTGGTTCTCGGCGAAGGTATGGGCCTGGATGTTGCACCCGCCAGTAAAGGCGGAGGGGTAGAAGTACACCACCACCGGCCCCTTTTTCAGCGCGTCGCGCAGCGAGAACGAAAACGCCTTGCCGGCCAGCGAAGCCTGGGTGGTAAAGGCGGGCGCGCTCTGGCCATCCTTGAGGGCGGCGGCGGCCGGAAAGGCCAGGGCTGCCATCAGCGTGGCGGACACCAGGGGCGCAAGCAAATGTCGGTTCATGTCGGTTCCAATCAGGTTATTAAAAATGTGTTCAGCGTCCGGACAGGTAGCCTGCCAGCGCCTCGATCTCGTTGTCGGTCAACGCTGCGGCCTGCTGGTTCATCACGCCGCCGGGGCTGTTATTGCGCGCGCCGCTGCGCCACTCGTGCAATTGCTGCGCCAGGTAGCGGTTGCCCTGGCCCCGGATCGCGGGGCCGGCAGGTCCGCCACCGTCGCCGCCCGGCCCATGGCAGCTTGCGCAGGCGAGCAGCTTGCGGGCCGGGTCGCCCTGATCGACCAGGCGCTGCGCCAGCGCATCGGCCACCGGGGTTGTCTTCGGCTTGGGTAGCGACGCGAAGTAAGCGGCGATATCGGCCAGGTCGGTGTCGTCGATGCTCCTGGCCATCATCTGCATGAACTCGTGCTTGCGCGCGCCGCTGCGAAAGTCGCGCACCTGCTTGATCAGGTAGTCGGCGTACTGGCCATCGAGCCGGGCCAGCTTGCCATCGCTGCCGTGACTGAATCCCTGACCCTGGCCCGCTTCGCCGTGGCATTCCAGGCAGCGTTCCGATTCGGCTTTGTCCTTGCCGGCGACGGCATCGCCACGCAGCGCCTGCTGCTTGACCGGGCTTGCCGGCTTGACGGCAGGCGCCGCAGCGGCGCTGCCGGGAAGGCCGGCTGCAACGCCGACGGCGCCTGGCAGCACCAGGCTGGCAAGCGCGCATGCGAGGCTGCTCCTGAACTTCTTGAAAATGGCTTACTCCTTCTTGTAGAACGTGTGGCAGGTACGGCAGGTGCGCGACAGGTCGGTCGAGGCGGCCGACGCGGCGGCGAAGTCGCCCTTGTCGACCAGCCCCACGATGTCGGTCGCCAGCACCTTGCTCTGGCGCGCCAGATCGACCGCATTCTTGGCGTCCCCCTTGCCGTCGAAGTGAGCTTCCACTTCGGCGAACATGCGGGTCAGCTCCTTGGCGTCGGTGGTGGAGGCCTGCTTGTTGTTCAGGGCGATGTTGGACGACAGGCTCTTGTTGGTGTCCTCGATCTCCTGCATCAACTCCATGCGCATCTCTTCGCCGGCCGCCATCACGGCGGCCGACAGCACCATCGACACAATCAATAACGACAGTGTTTTACGCTTCAATCGACGCTACTCCTTATGGACGCAGCTGGCCGCGGATCTCGCCCGGCTTGAACTGGGCGCTATGAACGTTGACGTACAGGTTGCCGGCCTGGTAGGCGGCGTACTGTTCGTCGGTCAGAGTGGAACCGGCCGGCACCGACCAGACGTTGTCGGCGGTGCTGACCAGCGTGATGACCGGCGGGCCATTCTTGCCGGGCGCTGCCAGATGGATGTGGGCGGCGGTGGCCTTGACTTCCTTGGTGGTGATGCTGCCCTTGACCGACTTGTCGGCGCCGATGCTGATGACGCCCGAACCGCTGGCCGTGGTGGTCACGGCCGGATTTTCCTGGTCGCCCGACAGCTGGAGCTGGGAGTCGCCGGCGTTGGCCAGGCCGGCAGACATGGCAGCGATGGCGAACGTGGAAGCAAGTGCAATGCGTGTAAAGCGGAATGTCATGGTGTTTTCCTTGTATGAACGTGATGTGGATTCAGGTGCTGTGCCGCGCTGCGCCGCGCAGATCAGGCCAGCAGCTCCTTGACCACCTTGCCGTAGACGACGGTCGGACGCTCGGAGCGGCCGTTGTTGAGGAAGGTGGTTTTCAGGTGGTCCAGGCCCAGCAGCTGCAGTACCGTGGCATGCAGGTCATAGGTGTCGACCGCCGTGCTCTTGTCGGCCACCTGCAGGCCGATAGCGTCGGTGGCGCCGTAGGTGGTGCCGGCCTTGATGCCGGCGCCGGCCATCCACTGGGTGTAGCCCCATGGGTTGTGGTCGCGGCCGTTGCCGCTCTGGCCGTACGAGGTGCGCCCGAATTCCGAGGTCCAGACCACCAGCGTCGATTCGAGCAGGCCGCGGTCCTTCAGGTCGGCCAGCAGGCCGGCGATCGGCTTGTCGATCATGCGGGCGTTGACGGCGTGGTTCTTTTCCAGGTCGCTGTGGGCGTCCCAGCTGGTGATTTCGGTCTGGCCGTCCGGCGCGCCCGACACCACCTGAATGAAGCGCACGCCTCGTTCCACCAGGCGGCGCGCGCGCAGCAGGGTGGTGCCGTAGCTGGCGCTGGTCTCGTCGTTCAGGCCATACAGTTCCTTGGTCGCGTCGCTTTCCTTGTTCAGGTCCACAGCTTCCGGTGCTGCCACCTGCATGCGGTCGGCAAGCTCGTAGGAGCGCAGGCGCGCGCGCAGTTCGGTATCGGCCGAGTAGCGCTCGGCGCCCTTGGTGTTCAGGTGCTTGAGCAGGTCGAGCGAGGCGCGCTGCTGTTCGGCGGTGCGCAGTTCCGGGCGGTCCAGGTACAGGATCGGGGAAGGGCCGGGACGGAACGCGGTGCCCTGGTAGACGGCCGGCAGAAAGCCCGAATTCCAGTTGACCGAACCGGCGGACGGCTCGGTCTTGCCGTTGTAGAGCACCACGTACGGCGGCAGGTCGGGGTTGGCCGAGCCGAGCGCGTAGCTGACCCACGCGCCCAGCGACGGACGGCCGGGACTGAGGTCGCCCGTGTTCAACTTGAGGATCGAGATGTCGTGGGTGGCGCCCACCGTCACGCTGGACTTGATGAAGGCGATCTTGTCGGCCTGGGTGGCGATGTTCGGCACCAGGTCCGAGAACCAGGCGCCGCTTTCGCCGTGCTGCTTCCACTTGCGGTTGGAGGCGAACAGCTTGCCCACGCCGCCCTGGGTGCTGGTGGCCACGCCCTGGGTGAACGAGCTGGGGACGTCCTGGCCATGCAGCTTGACCAGCTCCGGCTTGTAGTCGTACAGGTCGAGCGTACTAGGCGCGCCGTTCTGATGCAGCCAGATGACCGACTTGACCTTGGCCGGCAGGTGCGGCTGCTTGGCCGCGAGCGGATCGGCCAGGTCGGCCGCGGCGGCGAACTGAATCAGGCCGCCGCCGGGCAGCATGCCGGTCATGGCGCTGGCGCCCAGACCCAGTGCGGTTTTACGCAGGAAGTCGCGGCGGGAATGGTGATGATCGTGATCGTGGCTCATGGTGCGTTTTTCCTTGGATAGTCTGTTATTAGCAGGTGCTGTTGGTTACCGTTCGCGGTGCCATCCCCTAACGGGAGTGGCACTGCGGGTTGTTTATGGCGAGTCTTTATGTCCAGCGTTAGAAGCGATAGGCGAAGTCGTTCGAGTTGGCCACCGTGTGCACCAGGTCGACGAAGGCGGCGGCGCGGATCGGGTCGAGCTTTTTGGTCTTGTCCACACCGGTCGGAATGGCCACCGCAAACTTGCCGTCGGCGCTCTTGGACTGGATGATCTTTTCCTGCTTGTCCAAAAAGCCTTTCAATGCCACCCGTTCGGTCTTGCTCGGCGCGCGGGAGAACAGGATGTCGTACAGCCGGTTCAGCTGCGCCGTCTCGTCGGTGCCCGCTTCGCGGATGACCCGGCCCGCCAGCGCCTGGGACCAGCCGAATACCACATCGCTGTTGAACAGGGTCAGCGCCTGCAGCGGGGTGGTGGTGACGTCACGCTTGTGGTGGGCGTGGGACGGATCGGCCAGATCGAAGCTTTGCATCAGTGGGTAAGGCACGCTGCGGCGCACGAACACATACACGCTGCGGCGGTTCTGCTCTTTTGGGTCTTTCGACGCGCTCCACAGGTTGCCGGCGTTGAAGTTGGACGGTACTTGCGGGAACACCGCCGGACCACCGACCTTGTCTTCGAGCTGGCCGGAGGCGGCCAGCAGCGAGTCGCGGATGGCTTCGGCTTCCAGGCGCTTGCGCGGATAGACCGCCAGCAGCTTGTTGTCCGGGTCGGCCGCCACCACATCGCTGCGCTGGTCGGACGACTGGCGGTACACCGACGAGAGCAGGATCTGGCGGTGCAGCTTCTTGACGCTCCAGCCTTGCGTGACGAAGTCGCTGGCCAGGTAGTCGAGCAGCTCCGGGTGGGTCGGCTTCTGGCCGGCGCGGCCGAAGTCGGCCACGGTGGAGACGATGCCGTCGGCGAAGTACTGGCTCCAGACGCGGTTGACGAATACCCGGGCCGTGAGCGGATTGTCGCCACTGGCCAGCCAGTTGGCCAGCGCCGTGCGGCGGCCCGACGAGGTGGCGGTCGGCTTGATCTCGACCTTGGCCTTGGCGCCGGCCCACAGCACCGGCAGGGCAGGCTGCACTTCGTCGAGCGGACGCTCATGCACGCCGCCGAAGCGCACGAAGGTCGGTGGCGCATCCGGACGACCCAGCTCGGTCGCGGTGGTGTAATTCAGGCTGCCCCGCTCCGGACGCAGCTTGTCGAACTTGGCCAGGTCGGCGGTCAGCTTCTGATAGGCCTTCCACTTTTCCACCAGCTCCGGCTTGTAATCGCTACTGTCCTTGTCTTCGGCCGAGCCGCGCAGGTAGGCGACGATATCGCGCTCGCCGCTGACGGACTTCAGGCGGAAGTTGACCCAGCGGTCCATCGCGCTCCATTCCTTCTCAGGCTTGAAGATGGCTTCGCGGCTGTCCGGCAGGTAGCGCTCCTTGTGGTACTTGACCGCTTCGGTACGCACCGTATCGAGGATGGCTTTCTGGGCGTCGCGGATATGCTTGGTCGCGGCGCGGTAGGCTTCCTGCTGCTTTTCGTACGCGGCTTCTTCGGCGCCCTTGGCGGCGACGGCTTTCTCGTCGAAGCTGGTGTTGGCGAAGAAGGCTTGCAACTGGAAGTACTCTTTCTGGCTGACCTTGTCGGCCTTGTGGTTGTGGCAGCGCGCGCAACCGATTTGCGAGGCCAGGAAGGTTTCGCCCACCAGGTCGGTCATGTCGGTGGCGATCTGGTATTTGCGCTGGACCAGGTCACGCGAGTTGAAGTTGTCGGGGTAGCCACCCAAAAAGCCCGTCGCCACCTTGGCTTCCTGGTTGTCCGGCCAGATCTCGTCGCCGGCGATCTGTTCCTTGATGAAGCGGTCGAACGGCTTGTCGGCGTTGAACGTGTTGATCACGTAGTCGCGGTAGCGGTAGTTGTTGGGACGGGTGACGTCCTGCTGAAAGCCGGCGCTGTCGGCGTAGCGGGCCAGATCGAGCCAGCGGCGCGCCTGGCGCTCGCCGTAGTGCGAGGACGCCAGCAGGCGGTCGGCCAGTTGTTCGTAGGCGTCGGGCGAGCGGTCGTTGACGAAGGCTTTGACTTCTTCGGGCGTCGGAATCAGGCCCGTGGTGTCGAGCGTGGCGCGGCGGATGAAGGTGGCACGGTTGGCGTCGGGCGAGGGTTTCAGGCCTTTTTCTTCCAGCTTGGCCAGCACGTAAGCGTCGATGGGCGTGCGGACCCAGGCCTTCTGTTTGACCAGCGGCAGGGGCGGAGTCTTGACCGGGGTGTAGGCCCAGGCGCGGTTGGCGGCGGCGGTTGCCGGACCTGGTGTTGCTGGCTTGTCTTCGGCGGCGCTGGCCAG
>CALRYE020000036.1:0-42305 GCA_943372275.1 Janthinobacterium lividum
GCTGCCCTTCCAGGTGGCCGATCACTTCGTTGACGGTGGCAATGTCCGGGCAGCGCACTACCAGCGACGAGGCGCCGAAGACTTCGTTATGGAACACCGGGTCTGCCAGGAAATCGGCCGACTCGACCAGCATCATTGCAGCCTGCCCCTGATGCGGGCCGGTCGGCGGCAAGCCACGCGCCACCTGCTTCAGGCTGCCGTGCTGGGCCAGCTTCTCGGTTTGCGCGGTGTACATGCCATGGATGGCCGGGGTCAGCATGGTGCTCGCCGGCGCACCCGTGACCGCTTCCGTGGCCGCCGCCAAAAAGGCATCGAAACCGGGCCCGTCGATGGCCAGCACCAGGCCGGGATTGGTGCAGAACTGGCCGGACCCCATGGTCAGCGAGGCGATGTATTGCTTGCCGATGGCCGCGCCCCGGTTGGCCAAGGCCGCCGGAAACAGGATCACGGGATTGATGCTGCTCATTTCCGCGAACACGGGAATCGGCTCGGGACGGGCCGCGGCAATGCGCATCAGCGCCATGCCGCCGCCACGCGAACCGGTAAAGCCGACCGCCTTGATGCGCGGATCGGCCACCAGCGAACCGCCCAGTTCGATGGTCGGGCCGGCCAGCAGCGAAAACACGCCTTCGTGCAAGCCGCAGTCGGCCACGGCTTTTTGCACGGCGCGGCCGACCAGTTCCGAGGTTGCAGGATGGGCGGGATGGGCTTTCAGAACCACCGGGCAACCGGCCGCCAGCGCCGACGAGGTGTCGCCGCCGGCCACCGAGAACGCCAGTGGAAAGTTACTGGCGCCGAACACGGCCACCGGGCCGATGGCGATATGACGCAAACGCAGATCGGAACGGGGCAGCGGCTGGCGGTCGGGAATGGCGCGGTCCACGCGCACACCCTGCCAGTCGCCCGAGCGCACCAAGGTGGCGAACAGACGCAGCTGGCCCACGGTACGGCCCCGCTCGCCTTCCAGGCGGGCACGCGGCAGACCGGTTTCGCGCATGGCGTGCTCGATCAGCTCGTCGCCCAGCGCCAGGATGTTGACGCAGATTTGCTCCAGAAAATCGGCGCGTGCATCCGGCGTGGTCTGGCGGTAGCTGGCGAAGGCAAGCGCCGCCAGCGCGCAGGCTTGCTCGACTTCATCCTTGCCCGCGCTGGAGAACTTGGTCGGCAAGTCGCTGCCGGTCGATGGATCGACGCCGTAGAACGTGCTCGGTTGACTTCCCCACACTTCTTTATTGCCGATTAATTGATGCCCGGTGATCGTCATGCCGACTCCTTGATTACGTATAGCTAAAACTTAGTGATTGTGGCGCGGCAGTACCTTGGCGACGCCGCGGTATGGCACGGCCAGTTCCATGCAGGCGCCGGTTTCCAGCTGGCCCACGGTGGCGCGGTACAGCTCTTGCCATGGCGTCTGGCTCGGCGGAATCGGCGGCAGCGGCTCGGTCTTGCGTGCAGCGAATTCTTCATCGCTGATCAGCATGTCGCAGGTACCCAGGTTCAGGTTCACGCGGATGATGTCGCCCGTGCGGATGTACGCCAGACCACCACCGGCCGCGCTTTCCGGCGAGGCGTTCAGGATCGACGGGCTGTCCGAGGTGCCGGACTGGCGGCCGTCGCCCAGGGTCGGCAGCGCCTGGATGCCGCGCTTGATCAGCGCGTCAGGCGGTTGCATGTTGACCACTTCGGCCGAACCGGGCCAGCCGATCGGGCCGGAGCCGCGAATGACCAGGATCGAGCTTTCGTCGATGTTGAGGGACGGATCGTTGATGCGGGCGTGGTAGTCGCCCGAACCGTCGAACACCACGGCGCGCGCGTCGAACTGGCCTTCGGCGCCCGGGGTGCTCAGATAGCGCTCGCGGAATGCCTTGGAGATGACGCTGGTCTTCATGATGGCGAAATCGAACAGATTGCCTTTCAGGACCAGGAAGCCGCCGCGCTCCATCATCGGCGCGTCGAACGGCTTGATCATCTCGCGGTCGGCGCTTTCGCGACCGGCCAGGTTTTCCGCCATGGTCTTGCCGGTCACGGTGGTGCGGTCCGAGCGCAACTTGCCGGCTTGCTCCAGTTCCCACATGATGGCCGGCACGCCGCCGGCGCGGTGGAAGCGCTCGCCCAGGTATTTGCCGGCCGGCTGCATATTCAGCAGCAGCGGCACGTCGTAGCCGTAGTCCATCCAGTCGGCCGAGGTCAGTTCCACGCCGGCGTGGCGGGCCATGGCCATGATGTGCGGCTGGGCATTGGTCGAGCCGCCGATGGCGGCGTTGACGACGATGGCGTCGAGGAAGGCGTCGCGCGTCAGGATGGTCGATGGCAGCACGTCGTTGCGCGCCATTTCCACGATGCGGCGGCCGGTCTCGTAGGCCATCTGGCCACGCTCGCGGTACGGTGCCGGAATCGCCGAGCAGCCGGTCAGCGACATGCCCAGCGCTTCGGCGATGGCGTTCATGGTCGAGGCGGTACCCATGGTGTTGCAGTGACCGGCCGACGGCGCCGAGGCGGTGGCGATCTGCAGGAATTTTTCATTGTCGATCTGGCCGGCGGCCAGTTGACGGCGGCCTTTCCAGATGGCCGCACCCGAGCCGACCAGTTCGCCGTCCATCCAGCCGTCCAGCATCGGACCGCCCGACAGCACGATCGATGGAATGTCGACGGTGGCGGCGGCCATGATCTGCGCCGGGGTGGTTTTGTCGCAGCCGGTCGTCAATACGACGGCGTCGATCGGGTAGCCGTGCAGGATCTCGACCAGGCCCATGTAGGCCAGGTTGCGGTCGATGGCGGCGGTCGGACGGCGGCAGTTTTCAAAAATCGGGTGCAGCGGGAATTCCATCGGGATCCCGCCGGCGTCGCGGATACCGTCGCGCACGCGCTTGGCCAGTTCGAGGTGAATACGGTTGCATGGCGACAGGTCGCTGCCGCTCTGGGCGATACCGATGATCGGTTTACCCGAACGCAGTTCGTCGGCGGTGATGCCGTAGTTCATGAAGCGCTCCAGGTACAGCGCGGTCATGTCGATGTGGTCCGGATTGTCGAACCAGTCTTGCGAACGGAAACGTTTGGTAACTGCTTTTTCCTGATTACTTTGGTTATCCATGTTTACGCAAAAGCCTTTGTAGAAAATTCGTGTTGCGCCATTCCTGGCGTGCCGGTACGGAAAGTGAACAAGGCGCCAGCCAGCGGATACTGCGCGCGCTCCTCGCTCGAAAGCCCCTTCCATGCCGTTGTAACATATACCGTGCGCAAGTCGTCGCCACCGAAGGCGAGCTTGGTGATATTCGGGACGGGAAAGGCGATGGTCTGCACCAGGGTGCCGTCCGGGCTGTAGCGCTCGATGCGGTGGCCGCGGAACACGGCGATCCAGACAAACCCATCGGCGTCGACCGCCATGCCGTCGGGCCAGCCGGCGCCCTCGATGCGCACGAACGGGCGCTTGTTGGACAGCGTGCCCTCCGGCGACAGATCGAAGGCGTAGACCTGCTTGCCCAGCGTGTCGGTGTGGTACAGCGTGGCGCCATCGGGGCTGATGGCCGGGCCGTTGGTGATGATGTAGTCGGGGTCGACCTTGGTCACCACGCCCTTGGCGTCGAGCTTGTAGAGCGCGCCGGACGGGTCGGTTTCATGGTCGTGCATGGAGCCGAACCACAAGGTGCCCTGAGCGTCGCAGAAGCCGTCGTTGAAGCGATTATGTTCGATGTCGGCCTCCACGCTGTGGATGGGGGTAAACTCCCCTGTTTCTTCATCGAACTTGTGCACGCCGTCACGCAGGCCGACCACAAAGCCGCCCGTGTCGACCGGCACGATGAAGCTGGCCTGACCGGGCGCGTCCCAGGTGCGCTGGGCGCTGCCGTCGGCTTCGCAGCGGTGGATCTTGCGGCCCTTGATGTCGACGAAATACACCGAGGCGGTGGCGGCGTGCCAGATCGGCCCTTCGCCAAGCTCGGCCGCCACGGGCCACAGGCACTCTGGTTGGTCGAGGTTAACTATTGGGCTCGTGGTACTCATGCGCCGTACCAGCCTGCATCGACGAAGTATTCGCGGCCGCTGCAGCGGGCTGCGTTGTCCGACGCCAGGAACAGGGTCAGCGCGGCGACGTCCTGCACTTGCACGCGCTGCGGCAGGCACTGGCCGGACAGGATCTTGGCTTCTTCGTCGGCGCCGGTCCACATGGCGTCCTGACGCGGGGTGCGCACGGCGCCCGGGATGATGGCGTTGACGCGGATGCCTTTCGGGCCCAGATCACGGGCCAGGCCGCGCGTCAGGCCTTCGATGGCGGCCTTGGCCGTCATGTACAGCGACAGGTCCGGCAGCGCCAGGTGCCACGAGATGGAACCGAAGTTCAGGATCACGCCGCCGCCCATTTCGGCCATGCCGGGCGCCACGGCCTTGGCGCAGAAATAGTGGTGGCGCAGGTTGACGGCCATGCGGTCGTCCCAGTAGGGGCCGGTGACGTCTTCGATGGCGTGGCGGTCGTCGTTGGCGGCGTTGTTGATCAGCACTTGTACCTTACCGGCGCGCTGCTCGATGTCGACGAACACGGCGGCCAGGGCGTCCAGGTCTTTCAGGTTGCACGGCACGAACACCGGCGGGATCGGGGCCGAGGCCAGTTGCTGCTCGAGTGCCTTGGACGCTTCCACGGCGATGTCGATGAAGAACACCTGGGCGCCCTGCTGCGCGAATGCATTGACGAGTTCAGCGCCGATCCCGGTGCCGCCTCCCGTGATCACGACACGTTGATTGGCCAGGTTGGGATAGGTTGCGTAGATCATTTTGGTTGGATTGGACATGCTTTACTCATCAATGGGTAATACAGCGGGTTTTAACAGAGCGCCCGAGGTCGGCGCTGTAAAAACTCCACGAATTCGATTAACGTCATCCTCGCGAAAGCGAGGACCCATAGAACCTTTGAACAGTGTTACACCGGTTGATAGTCCTGAATCTTCGGCTACGCTCTACGTTTTATGGGTCCCCGCTTTCGCGGGGATGACGGCTTTGAGGTTGTTGGTTACTGGCTTTGAGGTTGTTGGTTACGGGCTTTGAGGTTGTTGGTTACTTCAACAGGCCGCGCTGCGCCAGGTTCTGATACAGCGCGCGCACGCCGAACGTCCATGGCGTGATCGCATCGCTGCGCTGCACGGTGTTGACCAGCCTGCCCAGCGACGGCGTCGAAATGCTCACCACGTCGCCCAGGTGGTGCGTAAAGCCCTTGCCTGGCGCGCCGCGGTCCTTGATCGGCGAGAACATGGTGCCCAGGAACAGCATGAAGCCATCCGGATATTGGTGGTGCTTGCCGCACACCTGCGACACCAGGTCCAGCGGATCGCGGCTGATTTCGCGCATGCGGCTGGCACCGGCCAGTTCGAAGTCGTCGTCCTTGCCTTCGATCAGCATGCTCACTTCCGCATTGCGGATGGTGTCGATGGTGAATTCGTTGTCGAACAAGCGGATGAACGGGCCGATCGAGCAGGAACCGTTGTTGTCCTTGGCTTTGCCCAGCAGCAGCGCGCTGCGGCCTTCGATGTCGCGCAGGTTGACGTCGTTGCCCAGGGTGGCGCCCACCACTTCGGCGCGGCTGTTCACGGCCAGCACGATTTCCGGTTCCGGATTGTTCCACTGCGACGTAGGGTGCAGGCCCACGTCGGCGCCGTAGCCCACGGCCGACATCGGCTGCGACTTGGAAAACACCTCGGCGTCAGGGCCGATGCCCACTTCCATGTACTGCGACCACAGGCCGCGCGCGATCAGGTCTTGCTTGAGCTTGTCGGCCACATCCGAACCCGGCTTGATGGCCGACAGGTCGCTGCCGAGGCACTCCTGCATCGACGCGCGCAGTTCGTTGGCGCGGGCCGGATCGCCCTTGGCTTGCTCTTCGATCACGCGTTCCAGCAGGCTGACGGCGAAGGTCACGCCGCAAGCCTTGATGGCTTGCACGTCGCACGGGGCCAGCAGGCGCAGGCCGCTGGCAGTGCCGTCCAGCAGCGCATCGACCACGCCCAGGGTCTCGCCCTGCGCAGTGCGCACAAACTCCAGCAGGTCGCTGCGTTCGAACAGGTCGCCCACGGTCGCAGCTTGCGCGGAAATGTCGATGACCTGGCCGTCGCGCACGGTCACCACGGCAGGACCGTTGGCGCTGTCGCGCCAGACACGGCCGATCAGCACGGCACGGTCGAGGTCAACGGGAAGGCTCACATTACTCAAATTGCTCATTGTTTTTTACTCTCGCTCTGTTGTGCGTTGTTGAAGACCAGTCGTGGGTGCTGCCGGTGGTGCCGACGACGGTGTCGTCGATGGTGCCGTTTAAGTAAGTCAACTGCAATTACGAAAATCACCAATCTGAATCACGATTACACGCAGGGAATGCGGTGCGCAAAAGCGGAAAAAAAAGACAGCGCCAGCCAAGCTGCTGACAGGCGCTGTCGAACTCGCCTTGAGACACTCCCAACGAAAAACACGGTACGTACTGCATTCAGTTCAATTCGGTACTTCCGATCAGTGCTGCGATCAATGTTGCAGCAGCACCCGGTACACCGTGGTGTGCTTGCCCGGCGTACCGGACTGGGTGGCCAGCGAAAACCCATCCAGCGACGGGCCGCTGGCGAACTGCACCGCCGGCTCCGTGGTCGACACCAGCAGCTGGCGTCCCGAACCCGGGTCGACCGCGCGCGCCACTTCGCGCAGCAGGCCGGCGCGGCCCTTGCTGTGGGCGCGCATGCAATAGCAGTGGTTGAAGCCGCCGGCGCGTTTTAGTTGCGGGTCCAGCCACGCCAGCCGGGGGCCGATTGCGGCCGGCTGGCGGAAGTCGAACGCCGTGCCGCCCACCATGGCCTTGGCCGCCGGCACGCCCTCTTCGCTGATCTCGATAAAAAAATCGGCATCGATCTGCAGCATGTGGTCGCCCACGTCGGTGGCCCCGCCGTTCAGGTTGAAGAACGGCTGCACCGGGGTGGCGTCGCCTTCGACCAGCAAGCTGCCGTCGTCGGCCAGCCGGTAATGCAGCGCCAGCGGGCCGCTGGCCGTGTTCATGCGCAGCGACACACCTTCGTCGTGCTGCTCGCCCTGCCACAGCGGCGTGGCCGGCGCGGCGGGACGGGCCATCAGCACTTCGGCCAGGCGGCCGTAGCGGTCCGGCGCCAGCCACGAAATGGGGGCTGCGCCGCGTGCGCTGATGGTCACGCGCATGTCACTCGCGTTACTTAGCGTAAAGAGCTGATCGTCAGGAGGTGTATTCGTCATCGCTTAGGTCAGCTACGGCTGGGATTTGGTAAGGTGGATCGATAGGGCCGGGACTGCTGCTGTCGGTGCCGCGGCGAAAGCCCTGCACGGCGCGGTCCTGGAACGCCCGCGGCGTACAGCCCAGCTCGCGCTTGAACACCGCATGCATGTACTGGACCGAGGTAAAACCGCAGGAGAGCGCCACGTCGCCAATGCTGATGTCGCCACTGGAGAGCATGGTGGTGGCGGCGTCGAGCTTGAAGCGGAGGATTTCGTCGTGCACACTACAGCCGAGCTCTTGCCGGAAATACGACTCCAGCGACGAACGCGACACGCCGACATAGTCGGCCACCTGCCCGGTCTTGATCCCCTGGCAGGCGTACTGGCGAATAAAGTGCCGGGCGCGCATCACGTGCGGATGCTTGGCCGGCTCGTGGCGGCTGGACGCCAGCACATTGATGCCGGCCGGCGGCACCAGGATGCGGGTGCCGGTCAGGCGCGCGCCGTTCAACAGCTGGTCCAGCAAGTGCGCCGCCGCGCGGCCCATTTCCTGCGCGCCCTGAATTACCGAGCTGAGCGGGATACGGGTCAGGATGCGCGCCAGCGGATCGTTGTCGATACCGATCAGCGCCACCTGCTCCGGCACCTCGATACCGGCGATGATGCAGGCCTGCAGCAACTGGCGCGCCCGCGCATCGGTCACGGCAATAATGCCCACCGGCTTGGGCAGGCTGCGCAGCCACTTGACCTGCTGCTCGACCGCTTCGTCCCACGACGGCGCGTTGGTGCCCTGCCCGCGGAAAATGGCCGGTTCAATATTGTCCCGGCGCATCAGCGTGCGGAACGCGTTTTCCCGTTCCTGGGCCCAGCGGTTTTCCATCGCTTCCGGCAGGCTGAACAGCGCAAAACGCCGCAAGCCCGCTTCGATCAGGTGGTCGTAGGCCAGCCGGATCAGCTTGAAATTGTCGGTGGCCACATACGGCACGCCCACCGGGTAATTGCTTTCATTTTCGTACGAACCACCCACCGCGACCACCGGAATACGGCTGCGCGACAGCGCCGCCTGCACGGCCGGATCGTCGAAGTCGGCGATGATGCCGTCGCCCTGCCAGTGCTCGATGCCCGGCAGGCGGCAACGGAAGTCTTCTTCCAGGAACAAGTCCCACGAGGCCCGGGTACTGGCCAGGTGCGACGCGATGCCGGAGATGACTTCACGGTCGAAGCTTTTGTTCGCGTTAAAGAGCAGCGCGATGCGATGGGATTTTGGTATTTTCATAGCTGAATCATACCCGCCGGATCGCCCTGACTTCCTTAAGCAACGGTCAGTACGGTGGACTTCAGATCGACGCTGCTGTTACCGGCGTAAATGGTGAAGGTGCCCGGCTCGACCACGCGCTTCATCTCCGTGTTGTAGAACCACAGGTCGGACGGCTTGAGGTCGAACGTGACGGTCTGGGTCTCGCCCGGGTTCAAGGTCACGCGCTTGAACTTTTTCAGTTCCAGCACCGGACGGGTGACCGAACTGACGTCGTCGCGGATATACACCTGCACCACTTCGTCGCCCTTGACGCTGCCCGTATTGCGCACTTCGACGGTCACGCGGGTGGTGTCGCCCACACCCATTCTGGTTTTCGACAGCGTCGGCGCCGATACCGTGAAGGTGGTGTACGACAGGCCGAAACCGAACGGATACAGCGGCTTGGTGCTGCCGTCGATAAAGCCGCGGCGCGCGCTTGGCTTGTGGTTGTAGAAAATCGGCAGCTGCCCCACGTTGCGGGCGAACGAGACCGGCAGCTTGCCGCCCGGATTGGCGCGGCCGAACAGCAGGTCGGCGGCGGCGAAGCCGGTTTCCTGACCCAGGTACCAGCCTTCGATGATGGCGTCGGCGCGCTCTTCGAGCATGTTGATCGACAGCGGACGGCCGTTGAGCAAGAACACCACGGTTGGTTTGCCCAGATCGAAGATGGCCTTGGCCAGGTCGTTCTGCTGACCCATCATGTCCAGGCTGTTGCGGTCGCCCAGGTGATTGTCGGCCCACGCTTCGCGGCTGGTCTGCTCGTTGTCACCCAGCACCATGATGATGGTGTCGGCGTTCTTGGCGGCAGCCACGGCGTCGGCGATCAGCTTGGCGTTGACTTCCGGCTTGGTGAAGTTGATGGCGTCCTGACCCCACTTGCGCTGCTCGGTGATGCGCACGCCTTCCGAGTAAGCCACGGAGAAACCGTTGGCACGGCCTTCGGCTTCCAGGCCTTCCAGCACCGACACCACGTGGCGCGGAATGTCCGAGTAGCCGCCGATCGGCGTGTCCTTGGCGTGGGTACCCACTACCAGCACCTTGCCGACTTTCTTGGCGTTCAGCGGCAGCAAGCCCTTGCTGTTTTTTAGCAGCACGGCGCTGCGTACGGCCGCCAGACGGGCCAGTGCGACGGCGTCCGGCGTGGCGGTCAGGCCATCGGCGGCGGCGGCGTCCACATACGGCGACTCGAACATGCCGGCTTCAAATTTCAGCTTCAACACGCGGCGCACCGCCGTGTCGATTTCCTTCATGGTGATCTTGCCGGCCTTGAACAGCGCGGCCAGGTGATCGAAGGCCAGACCGTCCGGCGTTTCGATGTCCACGCCAGCCTTCAGGGCGCGCACGGCCGCTTCGGCCGGGGTGGCCACCAGCTTGTGGCGGGTGATCAGTTCATTGATGGCGAAATAGTCGGACACGGCAACGCCGTCGAAGCCCCACTCGCCGCGCATGACCTTGTTCAGCATCCAGCTGTTGGCGTGCGATGGCACACCATCGATCTCGTTGTACGAAGGCATCACCGCGCTGATGTTGGTCTCGCGGATGATTTTTTCGAACGGCGGGAAGAAGTCTTCGCGCAGCACGCGCTCGCCGACCTGGGCCGGACCGATGTTGGTGCCGCTTTCCGGCTGGCCGTGGCCGGTCAGGTGCTTGAGCGTGGCCAGTACCTTGTCTTTTTTCAGCGGCAGCGTGTCGCCCATGAAACCGCGCACGGCGGCCTTGCCCATTTCGCCCGACAGCACCGGATCTTCGCCGTAGGTTTCCTCGATGCGGCCCCAGCGCGGTTCACGCGCCACGTCGACCACGGGCGCGAGCGCCAGGTTGGCGCCACGGGCGCGCATTTCACGCGCTGCCACGCTGAACACGTTGGTGATCAGATCCGGGTCGAACGACGAGGCCAGGCCGATCGCTTGCGGGAAACAAGTGGCATCCTTGGCCACGTAGCCGTGCAGCGCTTCTTCGTGCATCAGTACGGGAATGCCCAGACGGGTTTGCTCGATGGCCCACTTCTGGATCGCGTTGACATAGTTGGCCGTTTCCAGCGCGCCGCGGTTTTGCTGCGAGCCGTTGTCGCCAGCGTTGCCGTCGGTCACGCCGGTCTGGCGGTCCGATGGGCGGGCAATCATGCCCAGGCCGTTCGGGAAAGCCTTTTGCGCGTTCTCTGGGGAGAACTGCGTGTCGGTATTCTGGATGGTGTTCTTCTTCTGCCACAGGCAATGCAGCTGCATGACCTTCTCTTCCAGCGTCATACGCTTGAGCAAGTCGTCAATGCGCGCGGCCATCGGGGCGGTGGCTTTTTTGTACAGGGGTACGCCCTTGCCATCGGCAGCGGTCGCTGCGAAGGCTGCGGCGGGAAATGCGGCGAGGCTGGCGATGCCACCTACGGACGTCAGGAATTGCCGGCGTTTGATCGTCATTGACTTTGTCTCCATTCGATTTTATGTGCGTCTGGAATTTCGATGACGAAACTCCCGCGCTTTTTTTACTGCATTCTGCTGCCCGTGCCCTGGAACGGCAATTATGAAAATCACCAATCCGCGTCACGTTTCTGGGGTGATCGCGGGGCCGGCGTTCGCCTTAACTGCCCCACTATGCACCTATGCACGCCTGCCCGACCCACTGCTGACGGTGTGCCGGGGCGCTCGTACCATTCTGTAACACCGAAATGATTGCGCGAACATCTGAGTGTAGAACGATGCCTGCCGTCTTGTCAAACGCTAAGTAAGGACTTTTTAGGTGATTGGATGGAACTGGTACCGCAATCGAATCATTGTATCCCGAAAAGATTGCGCTACCAAACAGATTTGACCGGCGTAGGGAGATTTTTTGCGTCGCGCCCGGAGGCCATGCAACGCACGCCTGAGCACGGGCCCGATACGTCAAAACAGTGCGCGCCTGCTTGGCCCTAACGTATCGTGCGCGACGCCCCGTAAGCGCCGCCGCAAATGGGCCCTACCCCTTCGCACGCGTACGCTGTGCGGATTGCTCATCATTTTAAGGAATCACTCTGCAGGTTTTAAGCAGACTGGCGAAGTTTCTCCCTGTTGCCGCGACGTTGCTGAACCCAGACGTCTGTCATTCGGCGCAGTAGCTGAATGCGTAGTTCCAGCATCGTGATTAAGTGATCAAGCTCGTGCGCTTTCGGCTAAAAAGTAGGCCGGCGACCCCAATAGCACCGATACGAGTTCGCTCTGGCGTTGCGTGCCGGTCTTGAGGAAAACGCTCTTGAGCTGGGCACGCACGGTATGAAACGACCGGTGGCGCGCTGCCGCGATCTCGGCCAGCGAAAAACCTGAGCATAAACCATCTGCGAGTTCAGCCTCCGCTTCCGTCAACCCGAACAAGCGCTGTACCAGGCTGGTGTCACCGGTTTGCGCCCGTTCAGGGTCGAAGATGAATAACAGTGCGCCGCCGGTCACTTGCGAGTTTCGTGCGGCCTTCATGGGCGTGACCAGCACCATCAGCGGCCGTTTATCCACCCGGGCGACCGATACCACGCTAGGTGGCCGATCCAGCGCTCCCCTGCTTGCAACAATCGCTTTGGTAACCTCGAACTGCAGCCTTTTCTGGATCACCGGCGAATGCACGGTCAGAGTACTGCTTTCGATGAACAAGTCGCCGTCGGCATTCACATAACGCTCAGCGCTACGGTTGCAATGTGCAAAACGTCCAAATTCATCGATCAGAACCATCGGCATCGACAGCGTATCAAAGCCACTCAGCAGGAAGTCCTGTCCGATGCGCAGTTCAATAAATCGCTGCCGCATCTGCACTGCACGCCGCAGATGGGGCAGGAGCCGGTTGAAGTAGGTGAGTTCATCGCGGGAAAAGACGGGATGAGTTGGCGACCTTTGCAAGATCAGCTGAGTGACCCAAGGCACCTCCTGAAGCAAGATGGCCCCGCTAGCAGCACTGACTCCCTGCGGTATCACCCACTCCTTGAAAAACGGCGAGGCTTCGAACAAGTCGGGCTCGAGGTCGAGATTACTCGAATAGAAGTGGGCGATCGGCGAGCGCTCGATCAAGCGCGCCAGCATGTCTTGCGCGCCATAACGCAGGGAATAGGACTCGACATACTGAGGAGATATCCCATCCATCCACAGGCCTTTTGATTGGCCATTCTCGACATTGACCGTTACCATGATCGCCGCCTTGAGCTGGAAGCAATCGATCATGGCGCCGATCAAGCTGGTGAAACCTTCCGGGGCAAACACCGCGTCATAGGCCTTCCCGACGATCAAATCGAATGAGACTTCGGCACTTCGCATTTCGCTAATCCGAGAATTGCAGAATTTGCATTCTGCGTGCTACCAGCGAAAAGCGCAAGCGTGGGGAATCTCAGTACGGGTAAGGGCAATACGGGCTGCGCCACGTGCTGCCGGTGCCGCGCAACAAGTCATCAAGTATTTTGCAGTTGGCGCGTCCTTCGACGTCGTACTGGGTATAGCCTGCCCGATGCAGACAGGCGTCGAGCTGAGCGATTTTGGCAAACGAATCGAATTGGGGGTCATTCGCGCCACCCAAATATGGCTGGGCCGCGCACGCGTTGTGCGCCGCCAGCTCTCCTGACGCGCTTCCTCCTCCAGTGCTTTGCTTAAACTGGGCCACGGAAATCGCGGGCGTTCTGCCGCCACTTGCAACCCACGCCGAGCCGGCCGCTTCGCAGCTGCTCAAATTGCCATACATCGAATGGTAGTAATAGGTGCTGTCGAAAATGAGCTTGTAGCTGTCCGGCGACGGCAATTTCAGGCAGCTCGTCGTCAAGCGTGGATTTGACGTAGCGGAATTTACCGTCGACACACCGAGTTCGTAGACCCAGACCGTGGCTGGTGGCGGCGTCACCGCGAAAGCGTATCTGGGCGTACTCTGGCCGAGCTGGGACGCCGTGTAGTTGGCCGATGCGACAAACCTCGACCGGGCAGGGTCGATGCTGTTGTTGGCGTAGCAAACGCTAGCGGCGAGCGAAGCGGCCAGCACGGTCTTATAAGCGACGCTCGCCCCTGCACAATTAGTGGTGATGGCGGCGATCTGCTTATCCCGGCAAACCGAATCCGGGATCATCCATGTTTGTTTGCTGCCGCCTTCGCATGTGATCACGGTATTCGTACCTGGCCTGTCGAGGTAGCTGGCATAGAACGTTGAGGTGCCAGTGGCGGTAACCGTGCCCCCCATGCCGATATTTCCGACATTGCTGCCAGCTGCGGCCGCACCGTGTTGATTCGCCACCGATGGCGTATTGCCGGCGACGATCGCATCTGCGTAGGCTGTGCAATACGGGACGGTGTACAGCGGCGGCGTATTGACGTAACAGGCATCGAACGCTACCTGATAGGGCGACGATACCGGCGGTGTGACCGGTGGTGTCGGGTTGCCCAAGGTATTCACGACTTCCTTGACCCTGGCGTAAAACGCTATCGTGTCGGTTGTCGGGGTGACCGACGCCAGCAGGTCGCGCGCCTGTGCCGCTGCTGCCGCACCGCGGTAGGCGTCGGAATTTGCCCACTCCAGAAGCTGGTTGAAATCGACCGAAACGAGGACTTTCCGGTTAATCAGCGCGGCATCGACCTTGCCTTGGGTACTAGTGTTGTTCATCGCACCGGCCATGATCGACAGCGATGCATTCGCTTTCGTCAGCGTACCTCTATTAATTGCACCGGCCCAGAACGCCAGGCCCTCCGCGTCGGGCGTCCTATTCAATATATTCTTGTAGATCGCGGTCACCAGGGCTGTGTTATCGCCGGGATACAGTGCTGCGGATTCGGCGCTGGCGCCAAAACTGTCGACCAATGCCCGGAGCGCCGGCTTGGTTTGGTATGCCTGGTTCAAACCCTGAATATCGAGCGGGCTGTTTAGCGCGGCCAATTGGGCCTTGAAGTTGGCGAGACCTTGACGATCTGCCGGGCGTCCGAAGTAGGAGATATAGAGCTGGTGTACTAGGGGCTCGTAAAAATTGTCGACCGTTGCGGTAGATGCGAGCAACTTGTTCGCCGGCGTTGCGTCCTCGTTTTGCTGGGCGCCGCATGCCGCCAGTATGACTAACAAGAGTCCGGCAATGCACCGCGCGATGATCGATTTGGACACAATATTCCTGAATGATATGAAGTTAGAGTTACGGTCACGCAAATGTAGCCCGTCCGACATCATCGTATTAGCAGATGTGCGGCGACGCATCGCCCAAATGAGGTAAATCGAACGGTACTGTTGTGATCAGTGACGGCAGCATCCTGCTGCGCTTCGGCACAGCGCGTCGTGCCAGATGGGTCTACCTGGTGTTGGGCCGAGCGAACTTATGCACGAATGCCGGATCTGACCGCGTCGCCCTGGCTACCGTTCAGCGGCTCGCTATCTATCTTGCGGTAGCACGTGAGCGCGGGCAAACCGTTCCCTGTAAACGACGCCCAGAATCAAATAGAGCGAGACCAATACCATACGAGCCAGCGCTACATTATTTACCCAAAACCTCGACCGCGTGCATGGGATCAGTGTATTCCCGTACTTCCACAATTTTCATATGACGAAGTCGAAACAAGATATGATATTCGTTCTGATAGTACGTTCCACACTTTGTTACTCCATGAGAGCTCGCCTCAACGGCCACGCTGTCCCCTTCGCCAATAGAGCTCGTCAATGCCATCTTTAAACCACCATCAAAAAAGTCGAACAGCTCATGAAAGACGGACCACATTTCAGCTTTAGTTTTTAATCCGGCGAAAGCAAACAAATGCGGTTTTCCGTTGACCCACCAAGTCGCGTCATCACTCAGCATTTCGAACAGCATGTTTATATTGCCATTTTCGAAGTGGCTGAGAAACAGATTTACGACATTCTTGTTTGCTATGATGTTCGTCATTACTTTAATTCAATGTAAGAAAAATGGCGTTTTTGTTATGCGGGCTTTTTTATTCAGGTAGAAATTCCAACTGCAGAAAGCGTGTTTACCCCAGCTTTTCGTGCTTGCGATCATGGACATGCACTGAAAGCCCGGTCTGCCCAGGGAGAATCTCATCCCGCAAGGTGAGCGCTGGAATGTCGTAATCGCCCTTGTTTTGCGGACGAAACGCGATAGGATCGGCGCTAAAGAGGGTATCGAGCCGTTCTCCCAGTTCGTCACAGATGTAAGCGAACCTGGCCTCATCGGTACTGCCAGCTCGATAGATCACGAACGGCGGCATGACGTCAAAGCCCGGATAGAACAAGATACCGTGCTGGATTGGATAAAGCATGTCATTAACCGGTCCATTGATGCCGCGCGGACCATAGTGTGATTCCCAACCACCGGCTGTTACCATCAACATCGCGCGCTTCCCGGCTAACGTGCCTTCACCAAAACGATCCCCCCAGTGCGTATCGGAATGCTCGCCAACGCCATATGCGAAGCCGAAGGCATATACCCGCTCTACCCAACCTTTCAGAATCGCTGGCATGGAGTACCACCACAGCGGGAACTGAAGAATTACAGCATCTGCCCACAGCAACTTCTGTTGCTCATTAAAAATGTCTTCGCTCTGGTAACCATTTTCGAATGCGTGCTTGGATTCAAGGGCAACATCGAATCTGGTCGTCGACAACCTTTTAGTGGTGTCCTGGGCATCGACAGTGGCTTTCCAATGCATCGCGTACAAATCTGATACTTGTACAAGGTGTCCCGCGCTTTCCAGCCGCTGCACGGTGAAATCGGTCAACGCACTGTTCAAGGATTTGGACTCCGGATGGGCATGGACGAGCAGAATGTTCATAACTGATCTTTCAACATAAGCAGAAGAAGACAGAATAGGTTCGAGTCAGGTATATTGGAAATGAATTGTCAACATACAAGCTATTACGATGCTTAATTTGCGAAAGCTCGACTTAAACCTGTTAGTCACCCTTGACGTGCTCCTGGCTGAACGGAATGTAACGCGGGCTGCGCGGCGCCTTAACTATTCACAGCCCTCGGTCAGCGTTCACCTTGCCAAGCTCAGAGATATTTTTGGAGATCCCCTATTGCTCCCAAGTCCGCGTGGGATGCAGCCCACCGCAAGAGCTGAGGAATTGCTTCAGCCATTGCGCGAAGCATTGGAATCATTGGAGCGTGCAGTGACGCCAGCCGGGCCGTTCTACCCGGCAGAGTCCGAACATACGTGGCGCGTCGCCGCTTCCGACTCCAGTGGATCGACCATACTTCTACCTGCGCTAGCCGCTATCCGGGCGGCTGCGCCGGCAACCCGGCTTGCAGTGTTGGACTTGGTGCCGTCACACATTGCAAAGCAAACTGAGCAGGGTGAAGTGGATCTTGCTTTCCATACGGGCGAAGGCGCCCCTTCCGGACTGCGCCGCCGTACGCTTTTCACTGAGCGTTATGTCCTTGCCGGTAGAGTAGGTCATCCACGTTTGCGCGGGCAACTTACACTAGCGGAGTTCTGCGAACTGGAGCATGTCATCGTTTCGCCAGATCGCGGCGGCTTCTATGGAGTGACTGATGATGTGCTTGCCAAAGCCGGATTGAAGCGGAAGGTAGTACTTTCCGTACCGAGCTTTCTGTTTATGGTGTCCGTCCTGGCCAGTACGGATCTTGTCGCGATGGTGCCTTCGCGTCTGGTACGCAATACCGAAATGCTGCAGATCGTAGGGTCACCTGTGGAGGTTCCTCATTACGAAATGATAATGCTTTGGCATGAGCGCTCCCATCGAGATCCCGCTCATCAGTGGTTGAGGGAGACGATCTCTAAGTCGGTAAGCGGCTGACTCAGTTCTTAAGCCTATTTCGCCGGCAAGGGCGCTGCCCACGTGATGATTGAGGTAGTGATGCTCATTGTGGCGGCTTTGCTTAGCGCGGGGGCGGCGGCGGCCCGGATTGCGACCTTGCTCGTAGAGGACATGCACGATCGCCGGATCAGAGTTGCCATCAAGGGAACGTCAAGTTCAAACCAAGCTTGGTGCCAAGGGCAAGGGTGGCGAACACGAGGACCAGGACCAATAGCAAGAAGATTGCGGTCCCCATGCCGGCCGCGCGCATCACCACGCGTCTCTCCTTCGTCTTTTCCGACTCCTTTTTCCCTTGATCGTAATGCCACTTGATAGCGAAGAACATGCCGGTGCCTAACGCGAGAACTTTGAACGTACCGGCAAGTATAGGGAACCAATCCATGATGTTGAGTACTTTCAGGCTTTTACTTCACACTGCCTATCGTCAGGAGCAGTACCTCAAACACTGAGCAAGCAGCTTGCTCACTTTGTTCAACCATCCAAAACGTCAGCGGGACGGCGTGAAACTATCATTTGCTGCAAGTCCAACGGCATTCTACTTGAAGGCAATTTTCATACATAGAGACAAAATGTCCCAGTGAAAAGCCATGCAAGTAGATGACGCGCCAATCGACAGGCCGCACACTCAGCGGTGGAACTTCGTTGGGCGATGTGCTTTTTTTTTGATGCTTCCAAGCGGGGGTTCGGGCGGCCGTGGCTCACCTCACTTTTTCATCGGATGCCGGGCATCTACGACCCAAAAAGATCGGGTCGGAAAATGTATCAGCACTATGGGCACATCAAATGAAAGATTCGCTATTGCTGCTTGTGACAGGTGCGGGAATTGCCGCAGCCGCGTGGGCGTTATGGCATTTTCTCGGAAGTGATGCGTTGTACACGCTTACCACCGTCGCGCTTGTTGGCGTAAGGGTCGATACTGCGCGGCTGCGACGTCAGCTGCGTGCGAGGAATGGCGAATAGAGTGACACGGCCGCCCGATTTCGCCGAAATGCTCAGCCCGGATGCTCCGTGAGTCCGGTATCGGATACGCACTGGCTCTGCTGCGCCCTACCCCGCAATCCTGATCGGCGGCCTCATGCGCGGCGCCGCATCCGACTGCCTGCGAATCAGCGAAAAATCCATCACGATATGCTCGGATGGCTCCGGCGTCCCATCGCGGCGCGCCCGAATATGCCGCACCAAAAACTGCACAGCCGCCTCGGCCATCTCGGTAATCGGCTGGCGCACGGTGGACAGTTCCGGCCAGATGGTCGTCGCCAGCGCCGTATCGTCAAACCCGGCGACCGTCAAATCGCCCGGCACATCCAGCCCCATGCGATGTGCAATCGCCACCACGGCCGCAGCCATGTCGTCGTTACTGGCGAACACCGCTGTCGGGCGATTCTCAGCGCCCAGCAAGATCTCAGCCGCATCCAAGCCCGAACGATAGGTGAACATCCCCTGCACGATCAGCTCGGCATCATCGTCGGCGCCCTTCTCCGCAATCGCCGCCTTGAAACCAGCAAGCCGGCGCGCGCTGGCGGTCTGGTTGGGGTGGCCGATCACAAAGCCGATGCGCTGGTGCCCCAGCGCAATCAGGTGGCTCGTCATGACGAAGGCGGCCTGATAGTCGTCGATGCTGACGGCACTGACGCGCGGATCGGGCTGCCCGCAAGCCACCGCCACGGCGGGAATACCGGCCGCGGCCACCAGCTCGATAATGCCGGGCGCATCGCACAAGGGCGGCGGCAGGATGATACCGTCCACACCGTTGGCAATCAGCCGCTCAGTCTGCTCCTGTTCATGTTCGCCGGCGTCGCACTTTTCCACCACCAGCTGAACATTGTTGAGGCTGGCCTGATTCAGCAGGCCGACCAAAAACTCGCTCAGGTACCCCGAGCTCGGGTTGCTATATAAGAAGCCGATGCGGATCGGCTTGGAGCCGGCCAGCCGCCGTGCCGCCTGATTGGGCGCGTAATTGAGCGCCGCCACCGCCGCGTAGACCTTGTCGCGGGTCTTCTGGCGCACCGTGGTCTTGTCGTTCATGACGCGCGACACCGTCATCGGCGACACCCCCGCCAGTTTGGCGACGTCGGCCATGGTCGGTACGTCAGGCTCGGGGATGTCAACTCGGGTGCGGGTCATCTGGATCACTTAGTATTGGGGAACAGCGCGTGGATTAGCGTTATGGTTGTAACATTATAGCCGCGGAGTGTAGGTCAGAATGCAAACAAGGGCAACCTGCGTTGCCCTTGTTTAGCCCTTGTTTAGTGCGCGCTACCGTTGTTTACCCAGAATTTCATGCATCCGGCCTAACTCGACCGTAAACAATCAAAACTTTGCGCGCAGACCGATCGAGAAAGTGCGGCCCGGCTCGTACTTGGTGAACGTGGCGTTTTCGTACTGGAAGTACGTGCGCTGGGTCGAATTGCTCAGGTTGACCACGTCGAACGTAATGGTCGGCCAGTTATCCCGCTCGAACACTTCGGCCAGATCGATGTTGGACGACAGGTCCAGCTGCTTGTAATCGTCGACATACAAGGCCGCTGCAGCGATGCCGTTCTGGTTCGGACCCGACACCTGGCTGCCCTTGTTATACGAATGCGACAGCCGCACCATGTAGCCGCCGCGCTGGTAATACGCGGTCAGGTTGTTGGTCATCTTCGGCACACCCAGCGCCACGAAGCCGGCCGTGCCCTCGCCCGTCGCCTTCTGGCGGGTGAAGGTCAGGTTGTCGCTGAAGCCGAAGCCGCGCACTGGCAGGAAGTTATCCAGCGGCTGCACCCAGCCCAGTTCCACACCGGTGATCTTGAGGATACCGGAGGCATTGCGTGGGCGCGTCAGCACCACGGTGGCAGCGCTTGGGCCGCCACGCGAATCCAGCGCGGCCTGCTGTGTCGGCGACAGGTCGCCGTAGGTGATGTTGTACTGGGCCAGGTCGCCAAACGGCGTGGTGACGTTTTCGTTCACCGTGAAGCCGTTGATCTTCTTGCTGAACGCGGTCAGGCTCACGTAACCTTCACGCCCCGTATACCACTCCATGCCCAGGTCGATGTTGTCCGAGATGTACGGCGACAGGCTGGAGTTGCCCACCGTGCCCACGTCGGCCGATGGACCGCTGAAGTTCAGGCCCGGGCGCAGCGCGTTGGGGTCGGCACGCGTCATGGTGCGCGACACGGATGCGCGGGCAATCACGTCCTTGGTCAGGTTCAACGCCAGGCTACCGGATGGCAAGGTGTTGCTGTAGCTGGTGTCCAGGTACGAGAAACTGTCGCGGTTCGGGTAGCGGGCGCCATTCAGCGGCAACGTGGCGTTGCGCGGGTCGGCCAGCGACACGAAGGCGCCGACGCTCTGGTCCGTTTTTACATAGCGTACGCCGACGTTGTAGCGCAGCGTGTAGCCCATCGGTTGTGCTTCGCCATTCACTTCGGTGTAAAAGCCCTTGGTCACTTCCTTGATGTAGCCGGCGCTGGCCGAGGTGTTGGACGAGCCCACTTCCGGCGCGGCATCGACGTACTGCTGGTACTTCGCATCGTTGCGGAACTTGTTCCAGTCGACCGTCACGAAGCCCAGCGACGTGGGCGTCAGGTAGTTTTGCAGTGCGGACTGCGGAATCAGCGAGCCTTGATACACCAGCGCATCGGTACGGCCGGCCGTAAAGCCCGTACCGAAGCCCGGATACAACGCCGCGGCGCTGGCGCCCGGCGTATTGGCGCCGTTGCAGGTCGGGCCGCCATTCGGCCCCAGCAGGAACACGTTCGGATTGTTGCCGCACACAGCAGCCTGCCACGCGCCGGAGTTGTCCCGGGCGCGAATGCGGCGCGACACGTCGTCGTAGGCCACGCCGGCCTTGACGTTGAAGCCCTTGTCGCCCCACATCAGATTGCTGCGGAAACCCTTGGTTTCGGTATCGCGCAATTCCTGCTGCAGGTTCAGGCGGCCGCCGTTCCACGTGAAGTTGGCCGGATTGTTCAGATCCATGTTGGTGGTGATGGACGGCGTTTCGCCATTGACGAAGGTAACCGTGTTGCCGGTGCTGGCCGGAGTCACCGGTCCGACCGTGGGCGAGTCGCGCAGGAATTCGCTGCGGGTGATGTTGAACTGCGCATCCAGGGTCAGCTTGTCCGACAGCTGCCATTCCATACCCGGATTGGCGCCCCACAGTTTCACGTCTTCCGTGTACGGACGGTATTCCAGGAAGTGCTGGGCATTGGCGAAGGTGCCGCTGGTGACCACGCAGCCGGTGGTGCAATCCTCGCGGTCCACTTTCATATTCAGCGGAATCATCGCGCCGTTGCGGCCCACCCAGTTCATGTCCAGCCGCGCCAGCTCGTTTTTCTTCTCGCTGTACATGGTGTCGATGTAGAACTTGAGCGACTTGGTCGGACGGTATTCGGCGCTGACGATGCCGGTGTATTTGTCCTTGGTGCCCAATTCTTCCATGGTGCGGCCCAGGCGCGGGATGATCGCGTTGTCGATCTGGGTGATGGACAGGCCCGGATTTTTGGCCAGCAAAAATGCCTGATCGACGGTCGCGCCGGTGGTCAGGCCGTTGCCGGCATTGGCCGGCACGGTCGCTGGAATGGTCCAGTTGCCGCCGCCCGTGGTGTTGCGCGCGGGCGCCAGGCTTTGCGTGGCCGACAGGTTGGCGTTGGTCCAGCCGATGGTCTCGAAGCCGGTGGCGCGGATCTTGGACTGGGAGTAGGCAAACCCGGCCAGGAGGCCGAAGGTCTCGCCCCAGGTCTGGCTGGCCAGCACGGAACCGCGGCTGCCCAGCTTGTCGGCCACGTCGTTCTGCATGCCGGTCAGGCTCAGCGCCACATGACGGCCCTTGTTGTCGAACGGACGCGCGCTACGCATGTCGACCACGCCGGCGGCGCCGCCTTCGATCATGGCGGCGGTCGGGCTCTTGTTAACGGTGAGTTTCTTGAACAGGTCGGTCGGCAACATGTCCAGGTCGACCTCGCGGTTGGTGTTCTGGTTGTCGGTGCGGCCGGTGGAGGCAACGGCGATCGGCGCGCCGTTGAGCAGGACTTTGGTGAAGCTGGTGCCCAGGCCGCGGATCTGAATGTTCAGTCCTTCGCCGGTGATTTCACGGGCAACTTGTACGCCGGGAATCCGGTTCAGCGATTCGGCGATATTGGTATCGGGGAACTTGCCCAGGTCTTCCGCGAACACGGAATCCTGAAAGCCGACGGCGGCGCGCTTGTCGCGGGCCGAGGTTTCCAGACTGGCGCGGTAGCCGGTCACCACCACGGCCTGGACCGGCTCGGCGGTAACCGGTGCGGCCGGGGCGGCGGCATCCTGCGCGTAGGCCTGCGAAATGAGGCTTGCCATGGCGGTCAGGCCGAACAATACTTGGCGGCTGACGGGCGCGCGGTAGCCTGCTGCTTGATACTTCTTCATGTCGTCTCCAATGTTTTTTGATTGCTAACTGCGCATTTTTTTGGGTGTTGCGTGCAACTGGTTAATCCCGCGCCAACGGGTCGATGTTAGCGCGACCATTTCAGTGTAAAGTGGCCTCCGGCGAGTTGTCAAACGATGATTCTACGACGACATCATATTTTCCAATTCCGATTGGTAGCGCAACCGTCCTGTGCCATACTTGCCAGCGTCAGCGGCGCGGCTCCCCGCTATGAGGCAGCGCGGCGCACGGCTTAAGGTCATTGTAAATACGGAAACATGACCAGTGTCGTACCTACGCAACAATGAGAAGATTGCGGTATCAATTCAAAGATAACAATGGAGAGAGAATGAAGAAATATCTGACACTGCTGACGGCTTACCTGATGCTCAGCAGCACCATGCCAGCCAGCGCCGCGGACGAAGATGGCTATGACCTGTGGTTGCGCTACCGACCGACCGCCAGTGCCCCAGGCGAGGCGGTCGCCACTCCCGCCGACAAGGCCGCGCGGCGCAGTCTGATGGCCCACGCCACGGCCATCGTGGTCAAGGGACCGGGCTCGCCAACAACCGCCGCCGCCGTGGCGGAACTGCGCCGCGCCCTGCGCGTCGATTCCGCCGGGTCGACCGGGCCTGCCGGGTCGGCCAGCCCCGCCGGCACCACCCTGCGCGATGGCGCGCTGGTACTGGCCACGCCGGCAACCATGCCGGCGCTGTCCGCGATGAAAGTCGCCGAGTTGGGCAACGAAGGCTATTTGCTACGCAGCACCCGCGTGGACGGCAAGCGCGTCACGCTGATCGCCGCCAACACCGACATCGGCCTGCTGTACGGCACCTATGCCTGGCTGCGCGCCGCGCACACGGGCGTGCGCCTCGACACGCTGGATCAGCGTTCCAAGCCGGCGCTGCAGCTGCGCGTGCTGAATCACTGGGACAACCTGAACCGCACCGTGGAGCGGGGCTACGCCGGCGAATCGATCTGGAACTGGTGGATGCTGCCCGAGCTGCGCGAGCAACGCTACGTCGACTACGCGCGCGCCAACGCCTCGCTGGGCATCAACGGCACTGTCCTCAACAACGTGAACGCCTCGGCCGAGATGCTCAGCCCGGCGTTCATCGCCAAGAGCGCGGCGCTGGCCGACGTGATGCGTCCTTACGGCATCAAGGTGTACCTGTCGGTGCGCTTTTCCAGCCCGCTGGAACTGAAGCAAACCACCACCGCCGATCCGCTCGACCCGAAAGTGGCCGCCTGGTGGGCCGCCAAGGCAGACGAGATCTACCGCGCCATTCCCGACTTCGGCGGGTTTCTGGTCAAGGCCAATTCCGAAGGCCAGCCCGGCCCGCAAGACTACAACCGCAACCACGCCGACGGCGCCAACATGCTGGCCAAGGCGCTTGCGCCCCACAAGGGCATCGTGATGTGGCGCGCCTTCGTGTACGCCGAAGACAAGCCGACCGACCGCGCCAAGCAAGCCTACGACCAGTTCAAATCGCTCGACGGGCAGTTCGCCGCCAACGTCATCGTGCAGGTCAAGAACGGCCCGATCGACTTCCAGCCGCGCGAGCCGGTGCACCCCATGTTCGGCGCCATGCCGAACACGCCGCAGATGATGGAATTCCAGATCACCAAGGAATACCTGGGCTTTGCCACCCACCAGGCTTACCTGGGCACCATGTATGAAGAAGTGCTGAAAAGCGACACCCACGTGCGCCCGCAAGGCGCCACGGTGGCGCAGATCATCGATGGCAGCGTTCACGGCGGCAAAACCGCGGTGCTGACCGGCATGGCGGGCGTGGCCAATATCGGCAGCGACCGTACCTGGAGCGGCTCACACTTCGACCAGGCCAACTGGTACGCCTACGGCCGCCTGGCATGGGAGCCGACCGCGTCGGCGCGCACCATCGCCGAGGAATGGGCTGCGCAGACCTTCTCGGCCGACGCGCGCGTGGTCAAGCCGGTCGCCGACATGATGATGACCACCCGCGAAGCGGTGGTGAACTACATGACCCCGCTGGGCCTGCACCACCTGATGGACACGGGCCACCACCACGGCCCCGGTCCGTGGGTCGGCGACCTGAAACGGCCGGAATGGAATCCGACCTATTATCACAAGGCCGACAAGGGCGGGATCGGTTTCGACCGCACCGCCAGCGGCAGCAACGCCATCGAACAGTATGCCCCCGAGCTGGCAAAACAATACGCCGATCCCCGTACCACGCCGGAAAAATACCTGCTATGGTTCCACCACTTGCCGTGGAACTACAAGATGCCCAGCGGCCGTCCGTTATGGGATGAGCTGGTGGGCCGGTACGACGTGGGGGTGACGCAGACGCTGGACATGCAGCGGCGCTGGGCCAATCTCAAGCCGCTGATCGACGCGCGCCGCCATGCAGAAGTGGCGGTCCTGCTGGTCAAGCAGCAGCAGGAAGCGCAGTGGTGGCGCGATGCCAGCGTGGCCTACTTCCAGTCGATTTCCGGCCTGCCGCTGCCGGCCGGCGCCAAGGCGCCGCCCGAGACGCTGGAGCAGTACAAGCAACGCCGCTTCCCGTTCGCGCCGGGGAATGGCTTGTAACGTTGTTTGCAGCACGCGGCAAGCGTAAGCAAGGCAGCGCGACCATAAATATAGATAAAATCGACAGAGGAGTCCGTAATGACCGTATCACGCCGTAATGTACTGGGTATGCTGGCAGGCGCCAGCCTGCTGCCGCAGCTCTCGTTCGCCGCAGAATCAGAGTCGCTCAACACGCTGGCCAAGCGCAAGGGCCTGCGCTTCGGTAACGCCATCGCCAACGCCCCCGACCGCTTCGGCGACCCGGCCTACCGCGCCCTGATGGCGCGCGAGTGCGGCGTGATCGTGTGCGAAAACGAGACCAAGTGGCAGGCCTTGGAGCCGGTCAAGGGCAAGCTGAACTTCGCTCCCGCCGACGAGATGTTCGGCTGGGCCAAATCGGAAGGCATGCTGATTCGCGGGCACACGCTGGTGTGGTCGCCGGAAAAATGGCTGCCCAAGTGGGTCAACGAATATAACTTCGGCTCCAAGCCGAAGGTGGAGGCGGAGCGCCTGCTGCGCGAGCACATCACCACCGTGTGCCGCCACTTTGGCAAGGACATCTACAGCTACGACGTGGTCAACGAAGCCATCGACCCGGCCACGGGCGACTACCGCAGCAACGTGTTCACGCGCCACCTGGGCGCGGTCGAACAGCTGGACATGTCGTTCCGCGTGGCGCAGGCCGAAGCGCCGCATGCGCAGCTGGTCTACAACGACTACATGCGCTGGGATAAAGGCAGCACCAAGCACCGCGCCGGTGTGCTCAAGCTGCTGCACGCGCTGAAGAAAAAGGGTACGCCGGTGCACGCGCTCGGGCTGCAGAGCCACATCGGATCGTGGGATGAATTCGGCACCTCCAAGAATGCCTTGCAGGAGTGGCGCAAGTTTCTCGACGAGGTGTCGGGCATGGGGCTGGATCTGTTGATCACCGAGTTCGATGTCAACGACCGCGAACTGCCGGGCGATATCGCCAAGCGCGACGCGGGCGTGGCGGCGCTGGCGAAGGAGTATCTGGACCTGACGTTGAGCTATTCAAATATGCGCGACTTCCTGCTGTGGGGCATGGCCGATCACGTGAGCTGGCTGCAGACGTGGGACGAAGCGCCGCGCAAGGACAAGCTGCCGATGCGCCCGGCCCCGTACGACGCCAAGCTGCAAGCCAAGCCGCTGCGCACGGCGATCGCCGATTCGTTCAAGGCGATGCCGATGCGCCGGGCTTGATTGGCATCGCATTCAACGTTTTTTAAGCGTTGAGTGGCATGCCTGGCCGTCATGCCGCACATTGTGCGCCCTGCCCCCCGCGCAACGTCAGCGTGCGCCGTTCGTTACAGTAAAAACCGTCATTCCCTGCGAAAGCGGGGACCCATAGAACGTTAGCGCAGTGAAGGCATCACGACTCCGTTCAGCTGTGTATGGGTCCTCGCGTTCGCGAGGATGACGTGGGTTGCTGTGCGATATAGCGTCAAGTGGCTACTCCGGTCACGCCGGTTTGAAGGATTGTGGTTCCCAACAACCCCTACGGCTTTTGAGCAGCGCTCCCCAACCGCACACTCTCCTGCGGCCCCAGGTAACTCGGCTTCAACCCACCCGCATCGATCACCAGCTTCTGCAGCACCAGCCCCGAATCGAGGGCCCAGAACTTGAGCGTATGCGCACCCGGCCTGGCCACCACGTGCTCCGACGTAAACACCGCCGCCCCATCCGACACAATCCGCTCCCAGTGCGCTTCGCTCGCATTCGCGTGCACGTTCACAATCTGCGGCGCTTCGTCGCCGATCGACACGGCATACCTTAATCCCTGCCCCGGCCTGAACTTGAGCGTCGGCGCCAAGGTCGCCTGCACCTTGACCTTGCCGGCACTGAACAGATGCACCGCGTAGTCCAGCCGCATGCCGTCGGCCACGCCCAGCGCATCCGCAGTCACCGGCAATGTAGTCACCCCGGAGAGCGTGCGCCCATGATCAGGTATCACCTGCCACTGCCGCCCCGCAGACGCCACGGCGCTGTCAAAATGCGCCGCCTCGATCGCCACCACGCCATCGCTCTCGACAAACCCGCGCACCGCAGCCGGCCGCACGCCCGCCGGATTGTGCAACGGCACCTTGATCACCGACCGCGCATTGCCCGGCCCCGTCACGGTCAGCGTGGCCTCCTTCACATCGAGCGGCGCCTTGTCCCACCGAACGCCCACCAACACGCGCTGGTCGCGCACCACCCTGCCCTTGGTCTGGCTGAGCGTGATCCACGGCTCGCTGGCCCTGATGGCAAATTCAAACGGCTGCTCGCCACGATTGAACACGTCGACGAAACGCTGCTGTCCATCGAATACCGACAGCGCCGGTAAGCTCAAACTGTCATTGCCCCAGCGCGGCCACACCAGGTCGCTCCCCTCCACCGCCACGCCCATGTCGCCCGCCTTCGGAATCTGCACCTCGGACACGGCCGGCATCACATTACGCGGCGGCTCGTTCCAGAAGGCGTAGCCCAGGTGCTTCTGCGCCATCATGTGATTCCACTTGCCGCCGTTGATGCTGTGGTACTGGTCGGTCAGCGCCGCATCGTCGCGAAACAGCGCGCGTGCCTTGGCCGCCAGATCGTTGGTGGATGCCCGGCCCTGGGCCGCATGCAGCCGGTTGCGCGCCGCCGTGATATACAGCTCGTTGACGATGGCGCTGGCCTTCACCGGATGCAGCACCAGCTGGAAAAACGCAGCGCGCCGCTCGGCCGGCATGGCCGCGGCGATCCTCTCCGCCCGCGCCTTCAGTTCGCGGAACTCGCCCGCGATGCGCTCGGCCTCGTTGTAGTTGACCAGGCTGTAGGTGTCGGGCTCCAGCAGCTCCGGCTTGCGGCGGCCGTTGTACTTGGTGTATTTGGCGACGATGTCGGCGATGTCCGCCGCATGGGTCGCGCCGAACTCGCGCGTTGCCCACAGCTTCAGGTACTCCGGCAGCCGTTCGGCCGGCCACGCAGCCGGGTTCCAGGCATAGGTCAGAAAAAACTCGATCGGCACTTCCATGGGTTTTAAGTCGCCCACGTTGACGATCCACATGCGCTTCGCTTCGTGCTGCCACGCCAGGTGCATCTGCTCCCAGATCTTCGGGATCGGCGTCACGTTGATCCACTTGTACGAGCGCGGCCCGCCGACATAATCGAAGTGGTAGTAGACCCCTGCCCCACCCGAGCGCTTGCGTTCTTCCGCAGTCGGCAGGCGACGGATATTGCCCCAGTTGTCGTCGCACCACAGCAGGGTCACGTCGTCCGGCACGCGCATGCCCTTTTCGTAGTAATCCTGCACTTCCTTGTAGAGCGCCCATACCTGCGGCACCTTTGTCACATCGGGATTGATTTCCTTGGCGATGATGCTGCGCTGGTCGCGCACGATTTTCTCCAGCAGCGACACGTTCGAGTCTTCCGACATCGGCTCGTCGCCGTCGCCGCGCATGCCCATGGTGATCAGCTTTTCGTAGTCGCGCGTGTTGCGTACGCCGCCGCGCCAGAACTCAGCCAGCTGGCCGGCGTTCTTGCTGTAGTCCCACGCACCGCCACCGTTGCGGCCCCACTCCTGCTGCGCGCGCATCATCGGCTCGTGATGCGACGTGCCCATGACGATGCCATACCTGTCGGCGGTCGGGCCATTCAACTTGTCGTCGTCATAAAACGCGTTGCCCCACATGGCAGGCCACAGGTAGTTCCCGCGCAGGCGCAGGATCAGCTCAAAGACCTTCTCGTAGAACTTGTGATTGTAATTGCCGTAGTTTTGCTTGACCCAGCTGCTCAGCGCAGGCGCTTCGTCGTTCAGGAAGATGCCGCGGTACTTGACCACGGGCGCATCGGCCTGCGCCCTGGCGGCCGAGACGAACACGCTCGCATGCTTGTGGGGCGCCACGTCGGCCCACCAGCTCCAGGGCGACACGCCGATCTGTTCGGACATCTCGTAGATGCCGTAGATGGTGCCGCGCTTGTCGGCGCCGGCGATCACCAGCGCGCGCTCCACGCCCGGCATGGGCCGCACCAGCGTCTGCACCAGGTAGCCTTCCCACTTGCCCGCGATGGCATCGACCTTCAGCGCGCCCGACTTGACCAGCCCATCGATCAGCACGCTTTTACCGAGCGTGCCGACGATGACGACGTCGGCCCCCTTGGGCGGCTGGTTGCTGATCAGCGCAGGCTTGACGCCGCTCACGCGCTGCACGTCCATCTGCAGATCTCCCGCCGCGCGCACCACGCCGGCATGGTCCTGCGCGTCCACATACAGCGTGGCCGCCCTGCCCCGGTGAGCCAGCGCCAGCGCGCCGTCCGCCGGGGCGGCAAAGCTGACGAGACTGAGTTTGCCCAGCGCGTGGGCGGGCTGAATCAGCGCCGCTGCCATCAAAATGGCGGCAGCGGTGCGAACGAGAGAAATCATGGACAGCTCTATTTACTTAGCGGTTGATAATCGAACCATGCGAAGTCCGCAGCGGGCGCTTTGGCGCCGCTGGCGAACATGCCCACGAAGACGCCGGTAAAGCCGCCGGCCTTTTCGGTGCTCAAATCGTTGGTCGGCGCCGTGCCGATGGTGCGCAGCTTGCCCTTGCCCGACTTGAAGCTGAAGTCGTAACGCTCCGGCGTGGACGTGATCTGCAGCGTGACCGGGCCGGCGCCCAGCGGCGCGCTTTTCTGCACCGTGCTCTTGCCGGCCACGCGCGTGACCAGTTCGACGCGGCGCGGCTGACCGGCGATGCGCAAGGTGTAGTGGTGCTCCTCGTTCATGCGCAGCGCAAGGCCGGCGATGTCGTCCTTGGCGGCGGGATCGAACTTGAGCTCGGTGGCTGCGCGCATGCGCATGTGCTGCTGGCGCCGTCCCACGAAAGCCGGCATGGCCACGTCGTCCAGCGTCGCCGCGCTGCCTTTCAGGCGCAGCGTGCCGGGCGCCTCCGACAGCGACCACAGGCCCGTGGCCGGACCGCGCAGAAAGGTCCACTCCAGACCCAGGCGCGGCTGGTTGAAGTCGTCGCGCACGGGGGCCACCGGCCACGGTTTCAGGGGCGGCAATCCATCGGCGCTCATGCGCTCCTGGATCGGTTTGCCGCCATTGACCACCAGCCAGCCCTTGTCGTCCCAGCTCACGGGCGCGAGCAGCGTTTCGCGGCCCAGATGGTGCTGCTTGTTGACCGGGCGGATGCCCAGCATGATCATCCACCACTTGCCCTCGGGCGTTTGCACCAGGTCGCCGTGACCGGTTGCCTGAATCGGCAGCTCCGGATGATCGCGGTGCGTCAGCAGCGGATTGCCCGGCGCCGGCTCAAAGGGCCCCCACGGCGTGCTGGAACGGGCCATCGTCAGCGAGTGGTTGTACGAGGTGCCGCCTTCCGATTGCAGCAGATAGTACATGCCATTGACCTTGTACAGGTGCGGGCCTTCCGGCCATACGCCGCCGGTGCCGGCCCAGATCTGGCGCACGTCCGCCTTCAGCTTGCCGGTGGCCAGATCGAGTTCGGCCTGATACGCGCCGCCCCGCTCGCCGCCGCCATGGCGCGTGTAATACACCTTGCCGTCGTCGTCGAACAGCAGCGACGGATCCATGCCGAAGGTCGGCTCCTTGAGCCATACGGGCTCCGACCATTCGCCCGCCGGGTCCTTGGTGGTCACATAAAAGCTGCCGCCGTTCTCGATGTTGGTGGTGACGAGGTAAAAGGTGCCGTCCTGGCAGCGCAAGGTCGGCGCGAAGATGCCCTTGGAGCTTTTCTGCCCTTCCAGCGGCAGCTGGCTCACGCGCGTGAGCGCATGGCCGATCTGGCGCCAGTTGACCAGGTCGCGGCTGTGATAGATCGGCACGCCGGGAAAATACTCGAAGCTGCTGGTGGCAAGGTAGTAGTCGCTGCCCACGCGGCACACGCTGGGATCGGGATTAAAGCCCGACAGCACCGGATTGTCGTAGGTGGCGCCGGCCGCGGACGCGGGCGCGGCGGCCGACAAGGCCAGGGTGGCGAAGGCTGCACAGGCGAGCAGCTGGCTGGAACGGGTTGAACGTGTGGTCATCGGCGATGGGCGCAGGTGCGCAGTGCGTTGAGGGGAACAGCGTTGGCGATGGCACGGTAGCCCGCCAGGCTCGGATGCAGATGGTCGCCTGAATCGAGCTGCGGCGCAAGGCGTGATCCATCGGCCGGGTCGCGCAGGGCCGCGTCGACGTCGGCCACCGCGTCGAACACGCCGGACGTGCGGATCCAGCCGTTGAGGGCCTGCCGGTCCGCTTCGTTGGCCGGGCCAGGGTTGTAGTAGTCGCTGCCCGTATAAGGCGACACGGTGGCGCCGACCACGCAGATGCCGTGGGCGTGGGCCCGTTCGACCAGCTGGCGGTGCGCTTGCATCAGCTCTTCCACCAGCGCCTTGCGCGCGGCCGGCGTGTCTTCCTTGTTGCGGTGCTGGCCGCCCAGGTCGTTCACGCCGATCAGCACGATGGCGTGGGTGACGCCCGGGCGCGCGATCACGTCGCGTTCGAAGCGCGCCGCCAGGTTCGGGCCCAAACCATCCTTCAGCATGCGCCCGCCGCCGATGCCGGCATTGATCACGGCAACGGGTTTGCCGCCCTGAAGGCGCTCCACCAGCACGTCGGTCCAGCGGTTGTTGCCGTCGGTGGTGACGCCGTAGCCGTCGGTGATCGAGTCGCCGATCGCCACCACCGCGCCCACCGTCCTGGGCGCCTTGACCTCCACCGCGGCGATCTGGTACCAGTGCACGACCTTGGCCGCTTCCGGCCAGGCCGCGTCCGTCACCTTGTCGCCGGCGACGTAAAAGCTGGTGGTGCGCGAGCCGCCATGGCTGGTCTGGCGCGCCGGGGCGCTGGCGAAGTGGGTGGAAATGGCCAGGTTGGCGCGGGGCGGGTGCTTCAGCGCCACCGTGTCGCTGTAGTACTCGGCGCCGGCCGGGATGGTCACCGACGCGCGTCCGCCGAAGGTCAGCGGCTTGATGCTGGACGGGTCCAGATCGGGCTTGCCGGGGGCGACGGCAAGCGCGATTGTGGCGTGATCGATTACAATGGATGCGCTACCAAATACGTTGCTGAACCGCACGCGCAGTTCGCTGCCGCCGATCGACGTCTGGACGATCTGGCGCAGGCTGGCATCGTTCCAGCCGGCGGCCGGCAATTCGTTCTGCGGATCGGGAATTTGCTGGGCTGAGCCCCACGATGAGACCCAGTGCACGGGCGCTGCGGCCCCGGCCAAAGAGGTTGCGCAGGCGATGGCAAGGGCCACCAGCGTGTTGCGGAGCGGTTGACTAGGAGACATAAATCCTTCACACTTGGTAAATGGTAGCGCTATTCATTATAGGGACAAACAATGGTATCAGCAACAACTCCGGTGATCACCGCCATGCAGGTGATCCCGGTGGCCGGGCACGACAGCATGCTGCTCAATCTATGCGGCGCCCACGCGCCCTATTTCACCCGCAACCTGGTGCTGTTGACCGACAGCGCGGGCAATACCGGCATCGGTGAAGTGCCGGGCGGCGCGGGCATCCTGCGCGCCTTGAACAACGCCGTGCCACTGGTGGTGGGCACGCAGCTGGGACGCTACAACCGCACCCTGAACGGCGTGCGCGCGGCCATCGCCTCGGCCGGCAAGAGCGGCGCGGGTGGCCAGCAGCACCAGGTGACGTCCAGCGCGGAAGCGGCGCTGCTGGTGCAGCCGCACGAGATCAATCTGCGCCTGGAGAACGTGGTCACGGCGGTGGAAGCGGCGCTGCTCGATCTGCTCGGCCAGCACCTGGGCGTGCCGGTGTGCGAACTGCTGGGCGCGGGACAGCAGCGCGACAGCGTGCCGATGCTGGCCTACCTGTTTTATATCGGCGACCGCACCCGCACGGACCTGGACTACCAGGCCGGCGCCAGCGACGCCGAGGGCTGGTACAAGCTGCGCCACCAGGAAGCCACCAGCACCGCGCAAGTGGTGGCGCTGGCCGAAGCTGCCGTGGCGAAGTACGGCTTTCGCGACTTTAAGCTCAAGGGCGGCGTGATGGACGGCGCCACCGAGATCGAGGCGGTCACCGCGATCAAGCGGCGCTTTCCGGAGTCGCGCGTGACGCTCGACCCGAACGGCGCGTGGGGGCTGGACGAAGCCATTGCGCTGTGCCGCGGCCAGGGCCACGTGCTCGCGTATGCGGAAGACCCGTGCGGCCCGGAGAACGGTTATTCGGGCCGCGAGACCATGGCGGAATTCCGCCGCGCCACCGGCATTCCGACGGCGACCAACATGATCGCCACCGACTGGCGCCAGATGGCGCACTCGCATTTGCTGGGCGCGGTGGATATTCCGCTGGCCGATCCGCACTTCTGGACCATGCAGGGCTCGGTGCGGCTGGCGCAGCTGTGCCATGAGTGGGGACTCACATGGGGTTCGCATTCGAACAATCACTTCGATGTGTCGCTGGCCATGTTCACGCATGCGGCGGCGGCGGCGCCGGGCAAGATCACGGCGATCGATACGCACTGGATCTGGCAGGAAGGCGAAGAGCGCCTGACGCGCGAGCCGCTGCAGATTGTGGGCGGCGAGGTGAAGGTGCCGGATGCGCCGGGCCTGGGGATCGAGCCGGACATGGACCGCATCATGGCCGCGCATGAGCTGTACAACAAAGTGGCCACCACCGCGCGCGACGATGCGATGGCGATGCAGTTTCTGGTGCCGGGGTGGACGTATTCAGCGAAGCGGCCGAGCATGGGGCGGGGGTAAGCCGGCCCTGTGATTACCAGTGCTTTCCAGTGCATCACGTGCTCTTTGCACCTCAAAACTCAAAACCGTCATCCCCGCGAAAGCGGGGACCCATAGAAATGAAGCTCAGTTGAATGGCAACACAGAGCTTCGGTCCTATGGGTTCCCGCGTGCGCGGGAATGACGGTTTTGCGAGTTGTGGTTGCTGCGCATAGCGCCAATTGTTTGCGCGAAGCGCCCCTCGCGCGCAGTGCCACTTATTGCGCGTGGCGCCACGCGCACTCAGGCGGCCAGCACCCGCGCCCCGTGCCCATGCAACTGCGCATGCAGCCTGAACCCCTCACGGATATTCTCGCGCAGCACAGCGCCCTTCCACGGCTTGGTATAGAACCGGTCGATCGCGCCGTGATTGATCGCCGCCATGATCGGCGTCAGGTCCGCGTATGCAGACAACATGATCCTGAACGTGTCGGGACACAGGTTCTTGACACGTTCCATGAACTCGGTACCGCTCATGAGCGGCATGCACTGGTCGCACAGGATCACCTGCACCTTGTGCCGCGCCAGCAGATCAAACCCTTCCGCCGCCGTCTCCGCCGTCAGGATCCGGTAGCCATCCTGCGCCAGGAAGTCCGACAGCACATCGAGCATGAACGCATCATCGTCGACGATCAGCAAGGTCTGCTGCTCGAGCATCGACTCGTCCACGGGCGTGGTCAGGCACTTGCCTTCGGCGATCATCATCTCGAACTCTTCGGCCGGCACGGGCCGGCTGAAGTAGTACCCCTGCATCTCGTCGCAGCCATTCCGGCGCAGGTAGGCCAGCTGGGCATCGCGCTCGACGCCTTCGGCCACCACCTGCAGTTTCAGGCTGTGCGCCATGTGGATGATCGCCAGCACGATGGCCGCGTCGTCGGGATTGCTGGTCACTTCGCGCACGAAGGCGATGTCGATCTTGAGCTTGTCGATCGGGAAGCGCTTCAGGTACGCCAGGCTCGAATACCCGGTGCCGAAATCGTCCACCGAAATCTGGATGCCCAGCCCCTTCAGGTTGCGCAGCACCGTGATCGTGTCTTCGGCGTTGGACATCAGCGAGCTTTCGGTCAGCTCCAGCTCGAGCAGCTCGGGCGAAATGTTGTTCACCTTGAGCGCCTTGAGCACCTCTTCTTCCAGGCCGCCGACAAAGAACTGGATGCCCGACACGTTGACCGACAGCTGCACCGGCCCGCCGCGCGAATGGGACCACTTGGCGATCTTGCGGCAGGCTTCATTCAGCACCCAGGTGCCAACCCGCACGATCAGTCCCGTCTCTTCCAGAATCGGCACGAACAGCGCCGGCGACACCATGCCATGACCGGGACGGTTCCAGCGGATCAGCGCTTCGGCGCCGCTGATGCGGCCCGAGCCGATGTGCACCTTGGGCTGGTAGTGCAGCACGAATTCATCGTTGTCGATGGCGCGCCGCAAGGCGCTTTCCAGGTCGAGCCGGGCCAGCGACTGCGCGTTCATTTCGGCGGTAAAGAAGCGGAAGGCGTCGCGCCCGGCTTCCTTGGCGCGGTACATCGCCGTATCGGCGTACTTGATCAGGGTGTCGGCGTCGAGCCCGTCGTCCGGATAGACGGTGATGCCGATGCTGGCCGTGACGGTCACTTCGTGCCCTTCCAGGTCGAACGGCCGGCGCAGCGATTCGCGGATCTTGTCGACCACGGCGATGGCGGTCTGCGGGCCTTCGGGCAGCACCAGGATGGCGGCGAATTCGTCGCCGCCGAAGCGGCCGATGGTGTCGCGCACGCGCAGGCAGTCGACCAGGCGCCCGGAAAACTGGCGCAGCAGATTGTCGCCCGCCGAGTGGCCCAGCGTGTCGTTGATGGTCTTGAAGCGGTCCAGGTCGAGGAACAGCACGCCCACGGCCCAGCGGTGTTCGGCCGCCTGATCGAGCGCGCGCGCGAGCGCCGAATAGAACTGGCTGCGGTTGGGCAGCCCGGTCAGGGTGTCGAAGTGGGCCAGCTTGAGCAGGCGCAGTTCGGCTTCCTTGCGCTCGGTGATGTCGCGCGCCACCGCCACCAGGATCCAGGTCGAGCCAGAGCGCAGGCTGCGGCGCTGCACCTCCACCGACAGCGCGCTGCCGTCGCGGCGCTGCAGGGTCAGTTCGGCCATGGCGCCGGACTGGTCGCCAGCCAGCAGCTTGTCGTACAGCTCCTGCAGGCGCGCCTTGTCGAGCGTGTTGGGGATAGTGTTGACTATTGTGGCCGCAGTAGTTGCGGTAGTTGCGGTAGTTGCAGTAGTTGCGGTAGTTGCAGTAGTTGCAGCCACGCCGTCGCTGATACTGAGGAAGTCGTCGCGCTGGTAGCCCAGCATGCGGCACGCGGTCGCGTTGACGTCCACGAACGACATGCTGGTGCGGTCGATCAGAAAGATGGCGTCGGCGGTGGCGTCCATCGCCGTGCGAAAGCGCCGCAAGTCTTCGTCGAGGCGGATGCGGGCGGCCATGTCGGCCGTGAGCTGGGCGTGGTGGCGGCTGATTTCGGCGTACAGCACGACGTTCTCGTACGCCACGGCGATCTGCGCACTGACCGTCACCGCGACCCGTTCGTCCACTTCCGAAAATTCGTTCGCGCCCAGCTTGTCGACCAGGTACAGCCAGCCGTGCACGCGCTCGCGCGAAGCGATTGGCACGCCCAGGAAGGAATGCACCTGCGGGTGTCCTTGCGGCAGACCGATCAGGGTCGGGTCGCCCGCCATGCCGCGGATGCGCACGGGGTGGCGGTCCTTGAGCATCGTGCCCAGCACGCCGGCACGCGGCATGTTCTTGATCACATGCGCATGGCCGCTGTCGCCGCAGGCCGAGAAGTACGTCACTTCCGTGCCTTCCTCATTGAGCACGCCGATGCAGCCGTACTTGGCCACGCAGATGTTCTGCGCGACGCGGCAGCCGATTTCGATCAGCGCGCCCGGATCGCGCTCGGCGCCCAGCTCGATGCCCAGTTCGATCATGGCGGTCAGGCGCAGGCTCACGGCCTGCAGGCTGGAGAGCGAACTGGCCAGGCGGTCGGTCATGACCGACATCTCGTGCGACTGCTGGCTGCTGCCCTCGCCGCTGTGATTGGTCTTGTTGGCCAGCCGCGACAGATCCTGGCTGCTCGACTCGACTTCGTCGAGATACTCGGCGACCTTGTCGTCGATGAGCATCATGCGCGGCGGCGCGCCGCCCGCTTCGGTGAACTGCGGCAGCGTCAATGGCACGGTCAGCCCCAGCGCTTCGTGCACGGTGCGCAGGATCACTTCCGGGTCGGACGGCTTGGGCAGCACCCAGCGCACGCCGCACGACTGGGCCAGCTGATTGGCTTCGCGTTCGCGGTAGGTGGCCGTGTAAAAGATCACCGGCAGCTGCGCGGTGGCCGGCGCGCTATGCAAGCGCGTGACGAACTCGTAGCCATCCATGTTCGGCATCAGGATGTCGGAGATGATCAGGTCGGGATGCTCCTGCTCGACCATCTTGAGCCCCTCCACGCCGTCGGCCGCTTCGATCAGCCGGTGGCCGCCGTAGCCCAGCAGCGTCATCAGGAATTCGCGGTTGAGCACATGGTCGTCGACGATCAGGATGGTGGCCTGGCGCTCCGGCGCGGCCGGCGGCGGCGCCGCCACGGCGTGCGCCTGGGGCAGGAACGCTTCGAGCTGGGCGACGAAGGTGTCCGGCTCGATCGGCTTGCCGATGTAGCCGTCGAAGCCGGCCGCCAGCAAGCGCTCGCGGTCGCCCACCATGGCCAGGGCCGTGACGGCCAGCACGGGAATGTCTTTCAGCTTGCTGTCGCGCTTGAGCGCGGCGACCACGCCGTAGCCATCGAGCTTGGGCAGGTGCACGTCGCAGATGATCAGGTCGGGGTTCGTCTCTCGGGCGGTATCGACGCCGCTGACTCCATCGTAGGCCGCCAGCGGCGTGTAGCCGAACGCGGTCAGTAAATACACCATCAACTCCATGTTGGTGGGGTTATCTTCAATAATGAGGATCCGTGCCGACACTGTTGCGCTCCTGTGGAATCCGTCTGCCCGCTTCAAGCGCTTGCGAGTCGCAATTTCGCTACACCTTCACGCCGCTGGCACGTCAGGCCGCGCTGGACGCCTTGGGGGCGATCGGCGCGGGCTACCGGGTGTCGGGGCGCAAGCGGCATAAGCACGCCGCGGTTGCACTATGTACAGCCTGCTCGGCTGTCCATGACAATGCTGTTAAATTCGACTGTATCACGGCTGATCGTGGTGTTGCTAAACATTATTTAGCGCGTGGGCAACATGTCAATTTCATGCATCAGGCAGGCCAATATCATTCGATTACTAGCCATTGCTACATGGCCAACACCGCCCACGTCGATATTGCGCGCGCCGGGCAGCACGCTGGAGGTTTGCGGCGAGACGATGTTGTCGTGATGTGAGTAAATCGAGGTGATGCGCGCGCGCAGCGCGGCGTCTTCGCTGGCGGCAAGTTGTTGCAGCCACTGGCTGGGCGCATCGCCCGACTTGCGCGCCATCTGCGCCGCGTTCGCTCCCAGCCCCAGGTTGGCCAGCACGGTGCCGTGGTGGGGCGTGCCCAGTGTAAAGACGCGTTCGATCCGGCCGACACCGTGCACGCGCAGATAAGCGCGCGCCACCAGCCCGCCCATGCTGTGGCCGACGATGGCCACCTGCGTCGCGCCGCTGGCCGCACACAGCGCCTGCACCGCCTGATCGATCTGCGCCACGTAGCTGTCGATGTCGGCGATCAGCGGTTCCAGGTCGACCGTGGCATGGCTGATGCCCTTTCGGTCCAGCTCGCGCACCACCGGGCGCCAGTAGCCGCTGTTGCAGCCGTAGCCGTGCACCAGCAGCACCGGCACGGCGCGGCTGTCCGGATAGATGCGGCTGTGTGCGCGCCCGTGCAGCATCAGCCACGACGAGTTGAGCATGGTGGCGGCGTATTCTTCGCCGAACATGCGCAGCGCGCGCGCCGGCGCGATCTGGTGCGCGGTCGGGGTCGCACTGGCGCTGCGGGCGCTGACCCGGAAATTGTTGGCGCCGATAACGGCGCGCACCAGCAACGCCGCCGCCACGCCGCCGGCCAGCGCCAGCGCCGGCGTCCATCCGGCGTAGCGCACCAGCGCCCAGGCAATGGCCAGCGCGCCCGCCAGCTGCACCAGCAGCAACAGCGCGACGATGCGGCGCATGCTCATCATTGCGGCTTGGATGGCGCAACCGACTTGAGGATCTGGCGCGCAATGCCGCGCAGGATGTTGACTTCCTCGGTTTCGAGCTGGGTGCGGGAGAACAGGCGCTTCAGGCGCGGCATCAGTTTCTTGGGATTGTCGGCGTCGAGAAAGTCGATCGCCACCAGCGCCTCCTGCAGATGGCCGAACATGCCTTCGACCTGGTCCAGGCTGGCGCTGTCGCCGTGAAAGCCGATGGCGGTGGGCTGCGCCTCCAGGCTGGCGGCCACGCGGCATTCGTAGGCCAGCACCTGCGCGGCCTGGGCCAGATTGAGCGACGAATAATCGGGGTTGGCGGGAATGTTGATCAGCACATTGCAGGCTTCGACGATCTGGTTCGGCAGGCCGAAGCGCTCGTTGCCGAACACCAGCGCGGCGCGCAGTTCGCCCGTGCCGGCCACGTGGCCGGCGAAGGTGCGCGGGTCCCACACGGGCGGGGAAAATTCGCGCAGGCGGGCCGACACGGCGGCGGCGAAATTGCACCCTTCCAGCGCTTCGGCCATGCTGCCGACGATGCGCGCGCCTTCCAGCACGTCCTGCGCGCCGCTGGCGAAGGCCACCGCTTCCGCATCGCTCAGGGCGTCGGGAAAGCGCGGGTTGACCAGCACCAGATCGGAAAAGCCCATGGTTTTCATGGCCCGGGCGGCCGCGCCGATGTTGCCTGCACGGCTGGTTTCGACCAGGATAAAGCGAAGCCGGTTGAAAACTAAATCGGTGGTCTGGGGCTGGTTCATTTAGAATAGCGCTATCGCGCGGTGGCAAACGGTTAAATGCGGGCTTGCAAGCTGGTGGTTTCGGCTTCAGGTTCAGCTTCAAAGCAGCGCAATTTTAACCAGTTTCTTTGCCAGATCGTACCGCCTCGCTCTTTAATTCATTCTCGTTCATACCTTGTTTCGCTGCATCCGTCGGGTGCGGCGGGCCATTGCGTTTTTATATCGGAAGCTTTCAATGCACCCAATGCTCAACACGGCGATCAAAGCCGCCCGCCGCGCCGCCACCGTCATCCAGCGCGCGTCCTTCGACGTCGATCGCATCACTGTTACTGAAAAACAACACAACGACTTCGTCACCGACGTCGACCAGGCCGCCGAGCAGGCCATCATTGAAACGCTGCTCAAGGCGTACCCCGACCACGCCATCCTGGCGGAAGAGTCCGGCGCCTCCAAGAATCTGAACGACGAGAGTGAATTCGCCTGGATCATCGACCCCATCGATGGCACCACCAACTTCATGCACGGCTACCCCAACTATTGCGTCTCGATCGCGCTGGCCCAGCGCGGCATCGTCACGCAAGCCGTCATCTACGATCCGGTACGTAACGACCTGTTCACCGCCTCCAAGGGCGGCGGCGCGTTCCTGAACGATAAGCGCATCCGCGTCACCAAGCACGACCGCGTCACCAATACCCTGCTCTGTTCCGGCCACGGCGCCGGTCCGCGCGCGCTGGACGACTACCTGAAGATGTATGCGGTCGTCGCCGAGCGCTGCCAGGGTATGCGCAGCGCCGGTTCGGCTGCGCTGGAACTGGCCAACGTGGCCGCCGGGCGCAGCGACGGCTTCTTTGAAAAAGGCCTCAAGCCGTGGGATATCGCCGCAGGTTCCCTGCTGGTGACGGAAGCGGGCGGCATCGTCGGCGAACTGAACGGCGAGTCGGCTTACCTGTACAAGGGCGACATCATCGCCGCCAGCCCGAAGGTGTTCGGCCAGCTCGTGACGCTGCTGTCGCCTTTCGCGTAAAATACCGTCAGTGCTGTCCGGGAAGCAAGATTGCTTCCCGTATTGCCCGGTGCGCGCCTTTGTGGCATGCGCGCAGCGTCCGCTGCACGCGCCGTGCGGATGGACGCGGACGGGCGCATTAAATTGCCGCAAAGCACTTCTTTCTAGTCGTATAGAGTTGCTGCGGTATACTGCAAGTCTGGTGGCATCGGGTCCAGTGTGGACGCCACCGTCAATTGTTCAAAACAGATTGCCTGCCACTGGCGTTCTCCCACAAGGATGACGACGGGCCGATCTTCACCATAAAGTTACCATGTCCTTTACCTCCCTCGGCCTGTCCGACGCCATCGTTCGTGCCGTTACCGAACACGGCTATACCGTCCCCACCCCGATCCAGTCGCAGGCGATTCCCGCCGTGCTGGCCGGTGGCGACCTGCTCGCCGGCGCCCAGACCGGAACCGGCAAGACCGCCGGCTTCACCCTGCCGATCCTGCACCGCCTGTCGACCGACAAGATCGGCGCCGCCCTGCCCAGCAAGACGTCGCCGCGCGCCGTGCGCGCCCTGATCCTGACCCCGACCCGCGAACTGGCGGCCCAGGTCGAGGAAAGCGTGCGCGTGTATGGCAAGTACACCGCCCTGAACTCGGCCGTGATCTTCGGCGGCGTCGGCATCAACCCGCAGATCAAGCAGCTCAAGCACGGCGTCGACATCCTGGTCGCCACCCCGGGCCGCCTGCTGGACCACATGGAACAGCGCACCGTCGACCTGTCGAAAGTGGAAATCCTGATCCTGGACGAAGCCGACCGCATGCTCGACATGGGTTTCATCCGCGACATCAAGAAAGTGTTGGCCGCGTTGCCGCCGAAGCGCCAGAACCTGCTGTTCTCGGCCACCTTCTCGGAAGAGATCAAGGCGCTGGCCGATGGTTTGCTGAACAAGCCGGCCATGATCGAAGTGGCGCGCCGCAATTCCACCGTGGAAGTGATCGCCCAGAAGATTCACCCGGTCGACCGCGACAAGAAGCACCCGATGCTGTCGTACCTGATCAAGACCAACAACTGGACCCAGGTGCTGGTGTTTACCCGCACCAAGCACGGCGCCAACAAGCTGGTCGAACAGCTCGGCGCCGACGGCATCGGCGCCATGGCCATCCACGGCAACAAGAGCCAGTCGGCGCGCACCAAGGCGCTGTCGGAATTCAAGGATGGCGCGCTGCAAGTGCTGGTGGCCACCGACATCGCCGCGCGCGGTATCGACATCGATCAGCTGCCGCACGTGGTCAACTACGACTTGCCGAACATTCCGGAAGACTACGTGCACCGCATCGGCCGTACCGGCCGCGCCGGCGCGACCGGCGAAGCCGTCTCGCTGGTGTGCGTGGACGAGCACGAAATGCTGAAAGACATCGAGAAGCTCATCAAGCAGACGCTGCCGCGCGAAGTGGTGCCCGGTTTCGAGCCGGACATGAATGCCCGCGCCCAGCCGGTGCAG